>JBDUBP010000228.1:0-25687 GCA_040004075.1 Acidobacteriota bacterium | reverse complement strand
GGGTCGGCGACTCGAGGGTCGGCCGCGAATAGGGTACGCTGGCTGAGAACCGTTCAACGCAAGCGAGAAGTCTCCCATCACGTTCCGGATCGCCGTCCCGACATGAGAAAACCTGACTGCCCCTCGCGGATTCAGAACCCCCTCTCGATGCTGTGGCTCCTCCTCGTGATGTCGGGCCTCGCGGCGGCGAGCGCCAGCGGCAACACCTACCCCGTCAATCCCGCCAGCGCGTGGTGCAACGTCGTCAATGCCGCCGCGCCCGGGGACACGATTCTCTTCTCGGCTGGAAGTTACCCGGGCACCTGCTCCGTCGCGGTTTCCGGCACGGCCGCGGCTCCGATTACCCTGCGCTCGCAGAGCGCGGCCCCGGCCGACCGCGCGGTCCTGGCCTATTCGGGCGCGAGCAACAACATCATCGATGTGTATGGTTCCTTCCTCGTCTTCCGCTGGCTCACGTTCGGGCCGACCGCGTCGGGCGCCGGGGTCAATCCGATCAAGCTGCGGAGCAGCGTGCAGGGCGTCGTCATCGACCAGAACGTCTTTCAGGGAACGGATATCGCGGTGGCGGCCAATTCGAGCGGCAGCACCTATCAGGACATCTCCGTCACAAACAACGTCCTGACGAATCTGCAATCGACCGGCCTCTATTTCGGATGCCATGACGGGGCTTCGTGCCACGCCCTGAACATTCTGATCCGGGGCAACCTGATCGACACCGTCCAGCCGGGCGACGGTGTGGGCTACGGGCTGGAGATCAAGTTGAATTCCTATGCGACCATCGCCGAGAACACGATCTACAACGCTCAGGGTCCCGGAATCGACGTTTACGGCTCCAATCGCGGAGACCCTCCGAGCGTGGTGGAGCGCAACTACGTCGAGGGGTCGAAGACCGACGCGGGCATCAACGTCGGCGGCGGCCCCGCCATCGTGCGCAACAACATCCTGGTGCGCAATCAGTACAACGGGATCTGGGCGCAGGACTACGGAGGCCGGGGCCTGCAGCAGAACGTCTGGATCGTCGACAACACGGTTTTCGGGAATCAGACCGGCGGCATCCAGGTGAGTAACTGGCAGGCGGGCGCCGGCAACGTGCTGGCGTTCAACGCGGTCGCGCCGCTCGGTGGCACTCCGGCATTCACACCGGCGTCCCCCGTGGCCAATACCGTCCTCGGAAACATCGCCTGCAGCCCGGCGACCGTGTGCTTCGACCAGCCGACTGCGAGTCCCTACGATCTCTGGCCCGCGGCGGGCGGTCCGCTCATCGGCGCGGCGGGGAATGGGTTCGAGTCCTGGCGCGCGTCAGACGACTTCCTGTGCGTGGCGCGAGGGACCGCGGCCGATGTGGGCGCGATGCAGAGAACGTCGTCAGGGACGGGTCCGCTGCTGGGCGGAGGAAACGCCAGGCCGCCCTGCGGACCTTCGGTCGCGCGAGGTGATTTCGACGGAGACAACCGAGTGGACATTCTCTGGCGCAACAGCGCTACCGGCGAGAACACGATCTGGCTGATGAACGCGACGAACGTCCGCTCGCTCGTGGCGCTGCCGACGATTTCTGATCCCGCCTGGCAGGTGGGAGGAGTGGGTGACCTGAGCGGAGACGGGATGAGCGACATCGTCTGGCGTAACGACGTGACGGGGCAGAACACGATCTGGCTGATGAACGCCGGGGCCTTGAGCTCGCAGATGCCCCTGCCCGAAGTCGCCGATGGGAAATGGAAGATCCGCGCGGTGGCCGATTTCAACGCGGACGGCAAGCTCGACCTGTTGTGGCGCAACGTCTCCACGGGGCAGAACACAGTCTGGTTCCTGAGCGGATCGACCGTCATCGGAGTCGCGCCGATCCCGGGCGTCCCGGACGTGAGTTGGGAGATCGCGGGAGCGGCCGACTTCAACGGGGATGGCAAGCCGGACATCCTCTGGCGGAATGCCTCGACGGGACAGAACACGATCTGGCTGATGAACGGCACGTCGGTTACCTCGCTCGCGGCCGTACCTCCCGTCGACGACCTCAATTGGCGCATCGGGGGCGTCGGCGACTACACAAACGACGGCCAGACCGACATCCTCTGGCGCAACGGCGCGACCGGGCAGAACACCGTGTGGCAGATGAGCGGGACCGGGGTCACGTCCGCGGTCGGAGTCCCGTCTGTCGGTAACCTCAACTGGAAAATCGCGGGCCCGCGTTAGAGAGCCCAAGTCCCCCGCCTCAGACCCCCGCCCAGCGCCCAGCGCCCAACGCCGTCTTCCTCGCCCAACCCTTCCTTTGCACCGACATTTTGCGGAAGTCCGTCCTCGCCGAACAAAGCTTTCACGCTCAGACGCTTGGACCCCGATTCTCTGTAACTTTGGAGGCGAATAGGACGTACTTGAAAAGGGTTCAGAATACGCGGCGCGGAATCGTTCTTTGCGGGAGATGTTCCCGGAAGAGAGGATCGCGCGCAAGAGGCGCCGGGCGGCGATTCGGACGGGCAGGATCGGACGGTCAGGATTGAAGCCGGGAGGGCGAGAGATTGCCGGCAGAATGGACGGGACTTCAAACGATGAAATCCGACGCACCGCTTCCGCAGGAACCCCCGCGCGCGGAGCCTCAGAAGCCTCCCCCGCCTGAAAAGCCGCCCGGGCCCGAAAAGCGGGAGCTCCCCTCCGGCCGCGGGTCTTCGGAGCCCGTGGCCGACGCCGCGGCGCCGGGCCGCGGGCGGCGCCGGCCGTGGCTCTGGATCGTCGGCATCCTGGCCGTCGCCCTGGCCGTGTTCCTCTTTTCGCGCTCCGGACAGAAGGAGAAGAAGGACGCGGCCGCGGCCAGAACTTCCGCCGCCAACCGCGTCGTTCCCGTCGTCGCCGTGCCGGCGCGAACGGGCGACCTGCCGGTCTACCTGACGGGTCTCGGCACCGTCGCGGCGGTCAACACGGTCACCGTTCGAAGCCGCGTCGACGGCCAGCTCCTCCGCGTTCTGTTTCGGGAGGGCCAGCTGGTCCACAAGGACGAGCTGCTCGCGGAGATCGATCCCCGGCCGTTCCAGGTGCAGAAGCTCCAGGCGGAGGGGCAGCGCGCCAAGGACGAAGCCACCCTCGCCAATGCCCGCGTCGACCTGCTGCGGTATCAGACGCTCGTCTCGCAGGACGCGATTCCGCGCCAGCAGCTCGACACGCAGGTGGCGACGGTGCGCCAGCTCGAGGCCACGCTAAAGAGCGATCAGGGCCTCATCGAGAGCGCGAACCTGAACCTCACGTACAGCCGGATCACGGCGCCGATCACCGGGACCGTCGGCTTGAAGCTCGTCGATCCCGGAAACATCGTCCATGCCGGCGACGCCAACGGCATCGTCGTGATCACGCAGCTCCAGCCGATCGCGATCGTGTTCACGATTCCGGCGGACCAGCTGCGTCCGGTCCAGCAGGAGCTGCGGACCGGCCGCAAGCTTCCCGTCGAGGCGTGGGACCGCGAGCTGAAGAACCAGCTCGCGACCGGAAGTCTTCTCGCCATCGACAACCAGATCGACCAGGCCACGGGGACCGTCCGCATCAAGGCGCTCTTCGAGAACGAGAACAGCGCGCTCTTTTCGAACCAGTTCGTCAATGCGCGGCTGCTGGTCAACACGCTGCACGGCATCGTTCTCGTGCCCACCGCGGCTCTTCAGCGAAGCCCCCAGAGCACCTTCGTCTGGGCGGTCAAGCCCGACTCGACCGTCGAGATGCGGACCGTCGACGTCCAGTTGACCGAGGGCGAGGTCACCGCAATCCGGAGCGGCGTCGCGGCGGGCGAGCCGATCGTGACGGACGGCGTCGATAAGCTCCAGCCCGGAGCGAAGGTCGCGCCGGGCGGGGGCGCTTCGCGAAACGGCGGCCCCCCCTCCGGGGACGCGCGGGGCGGCAAGGGGCGCGGCGGGAAGCCGGCCGGCGGGCGAAAGCCAGGTTCTTGAGCCCTTCCCGGCCCTTCATCCTCCGCCCGATCGCGACCTCGCTCGTGATGGTCGGCATGCTCCTGGCGGGGATCATCGGCTTCCGCCAGCTTCCCGTCTCGGCGCTGCCGCAGGTGGATTACCCAACGATCCAGATCGTCACTTTCTATCCCGGCGCGAGCCCGGACGTCATGGCCTCCGCGGTGACGGCGCCGCTCGAGCGCCAGTTCGGACAGCTCCCGGGTCTGAACCAGATGACGTCGAGCAGCTCCGACGGAAGCTCGGTCATCACGCTGCAGTTCGTGCTCGACTTGAACATCGACGTGGCCGAGCAGGAGGTGCAGGCGGCGATCAACGCCTCCGGCACCTACCTGCCGCGCGACCTGCCCAACCCGCCGATCTACAGCAAGACCAATCCGGCGGACACGCCGATCCTCACTCTCGCGCTGACGTCGAAGACGCTCCCCCTTTCGAAAATGGAAGACTTCGCCGACACGCGCCTCGCGCAGAAGATCTCGCAGTTGCCGGGCGTCGGGCTGGTCAGCATCAGCGGCGGCCAGAAGCCCGCGGTGCGCATCCAGGTCAATCCGACCGCTCTCTCCTCCTACGGGCTCACGATGGAGGACGTCCGCACCGCCGTCGCACAGTCCAACGTGAATCAGGCCAAGGGCACGTTCGACGGCCCGCGGCAGGCCTACCAGATCGCCGCAAACGACCAGCTCCTGTCGAGCGAGCAGTATCGCCCTTTGATCGTGTCGTACAAGGATGGGGCGCCCGTTCACCTCTCCGACATCGCGACGGTCATCGATGACGCGGAGAACGTGAAACAGGCGGCGTGGATGAACGACGTGCCGGCGGTGATCCTGAACATCCAGAGGCAGCCGGGCTCCAACATCATCTCGGTCGTCGACCGCGTCAAGGCGCTGCTCCCGCAGCTTCGCGCGTCGCTCCCCTCGGCGATCGAAGTCTCCATCCTCACCGACCGGACAAGCACCATCCGGGCGTCGGTGCACGAGGTGGAGTTCGAGCTGATGCTGACGATCGCGCTCGTCGTGATGGTGATCTTCCTCTTCCTGCGCACTTTCGCCGCCACGGTCATTCCGAGCGTGGCCGTTCCCTTGTCCCTCGTCGGCACGTTCGGCGTCATGTATCTCATGGGCTACAGCCTGAACAACCTCACGCTGATGGCGCTGACGATCTCGACGGGTTTCGTCGTCGACGACGCGATCGTGATGATCGAGAACATTTCCCGGTACATCGAGGAAGGAATGCCCCCGCTCGAGGCCGCCCTGAAGGGATCGGAGCAGATTGGCTTCACGATCCTGTCCCTGACCGTGTCTCTCATCGCGGTTCTGATCCCGCTGCTCTTCATGGGAGACGTCGTCGGCCGGCTCTTCCGCGAGTTCGCCGTGACCCTCTCGGTCACCATCCTGGTGTCGGCCTTCGTCTCACTGACGCTGACCCCGATGATGTGCGCGAAGCTGCTCCACCACAAGAAGCCGGAAGAGCAGAGCCGCTTCTACAAGAGCTCCGAGCGCATCTTCGTGCGCATCATCGAGTTCTACGGCCGCACGCTCTCGTGGGTTCTGCAGCATCAGCGGGCGACGCTCGTGGTGGCGGCCGCAACGCTCGTCGCCACCATCCTCCTGTACGTCGTGATCCCGAAGGGCTTCTTCCCGGTTCAGGACACGGGCGTGATCCTGGGTATTTCGGAGGCGTCTCAGACCGTGTCTTTCCCGGCGATGTCCGAAAAGCAACAGGCGATCGCGCGCGTCATTCTCAAGGACCCCGCGGTTGCCAGCCTCTCGTCGTTCATCGGCATCGACGGCACGAACACGACGATGAACAGTGGCCGCATCCAGATCAACCTGAAGCCTCTCGGGGACCGCGGCGCCAGCGCGACCGAGGTCATCCGCCGTCTCCAGCCAGAGCTCGCGAAGGTGGAGGGCATCACGCTTTTCATGCAGCCCGTGCAGGACCTGTCGGTAGAGGATCGGGTCAGCCGGACGCAGTACCAGTACAGCCTCGAAGACGCGGATGCGAAGGAGCTGGGAGACTGGACGCCGAAATTCGTGAGCCGGCTGCAGTCGATTCCGGAGCTGCGCGACGTCGCCAGCGATCAGCAGAACGCGGGGCTCGAGGCGCGGCTCGTCCTCGACCGGACGACGGCGTCGCGGCTCGGGATCACGCCGCTCATGCTCGACGATGCCCTCTATGACGCCTTCGGGCAGCGGCAGATCTCGACGATGTTCACGCAGTTGAACCAGTACCGCGTCGTTCTCGAATCGCACCCTTCGTTCCAGCGCAAGCCCGAGGACCTGAGGAGCGTGTATCTACGCTCCTCCGGCGGAGGCGCGGTGCCGCTCGGCGCCTTCACGGCGATGACCACCGGCAACGCCCCGCTCGCCATCAACCACCAGGGCCAGTTTCCCGTCGCGACCGTGTCGTTCAACCTCGCGCCCGGCGCCTCTCTCGGCGGCGCCGTGAAGGCGATAGAAAAGGCGCGCGGCGAGCTCGGGATGCCGGCCAGCATCCAGGGCAACTTCCAGGGGACCGCCGCGGCCTTCCGCGCCTCGCTCGCCAACCAGCCGCTGCTGATCCTGGCCGCGATCGTGACCGTCTATATCCTGTTAGGCGTCCTGTACGAGAGCTATATCCATCCGCTCACGATTCTCTCGACTCTGCCCTCGGCGGGAGTCGGCGCGCTGCTCTCGCTGATGCTCTTCCGGACGGACTTTTCGGTCATCGCGCTCATCGGCATCATTCTTCTGATCGGCATCGTCGAGAAGAACGCCATCATGATGATCGACTTCGCGCTCGACGCGGAGCGCAACGAGAAGAGAGAGCCCGAGGACGCGATCTTCTCCGCGGCGAAGCTGCGCTTCCGGCCGATCATCATGACGACCCTGGCGGCGCTCCTCGGCGGCGTCCCGCTGGCGGTCGGGTCGGGGATCGGGTCGGAGCTGCGTCGCCCGCTCGGCATCGCGATCGTCGGCGGGCTCATCTTCAGCCAGCTGCTGACGCTGTACACGACGCCCGTCATCTATCTCGCCTTCGACCGCCTGGCGCGGCGCGTCAAGAAGAAACGGTCGGCCGCTCCCGCGCTCCAGCCAGTGCCCGACGCATGAGCATCTCGGCCCCTTTCATCCGGCGCCCGATCGCGACGAGCCTCCTGACTGTTGCGATCGCCCTGGCCGGAGGCATCGCGTACAAGTTTCTTCCGGTCTCGCCTCTCCCACAGGTCGAGTTTCCGACGATCAACGTGAATGCGGGCCTGCCGGGGGCGAGCCCCGAGACGATGGCCTCGTCGGTCGCCACGCCGCTCGAGCGGCAGTTCGGCCGGATCGCGGGCGTTACGGAGATGACCTCGGCGAGCTCGCAGGGCTCGACCAACATCACGCTGCAGTTCGACCTCAACCGCAACATCGAAGCGGCGGGGCGGGACGTTCAGGCCGCCATCAACGCCGCCCGCGGCCAGCTCCCGGCCAACCTGCCGAACAATCCGAACTACCGGAAGGTCAATCCCGCGGACGCGCCCATTCTGCTGCTGTCCCTGACCTCCGACGTCGTTCGGCGAGCGCGCATGTACGACATCGCGTCCTCGATCCTCCAGCAGAAGATCTCGCAGGTGCGCGGCGTCGGCCAGGTGGTGGTGGGAGGCGGCGCCCTTCCGGCCGTGCGCGTCGACATCAATCCGACGGCCTTGAACAACAACGGGCTCTCGCTCGAGGATGTCCGCACGTTTCTCTCGGCGGCCAACGCGAACCGCGCGAAAGGCAGCGTCGCCGGCGACGGCCGGACGTGGGCCCTCTCGACCACGGACCAGCTGCTGCACGCCGCGGAGTACGAGCCGCTGATCATCAGCTACAAGAGCGGCGCGGCCGTGCGTCTCTCCGACGTCGCCCGCGTGACGGACTCGGTGGAGGACATCCGCACGGGCGGCCTCTCCAACGGCAAGCCCGCGGTCATCATGATCATCTTCCGGCAGCCGGGCGCCAACATCATCCAGACCGTCGACGCGATCCGGGCGATCCTTCCGCAACTCCAGGCCTCGATCCCGCCCGTCGTGAAGCTGAACGTGGTCATCGACGCCACGCGGACGATCCGCGCGTCCGTGAGAGACGTCCAGATCACGCTGGCGATCTCGATCGCCCTCGTGATCCTCGTCGTGTTCCTCTTTCTCCGGGACTGGCGATCGACGCTGATCCCGAGCGTCGCCGTCCCGATCTCGCTGATCGGAACGTTCGGAGTCATGTACCTGCTCGACTACAGCCTCGACAACCTGTCGCTGATGGCTCTGACCGTCGCGACCGGCTTCGTGGTCGATGACGCGATCGTCGTGATCGAGAACATCACGCGCCACCTCGAAAAGGGCATGCAGCCGATGGAGGCGGCGCTGCTCGGCGCGAAGGAGATCGGGTTTACGGTGGTGTCGATCAGCATCTCGCTTATCGCGGTCTTCATCCCGATCCTCCTGATGGGCGGCATCGTCGGGCGTCTGTTCCGGGAGTTCGCCGTGACGCTTTCGGTCGCGATCGCCGTCTCGCTCGTGGTCTCCCTGACCACGACGCCGATGATGTGCGCGAAGCTCCTGAAGCCCCACGACGCCCAGTCGCGCGGGCGCTTCTACCAGGCGAGCGAGCGCGCCTTCGACTGGATCCTCCGGCGGTACGAGAGGTCGCTCGGATGGGTCCTCCGCCACCAGCCGTTGACGCTCGCCGTGACGCTGGCGACGATGGCGGCGACCGTCTTCCTCTACGCGAAGGTGCCGAAAGGGTTCTTCCCGCAGCAGGACACGGGCCGGTTGAACGGCTCGATCCAGGCGGACCAGGACACGTCGTTCCAGGCGATGCAGAAGAAGCTCGCGCTTTTCGTGGACACGGTCATGAAGGATCCGGCCATCGAGAGCGCGAACGGGTTTCTCGGCGGCACCTCGAACTCCGGGCGAATGTTCGTCGCCTTGAAGCCGCGAGAAGACCGCGACGTGACCGCCGACCAGATCATCGCGCGCCTGCGCGGCAAGCTCTCGCACGTGCCAGGCGCGAGCCTCTTCCTGCAGCCCATCCAGGACCTCCGGATCGGCGGGCGCGGAGGCGGGGCGCAGTATCAGTACACGCTGCAGGGCGACGACCCGAAGGAGCTCTTCGTCTGGGCGCCGCGCGTGGTCCAGAGGCTCCGCCGGCTGCCGGAGCTCGCCGACGTCAACAGCGACCAGCAGAACAAGGGGCTCCAGGCGTCGCTGACGATCGACCGGAGCACCGCCGCGCGCCTCGGCATAACGCCGCAGATGATCGACAACACCCTCTACGACGCCTTCGGTCAGAGGCCCGTGTCGACCATGTACACGCAGCTGAACCAGTACCACGTGGTCATGGAGGTGGATCCCGTGTTCTGGCAGACGCCGGAGGGACTGAAGTCGGTCTACGTCCGCTCGAACAAAGGGGAGATGGTGCCGCTCGCGGCGTTCACCGAGTACGCGTCCAACACGGCGCCGCTGACCGTGAACCACCAGGGCCAGTTCCCGTCGGTGACGATCTCGTTCAACCTGCCGGCGGGGGTCGCCCTCGGGACCGCCGTCACCGCGGTCCAGCGGGCAGAAGCGGAGATCCGGCTTCCGGGCACGATCCGCGGCAGCTTCCAGGGGACGGCCCAGGCCTTCCAGGCGTCGCTCGCGAACGAGCCGATTCTCATCGCGGCGGCGCTCCTGACCGTTTACCTCGTGCTCGGCATCCTGTATGAAAGCCTCATCCATCCGATCACGATCCTGTCGACGCTTCCCTCCGCCGGCGTCGGCGCGCTGATCGCTCTTCTGATCTGCCGCACGGAGCTCTCGGTCATCGCGCTCATAGGAATCATTCTTCTGATCGGGATTGTCAAAAAGAACGCCATCCTGATGATCGACTTCGCGATCGAAGCCGAACGCAAGGAGGGCAAGAGTCCCGAGGAGGCGATTTTCCAGGCCTGCCTGCTGCGCTTCCGGCCGATCACGATGACGACGATGGCCGCCCTTCTCGGAGGCCTTCCGCTGGCGCTCGGCGGCGGCACGGGGTCGGAGCTGCGGCGGCCCCTCGGCATCGCGATCGTCGGAGGGCTCGTCTTCAGCCAGATGCTCACGCTCTTCACGACGCCGGTCGTGTATCTGTACCTCGACCGCCTGCGTCTGCGGTGGCACGGGTTCCGCCACGGCGACCGACACGACGCGCCAGGGTCCGGCATGGCCGGGCTGCCCGCGGCGCCCGCCGCAGGAGAGAAAGCGTGAGGCGCCCGGGGTCGTTCCTCGCGGCGGCGGCTCTCGCGGCGGCCGCCGCGGGCTGCGCGGTCGGGCCCAACTATCACCGCCCGGAGGCTCCGGTCCCCGCCTCGTTCCGCGAGGAGGCGCCCGCCGGCTCCCCCGCGGCCGCGCCCGACCGCTGGAGACCCGCGCAGCCAGCCGACGCCACCTCGCGGGGGAAATGGTGGGAGATCTTCGGCGATCCCGCCTTGAACGCCCTCGAAGAGCAGGTGACGGTGTCGAACCAGACGATCGCGCGCGCGGAGGCGCAGTTCCGCGGAGCCCGCGCCGCGGTGCGCGGGGCCCGGGCGGACTACTACCCCACGATCTCGACGTCCCCGTCCGTGAGCCGCGGCCAGAGCGGCCGCACCGTTGCCTCGACCGGGACGGCCGCCACCGTGACGACCTATCAACTGCCCGTCGACCTCAGTTACGAGGTGGACGTGTTCGGCCGGATCCGGCGCAACGTCGAGGCGAACGTCGCGATCGCGCAGGCCACCGCGGCCGACTTGGAGACGGTGCGGATCACGATGCATGCGGAGCTCGCCGTCGACTACTTCCAGCTCCACGGCGTCGACGCGCAGATCCAGCTGCTCGAAACGACCGCCGCCGGCTACGAAAAAGCCCTGCAGCTGACCGTCAACCGCCACGACCAGGGGATCGTGTCCGGAGTGGACGTCGCGCAGGCGGAGACGCAGCTGTTCACGACCCGGGTGCAGTTGACCGACCTGCGCCTCACGCGCGCGCAGTTCGAGCACGCGATCGCAATGCTGGTGGGCAAGGCCCCCGGCGACTTTGCCGTTCCTCCGACGCCCGTCGTGTATGTCCCGCCCGCCATTCCCGTCGGGCTGCCCTCGGAGCTTCTCGAACGCCGCCCGGAAATCGCGTCGGCGGAGCGCCGCATGGCGGCCGCGAATGCCCAGATCGGCGTCGCGACTTCCGCCTTCTTCCCGCGGCTGCTGCTCGCGGCGACCGGCGGTTACGAAACGACCCGACTCGCCGACTGGTTCTCGCTCCCCAGCCGCTTCTGGTCGATCGGCCCTTCGATACTGTTCACGATTTTCGACGGGGGACGGCGGCGGGCGGCCCGGGAACAGGCCGTCGCTTCGTACGACTCCGCGGTCGCGTTCTACCGGGAGAACGTGCTCGCGGCGTTCGTTCAGGTGGAGGACAACGTCGCGGCCGTGCGGATTCTCGCCGAAGAGGCGGCGCAGCAGACCGAGGCGGTCGCGGCGGCGGAGCGCCTTCTGTCCCTGGCGCAGAGCCGGTACTCGGGCGGGATCACGACGTACCTCGAGGTCGTCACCGCCCAGCAGGTGGCGCTCGCCAACGAGCGCGCCGCCGTGGACGTCCTGACGCGCCGGATGACCGCGAGCGTCAACCTGGTGAAGGCGCTCGGGGGAGGCTGGCAGGCGGCGGATGGTCTTCAGTTATCTGTCGTCAGTTCTCAATCGGGCGCAAAGCCGGCGAACTGAGGCCGGTTCTCAGTTGTCCGTTGGGATCTGTCCGAACGCTCAACGCTGAACGCTCCACGCTCGACTTCCGTCTTCCGTCTTCCGCTCATAGACGTGAATGAAGAAGCGGGGGTCTCCGACGCGCGCGTCCGGGTCGGCCTCGCCGAACGACGCTCCCAGGCGATAGCGGCTGTCAATCGCCGACCGGATACGTCGCGCGTAGTCCTCGCCGAACGCCGCTTTTCCGAACACGGCGGTCGGCTGGTTGGCGATCGCGAGAAACCGGGGACCCGCCGTCTCGATGCGGCGCGCGACCTCCTCCTCCCGCGCGGCATCCAGATGACCCGGAAGCACCTGCTCCTCGCGCAGCGGATTCGGAAGCCCCAGCGTGAAATTGAACAGCCCCCCTTCCGGGAAACCCGCAAACCCGTCGCCCGGCCGCGTCACGGTTTGCAGATAGCCCGCGGCGCCGGCGACCGCGGCCGCGCGGTCCGCGGGAAGGCGCAGAAAGCCGGCCGGCGTGCGCATCAGGGAAAACCGGTCCGCCGGGTGAAGCCGGGCGCCTCGAGCGATCGCGAGCGCGGCCGCTGAAAGGAATACACCCGCGAAGAGAGCCCGGGCTCCTCTCGGCCACGGCGCGCGTTTCGCGACGCCGTCCATCGCGAGGACGGCGGCCGTCGCGGCGAGCCCGGGAAAGACGAGCACGGAATACGGCGTCGTGACGCGGCCGTAGGCGAGGCCGAAGAGGACTCGGGAGGCCGCGGCGGCGGCGAACGCGAAGAGAAGGAATTTCGCTCGCCCGCGCGCGTCGAGGGGGGTCCGGAGAAGCAGCAGCGCCGCCACCGCGCAGAGGAGCGGCATCGGCGCCAGAAGCGGAGGCAACCGGTCTTCGATCGACGCGCCCGTTCCCGCGGAAAAGAAGAGCGCCGCGGCAATCGAGAGCGCCGCCGCGGAGCCGATCGCCGCCCGCGGCGCCTTCCCGGCCGCGCGGGAACCCGCCGCCCAGGCGACCGCCACGATGGCCAGATCGAGGAAGAGTGCGGTCGCGACGTTGTTCGCCGAGCCGCGAGGGTCGGCGGCTCCCGACATCACGCGATACACGTTTCGCCATTCCGCCGGCGGAGAGAAGAGCGCGAGGGGTCCTTCGGGAGTGAGCGCGGACATCGGCAATCCGGCGCAGGCGAGGCCCCAGCCGGCTGCCGCGAGCGCGGCGCCGAGGCCCACGCCGGCGAAAGCGTGGCGGAGACGCCCCTTCTCGCGGTCGCGCCACCCTCCCGCGAGCAGCACGGCCACCGCGGCGGCTCCGATCTCGGGCTTCGCGAGCAGGGCGAGCGCCACTCCGGCCGCCGTCAGCCCGCACGCCCGGCGGGAAGGTTCGCCCGACGAGGCGGCCAGCGCCAGGAAGGAGCCGGCGAACGCCCAGAGCGCGCCGAACGAGTATGGAAAGAGAAACGAGCCCCCGTTGGGCGCGCCGAGACACAGGGCGGCCGCCCACACGCAGGCCGCAAACGCCGCCAGGCGGCCCCCCGCCCGCGCCGTGAGAACGGAGAGCGACCCGAAGAGCAGCACTGCCGCGCAGAGACCGGCCGCCTCCAGGGACGCAAAGCGCCGGCCGAACGCGGCGATGGCGGCCGCGTTGATCCACGGCCCCGCGGGCCCGTAGTAGTACACGACGTCCCGGTAGAGACGCTCGCCGGCCGCGAGCCGCGCCGGAACGTTCATTTCCCGGGGCGAGTCGACGAAGGGGAGAATCCACGTCCGCCACGAGAACGCGGCCGAGAGGGAGCCGGCGAGAACGACCGCGAGAAGCCCGGCGGCGAGAAGCGGGGCGTTGGCGCGCGGCGCCGCGCGGCGCCCGGGAGACGATTCGCGTGTGGGCATGTGGCTCTCCCATGTTAACGGGTGGCCCCATCCGGCGCGCCCGGGATCGAGCCGGCTCTGTTAGATTCTGCCGGCCCATGACCATCCTTCACGCGATCCTGCTCGGCGTCCTCCAGGGTTTGACGGAGTTCATCCCGATTTCTTCGACCGCCCACCTGACGATCGCGCAGTACTTCCTGAAGATCCGGGACTCGGACATCGCGCGCTCCTTCGACCTCGTTTTGCACCTCGGCACGGCTCTCGCGTTGATCGCCGCCACCTGGCGCCTTCTGTTCGGGATCGCGTCAGAGGCCGTGCTCGCCGTGACGGGGCGGCCCGCGGCCGACGAGACCGACCGCGCACTCCTCGTTCCGATCGTCGTCGGCACGATACCCGGCGTCCTCGCGGGACTCTTCCTTCTGAAGCGCTTCGAGTCGTTCCGCACGCTGGCTTCGATCGGCGTCGCAATGCTCGTCGCCTGCGTATATTTCCTGGTCTCGGAGCGGATCGGCGAGTCCCGGCGGACGAGTGAGCGGGACTTATCCCGCATCAACCTCGTCGACGCTCTCCTCGTGGGGCTCGCGCAGGCCGCGGCGGGCCTCCTCCCCGGCCTGTCGCGCTCGGGCATGACGATCAGCACGGGCCGCCTGCGCGGATTGAGCCGCGAAGACGCGACGCGCTTCTCGTTCCTGCTCGCCCTTCCCATCATCCTGGGCGCCGGCGCGAAGACCCTCCTCGACATGCGCAAGGAGCACGGCCCGTCCATCGGCGCGGCGCCGCTCGTGGCGGGGTTCATCGCATCGGCCGTCGTCGGCTATCTCGCGGTCGAGTTCCTGCTCCGGTACCTGCGGACGCACACCCTGAGGCCCTTCGCGGTGTACCTCGCTTTTCTCGGAGTCGCCCTCATCGTCGCCAGTCGGTTCGTCACCTAGCAGGCTGCTGAAAAATGGATGCGGGCGTCGGGTCTGGCCTTTTGCAGAATGCTATGAGGGTGGAGTTGAGTTGAAGCGAAATTTTTCATTGTGAGGATGAGCGGGCAAAAGGCCAGCTACCGCAAGCGGTTGCGGCGGCGCAGGGCCGTCCGCGGCGTCGCCGATCCTCCCCGAGGCAGCGGCATCGCCTTCGTCGCGGCTCCTTGCATCCGACCGCGGGGCGCTCGCCACTCGCCCGCCGGAGGCAGATCCCCGGCAGTAGAGAACGCCGGCGCAAGCCGGCGGTCACCCGCCTCACACCCTTTTTCAGCAGCCTGCTAGACCCCGTGAGCGCGCTCGCGTCCGCGGCGGACTTCTCGGTCCACCAGGTGCTCGAGGCGCTGGCCTACGCCGCCGCGGGACTCCTCTACCTTCGCGACCGCCGGCGTGCCGGCGATGCGCTCGCCGATCCGGACCGCCTCTCGCTGATCGTCGCGGCCGCCGTGGGCGCGGCGATCGGCTCCCGGGCGCTCTACTGGCTCTGCGATCCGGGGCTCACGGCGCGCCACTGGCGGGAAGTCTCCTACCTCGCCGGCGGAAAGACGATCGTCGGCGCGCTCCTGGGGGGCCTGATCGCGGTCGAGCTCCGCAAGCGCGCGATGGGCGTCATCCGGCCGACCGGAGATCTCTACGTCCTGCCCCTCTGTGCCGGTATCGCGATCGGCCGCGTCGGCTGTTTTCTCGCCGGGCCTCTGGATCACACCGCCGGACGCCCGACTGCGCTTCCCTGGGGGATCGCCTGGGGGGATTCCATCCGCCGCCATCCCACGGCGCTGTACGAGGTCGTCTTCGTTCTCTTCCTCGCATGGCTTCTCGGGTCCGATCCCGTTTCGGCGCGGCCCGGCCTCAAGTTCGCGCTGTTCCTCTCTGCGTACCTCGCCTTCCGCCTGGCGATCGATTTCTTGAAACCCGAGCCGCCGCCGCTCGCCGCCGGCCTCACGGCGATCCAGCTCGCCTGCATCGCGGGGCTGATCTACTATTCCGCCATCATTCCGCGAAGACTTCTCGGCGCGCCGGAGGGCCTCCGGACTTGAGCGAGACGCGGCCGTACCTCTATTACGATGCGGTTGTTTCGATCTGCTCCGTCTGCTTCCGCAAGATCGATGGCAAGGTCCTATTCCAGGACGGCTGCGTGTGGATGAGCAAGAGCTGCCCGGCTCACGGCGCGGAGCGTGTCCTCCTTTCGGATGACGTCGACTACTACCGGTCGTGCCGGGAAGTTTTCGTCAAGCCGCCCGAGATGCCGCTGCGCCGCAACACGAAGACCGAGTTCGGCTGCCCCTACGACTGTGGCCTGTGCCCCGATCACGAGCAGCACTCCTGCCTGACGCTCGTCGAGATCACAGACGGATGCAATCTGCGCTGCCCCGTCTGTTATGCCGCGAGCGGGCCCGAGCGAATGGCCTCACACCGGCCGATCGGCGAAGTCGAACGGATGCTCGACGCCGTCGTCGCCAACGAGGGCGAGCCGGACGTCGTCCAGATCTCCGGGGGCGAGCCGACGATCCATCCGGAGTTCTTCGAGATCCTGGACGCGGCGAAGCGGAGGCCGATCCGGCATCTGATGGTCAACACGAACGGCGTCCGGATCGCGCGGGAAGAGGGTTTCGCCGAGCGCCTCGCCAATTACGCTCCCGCCTTCGAGATCTATCTCCAGTTCGATTCCCTCGAGCCGCGTCCGCTGGAGGCGCTCCGGGGCGGAGACCTGCGCGAGGTGCGGATGCGCTCGCTCGAAAAGTTGAACCGCCTGAACCTCTCGACGACGCTCGTCGTCACGCTTCAGCGCGGCGTCAACGACGGCGAGATCGGATCGATCCTGGACTTCGCTCTGAAGCAACCGTGTGTGCGCGGCGTGACGTTCCAGCCGGTTCAGGCGGCGGGACGCCTCGACGGGTACGACGACGGCCGGCACCGCCTGACGCTCTCGGAGGTGCGGCGCAAAATCCTCGACCAGTCGAGCCTCTTCTCACCCGAGGATCTCGTCCCGGTGCCGTGCCACGCCGACGCCCTGTGCATGGGGTACGCGTTGAAGAAGATGGACGGAATCGGGGCGGTGCCGCTCACGGGCCTGATCGGACGCGACACGCTTCTCGACCGGGCTCGCAACACGATCGTTCTCGAGCGGGACCCGGCGCTGCGCAAGGCGTTCCTGGCGCTCTTCTCGACGGCCGTCGGCGCCGACGAGGCTCCCCCCCGGCTGGCGGAGCTTCTCTGCTGCCTTCCCAAGACGGTGGTCCCGGGGTCGATCGGGTACGACCGGCTGTTCCGCGTCCTGATTCTCGAGTTCGCCGACGCCCACTCTTTTGATCTGCGCTCGATCAAGAAGACCTGCGTCCACATCGTCCACCCCGACGGGCGCCTCATCCCGTTCGACACCTACAACCTCTTCTACAGGGGAGACCTGGAGGCCCGGCGGCTAAAGCCGCTCCGGGACTGGGCCATGCGGAGTCGCAATGCCTGAGGAACCGCCGCTTCCCGTCCCGGCGGATCCCGCCCCGCCGCCGCCCGCACCCGACCCGGCCGTTCCGGCGCCGGGGGACTTTCCGCCGCTGCCTCCGCCTCCGCCTCCGCCGCTAAGCACGGCGCGCCGGGTCGGCGGCTTCCTCGGCGGATGCATCATCACGTGCGCGCTCGGCTTCGTTCTCGCCATCACCGTGTACGGCAATACGCGGCAGACCGCGAGCTGCGGGCTCGTGCAGCTCCTCTATGTCGTCCCCGCGGTCTTCTTTCTCTTCCGCAAGGGCTGGCGCGCCTGGGCGCTCGGCTTCCTCTTCGGCGGCGCGGTGGTCTTCCTTCTCGCAAGCATGTGCAACAACTTCAACCTTCACTAGCCGAGTAGAGGTAAACGAACCCGATGACAGTGGGCAAAGCGATCGAGGTCGGGGCGCGCGGAGAGGCGAGCTGGGTCGTGTCGGATGCGGATCTCGCCAGCCGGCTCGCGGAGACCGGCGGAGAATCCTTTCCCGCCGTTTTCTCGACCGCGCGGATGATCGCCCTGATGGAGATCGCCGCCTCCCGGATCCTCGCGCCCGCCCTGGAGCCCGGACAGGAGTCCGTCGGCGTCCTGGTGAACGTCACGCACACCGCGGCGACGCCGCCGGGCGCGCGGGTGACCGCCCGTGCCACATATTCCGGACGGGAGGGGAAGTTCTACGCCTTCGAGGTCCAGGCAGCGGACGACGCGGGCGAGGTGGGCCGGGGGATTCACCACCGCGCGATCGTCGACGGGCGCCGGCTCCTCGAGGGCGCGGAGAAGCGCAGGCGCTGAATCGCGCCGCCGCGTTTCGACATAATCGGCCGATGGCGAACCTGATACCGGAAGCGATCGACCAGTACGCTGAGGCGCACACCGAAGCGGTCGACCCGCTCTTCGACGAGCTGCGCGAGGAGACGTATCGGTCGATGGCGTCGCCCGGGATGCAGGTGGGCCGGGTCGAGGGAATGTTTCTCAAGAGCCTGGTGGCGCTCTCGCGCGCCCGGCGGGCGCTCGAGATCGGCATGTTCACCGGTTACTCCGGGTTGATGATCGCGGCCGGCCTTCCGGAGGGCGGGGAACTCATCACCTGCGACGTGGATCCGAAGGCGGAAGCGATCGCGCGCCGCTACTTCGACCGGAGCCCGCACGGATCGAAGATCCGGATCCGCATGGGACCGGCTCTCGGGACCCTGGCGAGCCTGGAGCCGCCGTTCGACTTCGTCTTCATCGACGCGGACAAGGAGAATTACTCCCGGTACTACGAAGCCGTGCTGCCCCTCCTCCCGCCCGGAGGCCTGATCGTCGCCGACAACGTCCTCTGGAGTGGCAAGGTGCTCGACCCGAAGGAACCGACAGACCGCGCCATCGTCGCCTTCAACGAGCTCGTGTCGTCCGATCCCCGGGTGGAAAAGGTGATGCTCACGGTCAGGGACGGGATGTTTTTGATCAGGAAGAAGTAGAAGCTGACAGCTGTCAGCTCTCGGCTCTCAGCCAGAAGGCACGACTTGTGCGACGGATGCGGTGATCATGGACCTCATGAACGCCGAACGCTCAACGCGTAACCACCCTCAAGTCTCAACTCTGAACTCTCAACTCTCAACTCTCAACTAGCGGAGCTCGAATGACCGACAAAACATCCGAAACCGTCGACCGACTCTATGAGCTCATTCATGACATCGAGACCGCCATGCTGGTGACGCGCCGGGCCGACGGAAGCCTGGTGTCGCGGCCGATGGCCAATCAGGAGCGCGCCCCCGGCGCGGATTTCTGGTTCGCCGCTGAAGCGGGTTCGGACAAGGTGGAAGAGATCCGCGCGGACCCGCAGGTGAACCTGACCTATTATAAGGACCGGACGCGGGAGTGGGTCTCGATCGCGGGCACCGCGGAGGTCTCGAACGACCGGGAAAAGATCCGGCAGCTCTACAGGCCCGATTGGAAGTTCTGGTTCGCCGGGTTGAACGCCGACGACCCCAAAGCCGGAACGCCGGACGACCCGCGCATCGTGCTGATCGGAGTGCGCGCCAGCTCCGCCCGCTACATGACCAACGACAAGCCCCAGCCGGTCGTTCTCTTCGAGGTCGCCAAAGCGATGCTGACCGGCCGCCGCCCGGAGATGGGCGAGGTGCGCGAGGTTTCGGGCGAGGAGATGCGGCGCTCAGAGCCGCCGCGTGATCGGGCTGACAGCTGAGAGCTGACAGCTCATTCTTCCGGCGGCAGATCCAGCTCGAGGCGGTTCAACGTGGGACTCTTCACGGGATCGTTGACGGCATCGAGGGCCGCGAAGACGATCCCGTCGTGGAAGAAGGAGCGGCGGTCGGACTCGAGCTCCAGGGCCAGCGTTCCCTCCGACAGGACCTCGAAAGACCCGGGAAGCTCGTTCTCCTCGACCAGACGGCGGGCGATGCGCGCCACGTCTCTCAAAGCGTCCGCCCCCGCCGGAGATCCGGACGCCAGGATCTCGAAGAGGCGCCGGGGGCCGTCGTCCCGGATGGATTTGATTTTAAGCACGGCTGACCAGTTTACGCGCGGTGTCGCCGTCGCCGCGGGCGAGTCGTCGCAAGGGGCATGAATCAGGGGTCCGTTCGCCCCGTAAAGGACTCATAGAGAAGCACGACCCCGCCGCGGCTACACGCACGCCTACGCCGAGAGAGACGGGCGATGGCGTCTGGCGAGCGCGCAGGGGACGCCAATTTCAGGGGACTGAGGCATCAGCCGAAGAGTCCCGAATCGGCAGCCGAAGAATCCCGATCGGCACCTTTGCCGATTTTTCACGACATCGCTGCCTCTTCGCACCAGCGGGGCGCGCGTGGGAGGCGCGCGCCCCGCTGGTGGATCCGCGCGGTATGGCGCGCTCCGGCGCCTAGTGGTGGATCCCGTGCATCCTGAGAAACAGGTGCCAGAGCCAGTCGCCGCCGAGCCACAGGCCCACGGCGGCCACGGCGGCCACGGCGACGACGAGCCCGATCACGAGCCAGGGCGACCTCTTGCGCTTCTCCACGGGAATCCTGCCTGCCATGTCTATTCGTACTCGAGGGCTTCGCGGACGGGACATCGGGACGCGTGCCACGCCGGAAGAAAGCTCGCGGCCGCTCCGAAAAGGAGCGAGACGGCCAGCCACACGACCGGCCCGAGCGGCGCGAAAGAGAAATCGAGGCGGCTCTTGAAGGCCATGCCGACGAGAAAATTTCCGATGCTGCGGCTGGCCGGCCACGCGGCGAGCGCCGACGCCGCCCAGCTCAGGAACCCGACCGCGCAGCCCTCGGCGACGACGATCATCCAGACAGCCACGGGGGTAGCGCCGATCGCGCGCAGCACTCCCATTTCGCGCCGCCTCTCGAGGACGTTCAGGCTCATGGTGGTCATCAGGCCGAGCGCGCCGACGCCGCCGACGACGCACGACATGACGATCAAGGCCACATAGATCATCACCATGTGCTGGTCGAATCCGGACCGGCTGTCCGCGTTGCTCAGGCTCCCGAGCTGGCGCACGCCTTCGGCCTCCAGGTTCCGCTCGAGCGCGGCCTTGACGCCCCGGATCGCGTCGGCGTCCGTCTTCTCGAGCGCGAGCCGGAGAGCGTTCGTCATACCGGAAAAGCCGCCGAGCTGTTCGACGTATCCCCGCCGCACGTACGCGACCGGCGGCGAAAACGGCTCGCGCGTGATCCCCACGACCCGCCAGGGCATGGGCCGGTGGCCGAGCTGCAGGGACACGAGGTTCCCGAGCTTCATCGCGCCCTTCGCCGCGAGCGCCGTGTTCACGACGATCGCGTTCGTGTCGTCGGACCGCAGGGCTCTTCCCGGCGCGACGTCGAGGCGGAGGAGAGACGTCTCCGCCGGCAGGGCGAGCACGACAAACCGATCCCCGGCGGGAGCTCCGCCGCCGTGCCCGGCCGCCCCGTGGCCGCCCGGCGGAGCCGATGATTCCCCGGTCTTCCGCGCCGCCGCCGATCCGGGCTCGGCTTTCGCGTCGGGCAGCGTGCCTTCCGTCGTGATCCACCCTTCCCAGCGGCGAACCCCGGGCGTCTTGCGTATGGCCCGCTCCACCTTTTCGAGCGGAGCGAGAGCGCCGAGGGCGACGGAGAGGTCGAACTGGCGCGCGCCGAGGAGCCGATCCAGGGTATGGATCATCGACGCCCGCACGTTCAGAGCAGACATGAAAAAGAGGCCCCCTGCGCCGAGGGTCACGAGCGTGAGCAGCAGACGCGCGCGCCGCCGGAAGCTGTTGCGCATGGCGAGCAGGAGGGGTCGCGCCGTCCCCCCGATTCCCGACAGGGCCCGATCGAAGCGGCCCGCGCCGAACGCGTCTTTCGACAGACCGAAATCCGACAGCGCCACTCGAACCGAAACGCCGCTCCCCTTCCAGACGGGATACGCCGCCGCGAGCAGGGGGACGACGATGCCGACCGTGGCGACCGCGAGAAACACCCAGGGAGGAATCGCGAAGCTCTCGATGTCGAAGTTCAGGAGGACGGCCTGCGAGCGGCAGAACGCGCGGCTGCCGGCGATCCCGAGCGGAAGAGCGATGACGACCGCGGCCACTCCGAGAAAGAGGGCCTGGCTGAAATAGATCCCGGCGATCTTCGCACGGGTTCCTCCGACCGTCTTCATCACGCCGATCTGGCGCACCTGAGCGCCCATCAGGGCCGCCATCACGTTGACCACCAGGATGCCGCTGAGGACGAGAACCGCGAGGCCGAAGGCCGCCATCGCGAGGAGCATGAGACCCATGATGTCGGCGTGCGGGTGCTTCCCCGGCGTCGGGATGTCGACGCGGCGCACCGGATGCCCGCTGCCCTCGAGCAGGCTCCGGACGTCCGCGGCCACCGCCCGGATGTGCCCCGGATCGAGCCTGCCGGACGCCACCAGGATGTGCAGCTGGTCGAGGAACGACTCCTCGCCGAGGTCCGCCAGGGTGTCGAGCGTGATGTAGCCGTAGACGATGTTCTCCATCCGCGCCTGCGCCTGGCCGACGTCGTGGACGCTCCCGGTGACCCTGAGCGCGAGCTCTCGTCCTTGCGCCGTCTTGACCGTGACCGAGTCGCCGATCTTCGCGCGCGCCACCTGGAACGCGTCCCGCTCGATCAGCATCTCCCCCTTCCCGGGAGGCCAGGCCCCCTTCTCGCGAACGAGCTTTCCGACGCGGATGGCCGTGTAGTCCTTCACGACGAAAAGCCTCAGGCCGCGCCATTCGGAGCCGGCGCGGATGCGGCCGGTGACGACCCTTCGCGCCTCCGCGTCGCTCACGCCGTGGCCCGAGAGGATCGCGCGCACGAGATCGTCGTCGACGGCATCGGTCCGGAAGGTCGCCGAGGCGGGGTTCGTCGCGAGATACCCCCGGTCGAGCTCCCGGGTCAGGATCGCGTAGGTCGCGAGCACGGTCGCGAAGCCGGAGATTCCGACGGCGATCGCCAGGACCACGAGGATGGTTCGCGTGCGCTCCTGCCAGAAGTCGCGGACCGCCTTGCGCCAGGGGGCCGTCAACGCGCGGCCTCCGCGCCCGCGGCGGCCAGGTCGCGTGCGGGACGGGACGCGTTGGCGTCCATTCGTACTCGCCGCCCGTCGGCGAGTTCCACCGTCCGGTCGATCACCCGCGCGATGTCCCGATCATGGGTGGCGATCACGACGGTCTTCCCCGCGGTCGCCATCGCCCGGAAGAGATCGAGCACCGACGCCGCGGTGCTGGAGTCGAGATTTCCCGTCGGCTCGTCCGCCAGGACCAGAGCCGGGTCGTTCGCGAGAGCGCGCGCGATCGCGACGCGCTGCTGCTGCCCGCCGGAAAGCGCAGACGGCAGCTTGTCCGCCTGATCGGCGACGCCCACGCGGTCGAGGCGCTCGACAGCCTGCGCGCGCCGGTCGCGGGCGGGAAACGTGCGGCAGAAGTCCATCGGCAGCATCACGTTTTCCACCGCCGTCAACGTCGGGAGCAGCTGGAAGAACTGGAAGACGAAGCCGACCGTCCGCCCGCGCCAGACGGCGAGATCGCGCTCGCTGACGTGCGAGATCGCCTTGCCTCCAACCACGACGAGTCCGGAGGTGGCGGTGTCGATCCCTCCCACGAGATGGAGCAGAGTCGACTTGCCGCTCCCGGACTTGCCGACGACGGCGACGAACTCGCCGGCTGCGATTTCGAGGTCCAGATCGCGCAGCGCGAAGAAGGGTCCCGCCGGCGTCTCGAAGGTCTTCGTGAGGTTCTGAAGTCTGATCATGCGAGCAGCCTAGGAAATCGGGCCTGAACGGGGCCGGAACGCCGCATTCAGATCCGGTTCAGATTCCGGCTTCCCCTCCGGTCGTTTTGCCGGGCGCGCACGTCAGCCCCGAGAACGGCGCGTCATCACGAGCCGGTCGCTTCCCGGAAACGTGGCGACCCAGCCCTGCGCCGATTCCCGCAGCGCGCGCGTCAGGATGCGGCCGGGTCCGTCCGCCTTGTATGTCTGCTTGAACCGGAGTGACGCTCCCTCGCGGCCCGCCGGGGGCCTCGCGATGGGTTGGGTCCCCTCCGAGTAGACGGCCGTGATCTCGCGGGTCACGGTGCCGTCCACTTCGACGGAGACCACCCCCTGCTCCTGGACGAGGCCGTGCTCGAGGTCCATCGTCATGAGCATGTCGAGATTCTTTCGGACGCCGTTCCAGACGAGGATCCCCTCCAAATGCGGCCGCTCCGCACCCTTGTCGAGAAAGCTGCTCGAATACCAGAGATACGACTCATTGGGCCCGAAGCGGAACCGCGCGACGCCGAGCGTCGGCCCGCCGCCCTCGGCGGACACCTCCCATTCGCCGATCAGGAACCGGTAAGGCGCGTAAGGACGGGCGGGCTCCGCGAAGGCGACGCCCGTCGCGAACAGGAGTGCGATCAGGGCGGTCCACCTCTTCGACTTCTCTCTCCGGGTCGACATCGGTCTCTCCTTTCGACGCGGCTGGAAAACTGGTTTACGTCCAGGCAACGCGCATTCTTCAGACGCGGGCTGAACTGCCTCTGAATCGGCCGTTCAGCCGCCGTTCAGCTCCGCGGGCGCAGCGTGGCTGCGGCAGAATGAAAGGGGAGGTGTCGGGTGCGCGTCCTGGTCGTCGAAGACGAGCCGCTGTTGTCCGACCGGCTGTCGGCCGCTTTGACCGATGCGGGCTACGCGGTCGACTGCGCCGCCGACGGTGAAAAGGCGGACTTTCTGGGACAGACCGAGGGCTACGACGCCGTCGTGCTCGACCTGGGGCTGCCGCGCATCGACGGGATGACCGTGCTCAGGCGCTGGAGGGAGGCCGGTCTCGCGATGCCGGTTCTCGTCTTGACGGCGCGCGACAGCTGGCACGAGAAGGTCCAGGGCATCGACGGCGGCGCGGACGACTACGTGGCGAAGCCGTTCCGCATGGAAGAGGTCCTCGCGAGGCTCCGCGCTCTGATCCGGCGAGCCAGCGGACAGCTCAACCCGCAGCTTCGATGCGGCCGGCTCTCGCTCGACCCCAGGCTCGCAAAGGTCACGCTCGATGGCGAGCCCGTCAAGCTGACGAGCCACGAGTACCGCGTGCTCTCGTACCTCATGCACCACCCGGACCGGGTCGTTTCACAGGGCGAGCTGACCGAGCACATCTATTCTCAGAGCTTCGACCGCGAGTCCAACACCGTCGAGGTCTTTGTCGCGCGCCTGCGCCGAAAGCTCGGCCCCGGCTCTATCGAGACGGTTCGGGGTCTCGGTTACCGGATGGCCGGCGCGCCACCGGCCGGCGAACCATGAGCCTGTTGAACTCGTTTCGTCTTCGGCTGCTTCTGGGCCTCGTGGTGGGCGCCCTCGGGCTTCTGGCGATCACACACCTTTCCACCGTGCTCTTCTTTCACAACTACCGCATCCGGCTGCATCCGTCCGGCCTCGTCATCATGGTGAGTGTGGCTCTCCTTTTCATCGTCTTCGGCCTCTCGCAGATTCGGAAAGGGTTCTCTCCCTTCGAGGAGCTGCGGACCCGGCTCTCCGCGTACCGCGAGGGCAAGGGCCGCCGGCTCGACGGCGCCTATCCGACGGAGGTCCAGCCGCTGGTCAACGATCTGAACGCTCTGCTCGCCCATCGGGAGGGCGTCGTCGAGCGCGCTCTCGCAAAAGCCGGCGATCTGGCCCACGGCCTCAAGACGCCTCTCGCGATCCTGGCGCAGGAGGCGGACCGGGCGAAGTCTTCCGGGAACGAGGAGCTCGCCGCCGCGATCGGCGGACAGGTCGAGCGGATGCGCCGGCAGATCGACTACCACCTCGCGCACGCTCGCGCGGCGGCCTCGGGCGCGACCCCCGGGGCGCGGTGCTTCGTGAGCACGTCGGCCGAGGGGCTGACGAGGACGCTACTCCGGCTGCATTCTGAGCGCGGAGTCTCGATCCGCACGGACGTGTCGCCCGACCACTCCTTTCGCGGAGAAATCGAGGACCTCGACGAGATGCTCGGCAACCTTCTCGACAACGCGTGCAAGTGGGCGCGGAGGACGGTCACGATCGCGTCGGATTCCACCGACGGCTCAGTCCGGATCACCGTGGACGACGACGGGCCCGGCCTCGACCCGTCGATGTGGGAGAAGGCTCTCCAGCGCGGCGTGCGCGCGGACGAGGCCGCGCCGGGCTCCGGGTTCGGTCTGGCGATCGTGCGCGATCTCGCGGAGCTCTACGGCGGCTCGATCTCGCTCGGCCGTTCCCCGGCCGGAGGACTGAGGGCGGTGCTCCGACTTCCCTCCTGAGCGGTCAGTGGCGCTTGAAGAACTGGACCGCGCGCTCGTGCTTCTCCGCCGC
>JBDUBP010000137.1:0-7810 GCA_040004075.1 Acidobacteriota bacterium | reverse complement strand
CATGGCCACCGACGTCATCATGCCGCAGATGGGCGAATCGATCGCCGAGGGAACGATCACCAAGTGGTTGAAGAAAGTGGGCGATCCCGTCAAACGGGACGAGCCGATCTTCGAGATCTCGACAGACAAGGTCGACGCCGAGATCCCCTCCCCCGTCGCGGGCACGCTTCTGGACATCAAGGTCCAGGAGGGCGCGACGGTCGCCATCAACACGGTCGTCGCGTCGATCGGCGAGGCCGGAGAGAAGGGCGCTGAAGCTCCCGCCCCGGCCGCTGACGCTCCGGCTCCTCCGCCGCCGGCCGCGCGCGCCCCCGCGCCTGCACCCGCCCCGAAGGAAGCTCCGGCTGCCGCACCGCCGCCGCCTGTCTCCGCCGCGCAACCCGCCGCGGTCCCCGCGCCTCCGGCCGCTCCCCCGCGTCCCGCTCCCGCTTCCGCCGCCGCAGTCGCTCCCGAGCCGGCGCGCGGCCCCGCCCCCTCCGGCGCTCCGCAGGGCGCCGACGGAGTCGCGCTCGCCGAGCGGCCGGCCGGCGGCGAAGTCGAATCCATCGAGGATCGCATCCGCCAGCGCTCTTCGCCTCTCGTGCGCAAGATCGCGCAGGAGCACGGCGTCTCGATCGGCGAGATCGAAGGGACGGGCATCCACAGCCGCGTGACGAAGAACGACATCCTGTCCTACATCGAGAACCGGCCGGCCGCGGCGGCTGCGGCTCCCGCCCAGGCTTCCGCTGCTGCCCCTCGTCCGGCGGCGGCCACCGCGTCCGCTGCCCCCGCCCCCGCGGCTCAGCCGGCTCCCGCCGCAGGACGCGCCGAGCCCGCTGCGCCGCGGGCCGTGGCTCCGCTCTCCGTCACCGACCGCGACGAAGTCGTCGCGATGACGAAGATCCGGCGCATCACGGCGGAGAACATGATCCTGTCCAAGCGCACGTCCGCGCACGTGACGACCGTCTTCCAGGTGGACTACAGCGCCATCGCGCGGTTGCGCGAGAAGAACAAGGACGCGTTCTTCGAAAAGAACGGGGTGAAGCTGACCTATCTCCCGTTCATCTTCCGCGCCTGTGTCCAGTCGCTCAAGGAGTTCCCCCAGGTCAACGGATCGATCGACGGCGAGAACATCGTGTACCACAAAGACATCCACCTCGGCATGGCGGTCGCCCTCGACTGGGGGCTGATCGTGCCGGTCATCAAGAACGCGGACGAGAAGTCGATCCTGGGCCTGGCGCGAGCCGCGGCGGACCTGGCCGAGAGAGCGCGCGCGAAGAAGTTGAAGCCGGAAGAGATCCACGGAGGGACGTTCACCGTCACGAACCCGGGCGTCTTCGGCTCGCTGTTCGGGACGCCGATCATCCCGCAGCCGCAGGTCGCGATCCTGGGCGTCGGCACGATCGAAAAGAGGCCGGTCGTGATCACCGATGAGAACGGCAACGACGCGCTGGGCATCCGGACCGTCGGTTACCTCGCGCTCTCCTTCGACCACCGGCTGATCGACGGAGCGGACGCCGACCGCTTCCTCGCGAGCGTCAAGAGGACTCTCGAGAAAGGCGAGTTCGACCTCGGCTGACGCGGCCGCCCCCGGCGTCGAGGGAGCCGGCGGAGACAATCCGGGTGGCGGCGGGTCGCGCCTCTCCCCGCCCGTCCCCCGCCTCGGGGGGCGCGCGCTCGGCCTGATCCTGATCCTCGCCGCGGCCGCGCGGCTGGCTCTCGCGCTGCAGGTCGGACTCGGCGCGGTCCATTTCGGGGACGCGCCGGCCTACCTCTACGCCGCCGGGCAGCTCGCCCAGACGGGGTCCTATCCTCACACGACGGACGTCGGCTTCTTCCGGGCTCCGGGATACCCGGCTTTTCTGGTTCTCGCCACTCTCGGTCACCCGCAGCGGCTCGTCCTGGCGAAGCTCGCCAACGTGGCGCTCGGGTCCCTCGCCGTGCTCGTGCTCGCGGCGTTGTCGGCGCGCATTTTTCGGTCGCGCCGGATCGCGCTCGCCACGGGCGTCGCCGCCGCGCTCGCGCCGGGACTAGTGCTGATCTCGAGCGACGTCCAGAGCGAGCCGCTCTTTCTCCTTCTCCTCCTGGCGGCGGCCTTCCTGCTCCTGACCGCGGTCGATCGTCCCTCCTCGACGCTCGCGGTGCTCGCCGGAGGCGCGCTGGGACTCTCCGCGCTCACGCGGCCGACGTCTCTCGCCCTGATTCCCTTTCTCCTCGCCCCGCTGGCGGATCGCCGGTATCCGTTCCGCGTCCGAGGCCACATCGCGGGAGCGGCCCTTCTCGGGGTGCTGTTGTCCGTGGGCCCCTGGACGCTCCGCAACGCCGTCGTCTTCCGGGAGTTTCTTCCGATCACCGACGCCGGAGGGCGGGCGTTCTACGAAGGAAACTCGATCTGGGCCCGCCGCTATTACGCGCTGCGCAGCCGGGGCGAATATGCCGCCTGGGTCACGGCGGAAGACGAGGACATCCGCAGGCGGCTCGCCCGGGTCGCCGCCGGCGGCGTCCTCTCCCCCCGCCAGCGCGGCCGGGCCTTCCGCGAGATGGCGCTCGACGACGTCCGCGCCGATCCCTCCGCCGCTCTGCGCCTCCTCCTTCAGAAGAGCTGGTTCTGGTTGAGGCCGTACCCCACGACGTGGTTCCGCTCGGCCTGGGTCGTCCGAGGGACCGGCCTTTACTACGGCGTGGTGTACGCGCTCGCCGCAGCCGGATTCGTCGCCGCGCGCCGGCGGGGCGTGCGTCTGTTCGCGCTGGGAATTCTCGCCGTCAGTCTCGCGTCCCACGTGCTCATCATCGTCGTCTGGCGTTACCGGATCCCCTACTGGGACCCCGTCCTGCTCCTCTACGGCGCGCCGGGCGGCGCTAGACTCCTTTCCCAATGACGATCGCGGCGGCTCGGCGCACGGTCAAGGCCCGCTGGCTCGGGCGGATCTCCTACGCGGAGGGGCTTCGCCTGCAGCAGGAGGCGGCGAACGCGGTTTCGGAGGGCGCCGACGAATCCCTGCTCCTGCTCGAGCACGCGCCGGTCTTCACCCTCGGGAGAAACGCGACCGCGGCCGACGTGCTGATGTCTCCGCAACGGCGGCGAGAGCTCGGCATCGAGCTCTTCGAGACGGACCGCGGCGGCAAGGTCACGTACCACGGACCGGGGCAGCTCGTCGGTTATCCGATCCTGAATCTCGATCCCGACCGGCGCGACGTCAAGGCGTACGTGAGAGACCTCGAGGAAGCGCTGATTTCGACGCTCGGGGGTTTCGGCATCGCGTCCGCCCGGTCGCCGCGGCCCGACCGCGTGACGTCCGTCTGGGTCGGAAACGACAAGATCGCGGCCATCGGCGTCCACATCTCGCGCTGGATCACCACGCATGGCTTCGCCCTGAACGTCACGTCAGAGCCGCTCGCGGGGTTTTCCGGCATCGTCCCCTGCGGCATCGTCGATGGCGGCGTGACCTCGATGGAGACGCT
Source organism: Acidobacteriota bacterium (assembly GCA_040004075.1). Classification (GTDB taxonomy): domain Bacteria; phylum Acidobacteriota; class Thermoanaerobaculia; order UBA5066; family Gp7-AA6; genus JALYUA01. The sequence continues at coordinate 4,369 of JBDUBP010000137.1, read as the reverse complement.
GCTCGGAGAGGCCCCCTCCCTCGAGCGCGTCGCCTCGGCCTTCCAGGGGCGGTTCTCGGAGATCTTCGCCCGCGAGATAATCGGCCCGTGAGCAGCCTGCCCGTCTTTCCGTCCGCGCCCGCGCCCCCGTCGCGTCCGTCGCGCCTCGAGCGCCCGGAGTGGCTCAAGGTGCGCCTGAACACGACCGGAGAATACGCCGAGGTGCGCGCGATGATGCGCCGCCTCTCGCTCGTGACCGTGTGCGAAGAGGCGCGCTGTCCGAACATCCACGAGTGCTGGGCCCGGGAGCGCACCGCCACCTTCATGCTGGCGGGCGACATCTGCACGCGCCATTGCGGTTTCTGCGCGGTCGGAAAGGGCAGGCCGGGAGAGCTCGATCCGCAGGAGCCCGAGAGAGTCGCGGAGGCCGCCGCCGAGCTCGGGCTCTCCCACGCCGTCGTCACTTCGGTCAACCGCGACGACCTGGAGGACGGGGGCGCCGGCCACTTCGCCGCGACGATCCGGGCGATTCGCGCCCGCGTGCCGGCCTGCACGGTGGAAGTCCTCATCCCGGACTTTCAGGGGAATCCGGCGGCGCTCGAGTGCGTCCTCGCGGAGGCCCCGGAGATCCTGAACCACAACACCGAGACCGTTTCGCGGCTCTACCGCCGCGTGCGTCCCGAGGCGCGGTACGAGCAATCGCTCGAGCTCCTCGCGCGCGCCGACCGGTGGCGGCGGACACACGGCTCGGCGCTGAAGACGAAGTCCGGCCTCATGGTCGGGCTGGGGGAGACGATCGACGAGCTCCTCGCGACTCTCGCCGACCTGCGCGCCTCCGGCTGCGACATCGCGACGCTCGGGCAGTACCTGCAGCCGCACGCGCGCCGCCTGCCCGTCGAGAAGTACTACACGCCGGCGGAATTCGACCGGCTCCGGGAGCAGGGTGAAGCGATGGGATTCGCGCGCGTCGAGGCGGGGCCTCTCGTCCGCTCGTCGTACCACGCCCGGCGAGCGCTCGAGGGAGCGTCCGGCGCATGAGGCGACCGTCCTTCGGGGTCCCGCCGGTCTCTCTCGTTTTCGCGCTCGCCTTCGGGATCGCGGCGTGCGCCACGGGCCAGGTGACCGGCGCGGCGCTGCGCCGCGAGCAGAAGCCCGTGTACCCCGAGGGTCTCCTCAAGATCCAGAAGCAGGGCAACGTGCTGATCATCGGCCGGATCGATCGCGAGGGCCGTGTGCAGGACGCGCACGCCATCGCGGCGACGAACCCGGGCTTCGTGGACGCGTCGCTCGCGGCGCTCAAGGCCTGGCAATTCAAGCCGGCGACGCGCAGCGGCGCCCCGATTGACTCCGCGGTCAACGTCGGTTTCCGCTTTCGGCTGGAGGGCAAGAATCACAATGAGATTCCGCGGCCGATCCTCGGCGATTTCGCGATCTTCGCGTCGGACGCGTCTGGAAAGAAGACGGCGCCGGACGGCCTCCCGATCCGGCGGGGCACAAGTTCACGGCTTCGTGTCGAGGCCGTGCTCGACGTCACGCCGGCCGAAAAGCCCGCGAAGCCGGCCCTCCGAGCCGAGGCTGTGTCCCCGAAGAACCGGCGCATCGCGCTCTGGAACGGAACGGTGAACATTCCCACCCGCGCGGCCTCCGTCCCCGTCCCCTTTTCCGCCCCGATCGGCGCGGACTGGGAGGACGGAATCTGGCAGGTGCAGATCTCGGTCAACGACGTGCCCGCGGGAGGCGGGCAGTTCTGGCTCGCGGGAGACCCGGACCACTTCGACTTTGCCGGAGCCATGTCGAGAATCGCCGCCGCCGCCGTCGTCCCGCCCCCCGCCCCGGTCCCGACAGCGGCTCCGGCGGGCGTTCCGCGGCCGCTCCCGACGGCGACGCCTCGCAGGAAATAGACGTGGCCGGGGTCCGGCCGTCCGTTCCGATCCGGATCGGCACGGCGGGCTGGTCCTACGAGGACTGGAAGGGCATCGTCTACCCTCTCCGGCCGCCGTCCGGCTTCGACCCCCTCGGCCTGATGTCCTCGCTTTTCGACACGAACGAGATCAACTCGTCCTTCTATCGGATCCCCGCGGTGGCCACGACGCGCAGCTGGGCGCGGCGGGTCGCGCACAACCCGCGGTTCGCATTCACCGCGAAGCTCTTCCGGGGCTTCACCCACGAGCGCACGGCCGGCTCTCCCGAGGAAAGGGAATTCCTGGCGGCCATGGCGCCTCTGGCGGACGAGGGCCGGCTCGCGGCGGTCCTCGTCCAGTTTCCCGTCTCCTTCCGCAACTCTTCGGACAACCTCCGCTCGCTCGACACTCTGCTCGCCCGCTTCGACGCCCTGCCGCTCGCCGCGGAGTTCCGGCACGCCTCCTGGGATGCGGACGACGCGCGAGAGACGCTGGCGAAGCACGACGCCCTGTTCGTCAACATCGACCAGCCGTGGATCGGCGACAACCTGAGAGCGACGGACGCCTTTGCGCCCTGCCGCGCGTACTACCGCTTCCACGGCCGCAACGCGGCGAAGTGGTTCGGACCGAACACGTCCAACGAGGAGCGGTACAACTACCTTTACACGGAAGAGCAGGTCGAGAAGATCGCGGGCCGCCTGCGTTCCGCGGGCGAATCGGCGACGCGGGCGGACCGGGAGCCCCGGCCCGGAAGCGTCTCCGGCGTCACGGCGATCCTGAACAACCACTTCCGCGGCCAGGCCGTCGCCAACGCGATCCAGCTCCAGCACCGGATCACCGGCGAGCTGGTCGTGTCTCCGGGCTCGCTCCGCGACACCTACCCCGCGCTGTCCGGAATCACCGAAGCGGCGCCCCCCGCCACCCACCAGAAACCCCTCTTCTGATTGGGGTCAGGTCTTTATTATACACTAACGGCACGCTGCTCCGCTCCCAACGGAAGACGGACAACCCGAACCCCGAACTACTTGAAATCCCGGATGTCGCGGAACGGCCGTTCGCGGTCGCTGAAATCGGGGCGGTAGTACCGGTTCGCGGTCTCGAACTCCTGCTGGTACCCGTTCTCGAGGCCATTCGCCTCGAGGGCCGCCACCGCCTCCTCCCACTCCCCCGCCGTGATGGAGCGCGACAGGGCGGCGTACTTCCCGCCCGACGCCGCGCGGTGGATCGGATAGTACTGGGCCATCAGAGAAACCGCCACGCGCGGCGAAAGCGCCTCGGCGATCCACGCGAGAGAGTCCGCGACTCCGGCCGCTCCTTCGGGCAGGACGAGCAGGCGGACGAGGAGACCCGACTTCAAGAGCCCGTCCTCCCCCATCACCAGCCGTGAGCCCTTCTGCCGGTACATCTCCGCCAGCGCCTCGCGCGAGCGGCGCGGATATTCGGGGATCTTCGAGTACAGCGCGCCCGCCTCCGCATCCGCGTACTTCAGGTCCGGCAGATAGACGTCGACGATCCCCTCGAGAAGCCTCAGCACCTCCACGGAGTCGTAGGCGTTGGTGTTGTAGACGATCGGCAGCGTCAACCCCCGCCGGGCGGCGAGGAGAACGGCCTTCGCCATCTGAGGCGCGTAGTGCGTCGGGGAAACGAACCCGATGTTGTGGCACCCGCGCTCCTGCAGCTCGATCAGCATTTCCGCCAGCCGTTCGACGGAGACTTCGTTGACCCGCTGGGCGGCGAAGCTCTGACTGATCTGCCAGTTCTGACAGTAGACGCACCTCAGGTTGCAGTTGCCGAAGAAGACGTTACCGGCGCCGCGCGTTCCGGAGAGGCACGGCTCCTCGCCGAAATGCGGGGTGTGCGAAGAGACGACCGGGTTCCGTCCCGACGCGCACGACGCCAGAACGTCCGCCAGACGGTCGTTGCCGCAGTCCCGGGGACACACGGTGCAGGATCGCAGGAGCGCATAGAGGGCTTCTACGCGGATTTCGAGCTCGCCGGAGGCGAGGAGCGGCAGGTAACCAGGCTCGTCCACCCCGCGAGAATACGGCAACCGGACGCCGGGAAGTAGGATGGTGATCTTCTTGCAAAGGGAGTGAGAATGGCGCGGCAGAAACCCGAACGTAAAGAAACGGGGGATCAGCCCACCAGTTCCTGGGGAGTGCTGGTGATCGAGATCGCCGTTTATGCGGCGATGGTCGCGGCGTACCTTCTGATCGTCCTTCGCGCGCTCCGGCCTCTGCTGCTCGGCGCGGAACAGCACCACCGGATCCTGTACGGCGCGCTCTCCGTCCTGCTGATGCTCGGACAGGGCGTGCTGCTCGAATTCCTCACCTCCCTGCTCGTCGGGCGTTTCCGCCGGGCGCGCCGGGACGAGGCGCTCGGGGCTTAGATCCAATGCACTTTCCGATCTCGGGCGTCACCATCTCCTCCCCCTGGCTGATCGGCATCGGCCTCGTGGTCGGGGTTCTCGGCGGGTTCTTCGGGGTGGG
>JBDUBP010000085.1:0-25744 GCA_040004075.1 Acidobacteriota bacterium | reverse complement strand
AGTTGAACGTCTTGATGGCGGACGGCACCGCGATCACCATCGTCGAGATCATGAAGGTCGTGCCGAGGAGAGGGTTCATGCCGCTCTGGAACATGTGGTGTCCCCAGACGATGAACCCGAGTCCCGCGATCCCGATCATCGAATAGGCCATCGCCCGGTAGCCGAAGACCGGCTTGCGGGAAAAAACGGGCAGGATCTCCGAGGTGATGCCCATCGCGGGCAGGATCATGATGTAGACCTCGGGGTGGCCGAAGAACCAGAAGAGGTGCTGCCACAGGAGCGCCTGGCCTCCGCCCGCGTTTTTGAGCGGCTGCCCGGAGATCACGAGCCCGGCCGGGAGGAAGAAGGTCGTCCCGAGGACCCTGTCGAAGAGCAGCATGATCATCGCGCCCGAGAGCACCGGAAGGGCGAGGAGGAGCAGGATCGCCGTGATGAAGAGCGCCCACGTCGTGAGCGGCATGCGGAAGAAGGTCATTCCGGGCGCCCGCATGTTGATGATCGTCGTAATGAAGTTGACGGCCGTCAGAAGCGACGAAAGCCCGAGGATCAGCAGCGCGATGAGCCAGAGCGTCTGCCCTTTCGGCTGGATCGCCGAGAGCGGGGCGTAGGAGGTCCAGCCGCCCGCCGCCGCGCCTCCCGTCACGAAGAACGACCAGATGATCACGACCGCGCCCGGCACCGCGGTCCAGAACGACGCCATGTTCAGGACCGGGAAGGCCATGTCGCGCGCGCCGATCTGGATCGGCACGACGAAGTTGCCGAACGCGCCGATCAAGATCGGCATGATCGCGAAGAAGATCATGATGGTCGCGTGCATCGTGAAGAGCGAGTTGTAGAACTCCGGAAGCATGTGCCCGCCGGGCATCCCCTCCGGCGCGAGCTTGCCCATGAAGGGGATCGCCTTCGTCGGCCAGGCGAGCTGCCACCGCACGAGAATCGCGAGCAGGCCCCCCACGATCAGCATGAAGAGCGCGTAGAACATGTACTGCTTCCCGATCACCTTGTGGTCGAGCGAGAAGATGTACTTCCGCCAGAACGAGGTCGGGGCCGCGTGGACCCCGGGGGCGTGTTCGTGTGCGACGGCAACGGTGCTCATGTCCTCGGTTTCTCCTGGGTTTTGACTTGCGGCGTCGGCCTGGCGGGGACCGCCCCGGCCGGCGGCGCCGCCGCCGCCGCGCCCGGCTCGGGAGGCGCGGCTCCGCCGGTCGACTGGACCTGCGGCTGCTGTTCGGCCGCCCCGGCCGCCGGCGCCGACGGTGACGCGGCGCTGGCCGGCGACGGCGGAGCCTGCTCGGCCGCCTGCTGGGCGGCCGCGTCGGCGATCCACTTGTTGAACTCTTCGTCCGTCTCGACGGTGACGAACCCCTTCATCCGGTAGTGGCCGAGACCGCAGAGCTCGGCGCATGCGATCTCCCAGTGGCCCGTCCGCATGCCGTCGAACCAGATGCGCGTGGACATTCCCGGCACCGCGTCCTGCTTGACGCGGAATTCCGGAAGGAAGAAGGAGTGGATGACGTCCTTCGAGCGGAGCGTGGCGACCACGGGGCGGCCGACCGGAAAATGCAGCTGGTTCAGGGACACGATGTCGTCCGGGGTCCCGAACTTGCCGTCCACCCCGGGGTAGCGGATCGTCCAGGAGAACTGCTCGCCCGTGATCTCGATGGGAAGCGCGTTGGCGGGCATGTTCTGCTTGATGTCCGCCCACGTGCGGCGCGAGAGCAGCGCGAGCACGACACAGATGAGGGCGGGGATGATGGTCCAGACGACCTCGACCCGGTTGTTCCCGTGCGTGTATGTCGCCTTCCTCCCTTCGCGATGGCGGTATCGGAAGAGAAAGTAGAGCAGCATCCCCTCGACGATCACGAAGACGACTCCCGTGATCCAGAGGATCAGGCGGAACATGCCGTCGATCCGGGCGCTGTAGCTCGAGACGCCTTCCGGGAGCTCGAGCCAGCGGGGTAGCTCCGCGGCGCGGACGGCCGCCGCCGTCAGGAGCGCCGCGAAGGAAAGAGCCGCCGTCCGGAGAGGTCTCCGGGCGGCGCGGGCCGGTCCGAGTGCGTGCGTCTGCTTCACGACGTGCGGCGTAGCCGGAACGCTAACCCTTGAACCCGAAGTCGACGGTCTTCGTTTCCGATCCGCTGACCGTCACGCTCGAGGTCTGCGTGCCGTACTTCTCGTGCCAGGCCTCGACCGTGTAGGTCCCGGCCGGCAGATTCTTGATCTCGAAAGTGCCTTGCTCGTTGGTCGTGGCGAAGAACGGATGGCTGAAGACGCCGGCGTAGGCGCCCATCCACTTGTGGACGTCACACTTGAAACGGACCGGCACCTCGGGCTTGTCGAATTTCTTGACGGTCTCCATTTTCGGGAACGGCTGGCCGATGTTGAACTCGGCGTTCACCTTGGGCAGCGCGTGGATGTTGTGAAGAGTTCCGTCGCTGTTGATGATCTTCAGGTCCTGGCCCGCCTGCAGCCCGAACACGTGGGGATGGTACTGGCACCCGCGCTGATCGAGCGTGACGGCGGTCTTCGGAGCGGGGAACTTCCCCTGAACGTCCTTGACGTACACGAGCACCCAGCCGAGCGTGCCGTTCGAGTTGACGACGGCCTCCTCGGTGTAGACGGGGCCGCTGTGCGCCGACTTGCAGAAGGCATCCGCGTCCATCTTGATGGTCTCTTTCGCGGGACTGGCGCCCGTGAAGGTGACCTTGCCCGACAGCGTGGCGCCGCCCGCGGCAGGAGCGGCGGCCGGGGCCGCGCCGCCGGCGGGAGCCGCGGCGGCCGATTTCGCGGCGGGGGTGGCGTCTTCGTCCGCCTCCGCGTCCTCGTCCTTGCCGCCGCATGCCACGAGCGACAGGGTCAAGGCGGGAACGAGAAGAAAAAGAAGCAGGGAGCGCTTGAGCATCGATTCTCTCCTTGACGCCTTGCGAGGCGTTGCGACGTCGAATCCGCGGGAAGTGCCGGCGCCGGCGGCCTTCGAACGGGGCATTCCGGGCGCCGAGATCGAGTGGGTCATGCGGTCGCGCGGATCATATAGAACGATCCCGGGCCTTTCAAGAAGTGGAAGGAAGTTGAGAGTCAAGGGTTAAGGGTCAAGAGTTGCGGAGGAGGGGAGGCTGGGCTGGTCCTGGACTCTCAACTCTCGACTCTCGACTCTCGACTTCCCATTAGACTTCCGCCACATGCCGACGACGCTCGAGGCGGAGGGACTCGCCAGGTCGTGGGGAGAGCGCCGCATCTTTTCGGGAATCTCCCTCCGGGCGGAGCGGGGCGTGATCGGGATCGCGGGTGAGAACGGGAGCGGGAAGACGACCCTGCTCAAGATTCTGGCCTCTCTTCTGCGGCCGGATTCCGGCTCGGTCCGTGTCCTGAGCGGCAGACAGGATCTCTCGGGAGACGCGCGCCGCCGGGCGGTCGGCTGGGCCGGTCCCGACCTCGCCTTCTACGACGAGCTCTCGGCGGCAGAGAACCTCGCCTTTTTTCGTGCGGCGGGGGGCCTGCCGGCGCCGGATTCGGAGATTCGCGAGCGACTCTCCCTCGTAGGGCTGGCGTCGGCCCCGGGGCGCGCGGTGGGAGCCTTCTCCACGGGAATGAAGCAACGCCTTCGCATGGCCTTCGCGACGCTCTTCGATCCCCCGATTCTCCTCCTCGACGAGCCGATGATCGGCCTCGACGCGGAAGGGCGCGCGATCGTCTCGCGGATCATCGAAGACGCTCGCCGGGCCGGAGCCGTCCTCCTCGCCTCGAACGATCCCCGGGATTTCGAGGGCGCCGATCAGACGCTCCGTCTTCCCGGCGCCGCGGCGTGAGTTCGGGGCTCGGTTCAGCGTCGAGCGTTCAGCGTTGAGCGTTCGGTCTTCCTTTCTTTCGCGTTCCTGGGCGGTCTGCGCCAAGGACGCCGCGACGGAGCTGCGCCGCCGCGTCGCGACGGCTTCCGTGCTCTTCTTCGCAGCCGCGTGCCTGACGCTCGTTTCCTTCGCGATCGGCCCCTTCGGGGTCCCCCCCGAGGCGAGGGAGACGGTCTTCGCCGCGCTGCTCTGGGTCGTCCTCTTCTTCTCGGCCGCGACAGGTCTGCCCCGCGCGTTCGTCCGGGAGGAGGAGAGCGGCACCGCGCTGGCCCTCCGCCGGGTCGCGCCCGCCGCGCCCGTCCTCGCGGGCAAGACGCTCTTCAACTTCCTCCTCTTCTGCGCGATCGCCCTCGTGACGGCTCCGGCCTTCGTGCTCCTGCTCGGCTGGCAGATCGCCTCCCCCGCGGCGCTCTCGGGGGTCCTCCTCCTGGCCGGATTCGGACTCTCCGTCGTCTCGACGTTCCTGTCCGCGCTGGTTGCGCGCGCCTCCCACAAGAGCGTCCTGTTCGTCCTGGTCTCCTTCCCGATCGTCGCCCCGCTGCTTCTGTCGGCGATCGCCGCCACGGTGTCCGCCTCGCGGGGGGACGTTCCGTGGAGCGCCCTGCGCGTCCTCGTAGCCTACGACGGCGCCGCGGCCTGCGGCGCGTATCTGCTGGCCGGAGCGGCGTGGGATGAATGAGCCGGGAGGGCGCTGAGCGCGCGGCGGCTAGGCGCTGGGCGGGAGGCGAAGGGCGAAGAGCGAAACGTTAGACCATGTCCTCTCAACTCTTTACTCTCAAACCCCATATGCTTCGCCCCATGCAGACCGCGGGAACCGTCCTGAGGCCGCTCTGAGCGCCAAAGCCGGACAGCTCGACGCCGCCGCCGGCGACACGATCCTGCGGGAGGGCGAGACCGGCCGCGAGATGTACATCGTCGAGCAGGGTCGGGTCGAGGTCGTTTCCGGCCCTCCGGGAAGCGAGCGCCAGCTCGGGGTGCTCGAGGCCGGGGACTTCTTCGGCGAGATGGCGATCTTGGATGACCAGCCGCGCGGCGCCACCGTCCGCGCGCTGACCGCCTGCCGGCTCCTCCGCATCGACGAGGCGACCTTCGACCGGATGCTGCGCGAGTACCCCGAGATCTCCGTACGGATGCTGCGGAAGCTCTCCGCGCGCCTGCGCCAGGCATCCGCGAATCCCGAGATCGTGCGGCCCCCGTCCGAACCCCCGGCGGAGTCGAAACCGGATTCGGCGGCCGCTTCTCCGGAGCCCGAGGCTCCAAGGCCGGCCGCCCGCCCGGGAAGCCCCGCCGCTCCGGCGCCGGCGGACGCCGGAGGCGCTCTGGTGGCGGTCCAGAGCGGGGTGCGGTTCGCGCTGCCGTCCAAGGACGAGATCAAGGTCGGCCGCTTCGATGCGGTCACAGGCGTCCATCCCGACGTCGACCTGACGTCCGTCGACACGAACAAGCTGACGAGCCGTCGCCACGCTCGCCTGGTGCGGGACGGCGGAAAGTTTCTTCTGAGCGAGGAGATCGGCACGCCCAACGGCACGTTCGTAAACGGCACGCGCCTGGAGACCGGAGTGCCCGTGAGCCTGTCTCCGGGAGACCGCGTGCACTTCGGCGACATCGAGATGGTCTTTCAGGCCGGCTAGAGAGAGGCGGAGAGCAGTTGGAGATCCGCGAGAGTCAGCGGGAGGGGTTCGTGGTCTTAGAGCTCGCCGGGCGGCTCGAGACGAAGACCGCGCACGCGTTCGAGCAGAAGGTGATCGAGCACCTGAGCGCGGGCGCGCGGCAATTCGTCATCGACTTCAAAGAGGTCGAATTCGTCAGCAGCGCCGGGCTCCGCGTCCTCCTGATGCTCGCCAAGAAGATCGGGGCCGGAGAAGGGGCGCTGGCTCTCTCCTCGGTCAACGACGCCGTCAGGCAGGTCCTCGACGTGTCCGGGTTCGCTTCCTTCTTCACCCTCGCGCCTTCGCCGGACGCTGCGATACAGGAGGCGACGCGCCGAGCGAGCTCGCCGAAGATCCTCGAGCAGGCCGCCCGGGTCCTGGGCGTCCGGAAGCCGGCGCCGGGCGCATCGGGAAGCAAGGCTCCGGGCTCCGAGATTCTCGAACGGGCGGCGTCGATACTGAAGTCGGCTCCCGATCCGAAGCCGCGAAAGCGCTGATTGCCAGTCCTCCGTTTCTAGCGGCGGCGGCGGTCCTCCGAGGCTCCGACGAGCGGCGCGGGCGCGCGGCGGCGGGTAGAATCGATCGACACCGGCCCGAAGGAGAGCAGCGTCAGGTCGTCGCTCTGCGGCTCCCCTTTCGAGAACTCCCGAACGGCCGCCAGAACGGAGGCGAGGACGTCCTCCGGGGACCCCGGAGCGGCCACGATCGCGGCCCGGAACCGCTCTTCGCCGAACAACTGCTCCTTTCGTCCGACGGCCTCTGACACCCCGTCGGTGTACGCCAGTACCGTGTCGCCCTCCTGGAGCTCGAAGCCGGCCGACGGAAACTCGCCGTCCTCCCGCGCGCCGAGAGGGGCGCTGCGCGGCGACTCCAGAAGGACGAGCGTGCCATCGGCTCGCCGCAGGATCGGCGGCATGTGCCCCGCGCTCGCGACGGACAGGCGCCGGCGCGCCGGGTCGAGGACGAGAAGGACAGCGGTGACGAACATGCCGTCGTCCGCCATGTCGCGGCAGATCGCGCGGTTGACCTGCGCCAGGATCTCGCCCGGATCGCTCAGACCCGCGGAGTGGTAACGGACCTCTCCCCTGACCTTCACCATGTAGAGGGCCGCGGAGACTCCCTTTCCGGACACGTCGCCGACTGCGATTCCCAGCCTTCCGTCCGGCAGCTCCAGGAAATCGTAGTAGTCGCCGCCCACCTCGAGCGCGGGCTGGTAATGCGCCCGGAAGTCGAAGCCCTCGCGGCGCGGCGGGGCCTTGGGCAGAAAGCCGAACTGGATCCGCCGGGCGAGCGCGAGGTCCTGGTCGAGCAGCTCGCGGTCGAGGATCTCCCTGTGAAGGCGCGCGTTCGCGATGGCCAGCGCGGTCTGCCCCGCGACGCCGACGAGCAGCGCGAGATCCTCTTCATCGAACGCGCCTCGCTCATGAGTCGAGTCGAGGCCGACGATCCCGTAGATACGGTCCCGGGCGATCAACGGGACGCAGAGAACGGACCGGATTCCGGCGATCCGGATGCTCTTCTGGATCTCGAAACGGCCGTCCCTCGTCGCATCGAGGCTCAGGACGCCCCGGCGCGTAGTGAGCGCCTCGGCGACGATCGTGCGGCTGATCGCGATCTCGGACCGTTGCCCCGATCTCGTGCGGACCGAGCGCGACTGGAGCTCCTCTTCCCCCTCGCGCACCATGACGAAGCCGCGTTCCGCCTGCGGAAAGACCTCGAACAGCTTTTCCAGGACGGCGCGAAACATCGCGTCCTCGTCGACGGTCTCCGAGATTGCCGTCGCGATGCTCGAGAGAACCTGGAGTTTCCGCCCGGCGCGTCCGAGCGCCTTCGGGTCCTTCTCCGGGCCGACGGCCCACGCGCTCTCGGGATCGCCGACCGGAAGGCTTCGGACCACGGACTGCTTGAGGTCCGTGAGCGTGACGACGGACATCCGCCGCTCCGCCGGCTTCGCCGCCGTGCCCCGCCGAAATTCGAGGAACACCTCGCCCAGCCGGATTTGGTCGCCGTCGCGAAGCCGGGTCGGCCGGGTCGCCGAGCGTCCGTTCACGCCGGTGCCGTTCTGGCTGCCGAGGTCGCGGATCCACCACTCCCGGTTCTGCCGCGTCATCGAGGCGTGCCGCCGCGAAATGGTGGGATCTTCGATCGACAGGCCCGTCTCCAGACCCCGTCCGATCTCGATGTCGGAGGAGAACTCGTACCGGCGGCCGGTCTTTTTCGCTATGAAACTGGGCATTCGGCGGCGCGTGGCGCTCCGGGTCGAACGTCAGAAGATCCCTCGGATTATAGCCGGGAGATCGCCGTGACTGCCTTTGAGCATAGGATCTTTCCCCATCGAAAGAGAGAGAGCATGCGAGAAGACCTCGGGCAAATCGACGTCTCGATGATCGCGGACCTCGCGAGAATCAAGAAGGAAGAGGAGCTCCTCCAGGAGCGGCTCGTCAAGATGGAGGGGGGGAAGCAGAAGGTCTCCGCGAAGGTCTACCGGCGCGTGCGCGAGGACTACGAGTCACGCCAGGCGTCTTTCCGGAAGGAGTCGAGGCCGCTTCAGGACCGCGCGCGGCGCGAATACCAGAAGCTGCGCGAGATCCGGGGGAAGGTCGAGGCGTCGCTCGAGGACGTCGCGCTCGAGAAGGAGGAGCTCGAGTTCCGGCGCGACCTGGGCGAGTACGCCGACGGGCAGTTTCAGGAGCGCCTTCACGAGTGCGAACAGCGGCTCGCGGAGCAGCGCGGCGAGCTCGAGCGGATCGACTCGATGGGGAAGGATTTCCTGGATGCCTTTCACTCGGAAAAGGATCTCGAGGCGCCTTCGCCCGAAGCCGGTCAGGAGGCCACGGTCTCGAAAACCCGCGCGCCCGCTGCGCCGGACCCCCCGCCCCTGCCCGCCGGAGACGCCACGGCGATCCGGCCGGCGCCTTCGCTCAACATCCCCTCGCAGCCGCGGACCACGCCCTCGGAGGCGCTCCGCCCGGCCGACGCGGCCCCCGCTGCGGGGCCAGCCGGCAGCGAAACCGCCGTCGGCTCGGGGATGGCGAAGCCGGCGCCCTCTGCCTCTCCCGATGCCACGCGGATCGACGCCAGACTGCCCGACTCTCCGGCGTCGACGCGCGCGCAGACCGTCCCCACCATCCGGACGGGAACGCCTCCTCCGCCTGCCGGCGGTCTACCGGGCGCGACGAAGGCGCTCCCTCGCCCGAGGCTTCTCATCCCGGGCGACGGCGGCACGAGCCGCGAGCACGTCCTCGCCCCGGGGACGACGTCGATCGGACGGTCGCCGAAGAGCGACCTGTGCCTGCCGCAGAGCGAAGTGTCGCGGCATCACGCGGACATCATCTTCGGACCCGAAGGCTACAAGGTGCTCGACATGGGATCGCCCAACGGGATTTTCGTCAACGGAAAGAGGGTCAAGGAGCAGGTGCTCGCCGAAGGCGACGTCATTCTGATCGGCATGCAGAAGCTGACCTATCGGGCGTAGGAAGTCGAGAGTTGAGAGTTCGGTTGAGCGTTGAGCGTCAAACCCGAGAATTGCCGTCACTTCGTTTCCCGTTTCCCGTTTCCCGTTTCCCGACTCCGATCCGCTTCCTGAGCGTCAACCGGTTCCGCCCTCGCCGGCGCTCGTAGTGCTGCGCATCCGTCAGTTTCTTCACGATCAGTATTCCCACGCCGCCGATCGGGCGGCGCTCGAGAGGAGCCGACGTGTCGGGGTCCGGCCTGGCGAGGACGTCGAAGGCCCGGCCGTCGTCGGTGAAGCGCAGCTCGAGGAAGCCTCCCTCGATGGACGCGGAGAATCCGATACGGCGGCCGGCGGGTCTCCTCCAGGCGTGCCGGCCGATGTTGGCGAGGATTTCGTCCAGGATTACGAGAACCTCCGAGCGCACCCGCTTCGGGAGACCGCGATCGTCCGCGAATTTCTCGAACCGCTCCGCGGCGCGGGTCCGACCGGCTTCGGTCGCGGGCAGACGCAGGCGAAGCGAAGGGATTTTCACGGGCCGTCGTTCCGGTGCCGCGGGCTTTCCAGACGCTCCCCGAGAGACGGGCCCGCCTCGGCGAGCTCGTCCAATCGGAGCGACCCCAGAGCGATGACGCGGTCGCGGACCGCCCGTTCTCCCCCGCCGGCGGGCAGCGGAGGAAGGCCCGCGAGGCTTTGCACCGCGTCGTGCACGAGGCGCGCGGCGATCGCCAGGGCCTCGTCCGAGAGCGGAGGCGTTCCCCGGTAGTTCTGGAGTCGGCCGCCTTCGCGGTACTTCGGAAAGCTCTCGAGACCGAAGAAGCGCAGCGCGAGGTCGAGCCTGTACTCGCCGAAGGCGCCGAGGAGCCCGACGTAATCGGCGATGAGCTCGTCCAGCAGGTTGTTTCGCATCGCTCCCGCCAGCCGGAAGGTCGCGTAGTGCGTCGCTTCGTGCGCCTGGCGGATCCTTCCGGAGAGCTCCAGCCACTCCCGTTCTCCGAAGCCGACGCCCGAGGCGGGAACTCCGCTGTACGGACCCACCGAGAGGATGAGGAACCGGTCTTCGTAGATCTCCCGGCGGGACGCGACCGACGCGAACTCCGCGGCCCAGTCTCCGAACACGTTGGCCGCCTGCCACTTTCTCCGGTATTCGTTCAGCCGGTCCCAGTTGTTCAGACCCGTGACGATGCAGGCTCCCATGGACGAGGGCACCGCCACGGGCTCGTTGCGCGCGGAGAACGCCCGGACGAGCGCCTCGAAATCCGATCGCTCCGGCGCGACGAGGACGGGAACGGGGCCAGTGGGAGTCCGCGCGATCTCCAGGGTCACCCGTTCGGGCGCCGCGAGCGCGATCCCCGTAGCCGCCGGATCGCCGTCGGGCCGGATCCCCTGGCGCGTGGCCTTCCTGTAGGACTCCGTCGCGCTGATGCCCGGCCGGACCGGAAAGAGCAGCTGGGCGAACCGGGCGGACAGGGCCGGGATGGCGCCGCCGACGCGCGCCTCGTCCGCATACCGCGACCACGCCTCGAGGTGCGGCTCGTCTCCACCGGCGAACTCGAAGGCCCGCGCGGCCCGTTCCGGAGTGAAGAGGGGCGTGTCGTACGCGAAGAGCTCGGAAACGACATCCGGCGAAGCGCCGAGAGACGCCAGGCGCTCCGCGCGAGCGGATGCCTCGGAATCCGGAGCATTCATTCCGACGGCCCGTCAGACCTGCTGGCGCCGCGCGAGCTCGGCGAAGAGGCCGTTCTTCTTCATCAGCTCGTCGTACGACCCGACCTCCGCCACGACGCCGTTCTGCAGATAACAGATGCGGTCCGCGTTGGCGATGGTCGACAGGCGATGCGCGATGCAGATGCGCGTCGAGTTCATCTTGTCCATGCTCTGCGTGACCGTCGCCTGCGTCTTGTTGTCGAGAGCGCTCGTCGCTTCGTCCAGGAAGAGGATCTTCGGCTTGTTGACGATCGCTCGCGCGATCATCAGCCGCTGCTTCTGCCCCCCGGAAAACCCGCCGCCGCCCTCGCTGACGTACGTGTGCATCTGCATCGGCATCTCCCGGATATCCTCGGCGAACCCCGCCGCCTCGGCCGCCTCCCACGCTTCGTCGATCGTGCGAGACGAGGTGCCGACGATGTTCCGGTAGATGTCGGAGGGGAGAACGCGGTTGTCTTGCAGCACCACGCCGAGCTGCTGCCGCACGAGCCGGGTATCGAGCGCCGCGAGGTCCTGGCCGTCGTAATAGATCCCACCCTTCTCGGCGGTTTCGAAGCCGAGCATCAGCCGCATCAGCGTCGACTTCCCCGAACCCGAGCCGCCGACGAACGCGACGAACTCGCCCGGCTCGATCTTCAGGGACACGTCCTGCAGGATCCAGGGCCCGTCTTCGATGTAGCGGAACCAGACGTGAGAGATCTCGATCTCGCCCTTGAGCGCTCCCGGAGCCGTCTTCGTGTCGTCGATCTCCGGAGGCGTCGTCAGGATCGGCTTCAGGCGCTCCCAGATCGGGACCGCCTTCAGCATCCCGAGCGAAGCGTCCGAAAGCGACTGCATTGCCACGAGGAAGAGCGCGAACGCTGTCGAGAAGCCGATGAATTGTCCCGTCGAGATGCTCGAGGGAATACCCTTCGCCGCCGCCGCGGTCTGCACGCTGACCAGGGTGAAGAAGATGGCCATCGACGAGAAGATCGGATACGCGGAGTTGAAGACGGAAACGGTGTTCTGGATCTGGCCCGCCTTGAACGCCAGGCGGCGCTGGTCCGAGAACTCCTTCGCCCACACGCGGAAACCGTGGTCCTCCGCGCCCGAGACCCGCAGCTTTCCGACGCCGGAGATGAGCTGGAGAACGAGGCCGGTGATCCGGCCCTTCATCGTGAGCTGGTCCCGCTGATATCGCAGCTGCATGTAGTTGGCGACCGTCGTGAAAGTGACGAAGACGATCGTGAGGCCGATGCCGAGGAGCGCCAGGGGCAGGCTGTACGTGAGCATCAGCACCACGTAAAAGATCGAAGACATGGCACCGAGGATGGCGCTCACGCCCGCGCCGGCGAGGAGGTGGCGGATGGCGTCGATGCCCTGCGCCCGGTCCGCGAGATCTCCCGACGAGTATTTGCGAAAGAAGGTCGATGGCAGATCGAGCAGCCGGTCCCACATCGCCGCCTGCACCGAATAGTCCATCTTCCCCTGGACCCGCAAAACGGCGATGCTCTGCGTCAGCTTGAAGGCGATCGACGCGAGCGCGCCGATCACGAGCGCGACGCAGAACTGGACCAGCATCCCGCGCTCGGCCTGCGGAATGGCCGTGTCGAAGAGTCTGCCCGTGAAGTACGGGGTCATCGCCGCCAGGATGCCCATCCCGGCGCCCATGAAAGCGAGGGTGATGAACTCGCGCCCCAGGCCGCGCACCCCGAACTTCAGAACGTGCTTGACGGTCAGAATCCCATCGGGAAACCGCCGATAGAACACCCACCCGAACGGCTGGAGCTTCGTCGCGAGCTCCGCCGTCACCGGCTCGCGCAGGCCCGTCTTTCCATCCACCCATTCATAGGACGTCGGCCCCGTCGGAAGCAGAGCCACGGGGTCTTTCGTCTCTTCGCTCCGGGCGAGAATCGGCCCCTGATCCTGCTCCCACCAGTTGTCCCGCAGCGCGACCTGGCGCGTCCGGAAGCGCGACAGGGTGGCGACCGCGTGGAGATGGTCCTCGAAGCTCCGCTCCACGGCGGTCTCCGCCGGCTTGCGGGCCTCCATGCCGAGCTCTTCGCAGACCGCCCGGCATGCCTGAAAGACCGGCTCCGCCTCGCCGAACGTCGCCCGCTTCTTTCCCTTTCCCGCGCCGGCGAGGACCGCCCCGATGTCCTTGTACGCCGCTTCGCGCGCCGCATTCAGGTTTTCGGACTTGTTCTTCTGCCGGTTGAACTCGTCCACGGAGGCGAGCTTCTTGTTCAGAAACTCGCATTCGCAGAGCGCCTGGTGGAACGCGTCGAGCCCGCGCCACAGCTCCGGACGCGCCAGCACGGCGGCGCCCGAGCGGGGATTCAAGGAAAGGCCCTCGACCGACGATTCGATCCACGTATCCCGAGTGACCGGGAAGAGGATGGCCCCGGCTCCCGGCAGAACCTCGGCCATGCTCACGAAGAGGAGGGCGCCGCCGCGGACCTCGACCCAGACCACGCCCTTTTGCGCCCGGGCGCGCCCCTGGAAGGGCAGCGTCGCGGGCTCTCCCTCGGTGAGATCCAGAGCCGCGGGACCGGGAGGGAGGTCGCGCACGAGGGACTTCGACAGGCCGATGACCCAGGTCTCGACGAGCGTGTGGATCCGATCCGCGTGCTTCCCGGATGTCGCGAGCTCCGCCAGCCGCTGCCGGGAGATCATCCGCAGCTTCGTTCCCGTTTTCCCCGCCGCGAGGAACCCCGAGCCGAGGCCGTACCCCGCAAAGTCCATCCCGAAGAGCCCCTGCCCGATCTCGACGCTGACGAAGTGGGTTCGCGCTCCCGCCGCCTCCCCGTTCTGGATGGGGACCGTGAAAATCTCGAGACGGCCCTCCTCGACGATCCACATCGCGTCCGGATCGTCCAGCAGGAAGGGCTGGTTGCCCGCGACCGGGATCGGCTCCCCTTCGTCTTCGAGGCGCACGGAGAGGGCGAGCCGGATGCTCTCGAGCATCTCGCGCCGGGGGATCTGCGCGGTCTGTACGAGATCGAGATCGTCTCCCTCGGGCTCGTCGTCCCGGAAGAACTCGAGCACGGTTCCGCCGACGCGGAAGCGGTCCAGGTGGTCGAGCGGGGCCTGCTGGACTCTCTTGTCGCCGATCCAGGTCCCGTTGGCGCTCCCGAGGTCCGTGAGCAGGTAGCCCGTCGGGGTCTTCTCGACACGGGCATGGCGGCGCGAGACGCTCGGGTCCGGCACGAGGGCGTCGCCCTCGACCCTTCCGATCACGCAGCTTTCCGCCGCCGTGAACTCGCGGCCCAGAGTCGCCGCGCCGCCCTCGACCGCGCGGAGGCGAAACCCGCCGGCGGCCACCGGGCGCAACCGGATGATCTGGGTGGCTTCGAGATCCGGTTCGGTGCTCATCTCAATGGGCGGCGATCAGGTACTTGTAGAAGCCCTCGACGTCCTTCATCCCATCGTGGGTCCCCCGCTGAACGATCTTCCCGCGGTCCATGATGACGATCTCGTCCGCATCGCGGATAGTCGAGAGCCGGTGCGCGATGATGATGCAGGTGCAGCCACGGCGCCGGAGCGCGTCGTCGATCGTCGCCTCCGTGCTGGGGTCGAGCGCGCTCGTCGCCTCGTCGAGCAAGAGGATCGTCGGGCCGAGCGACAGGGCGCGAGCGATCTCCAGCCGCTGGCGCTGTCCTCCCGAGAAGTTACCCCCGCCCTCCTCGACCGCCGCGCCGTAGCCTCCCTCGCGCGCCTCGATTACTTCGTGAATCTCGGCGTCGCGGCAGGCGCGGGAGACGGTCGACGTCGGGATCGTCGAGTCCCACATGGAGACGTTTTCGCGGACCGTGCCGGAAAAGAGAAAGATGTCCTGGTCGACGAGGCCCACCGAGTTCGAGATCAGGCGCTGAGACAGTTTCTTGCGCGGGATCCCGTCGAAGAGGACCTCGCCCTCCCACGGCTCGTAGAGGCCGGAGACGACCTTGGCGACGGTCGACTTGCCGCTGCCGCTCATCCCGACGAGCGCGACGCGCTGGCCCGGCTTGATGACGAGGTTGAAATTCTCGATGAGCGGCTTCTCGAGCGGGCTGTACCCGAAGGTGACGTTGCGAAGCTCCACGTGCCCCGTGAGCTTCAGGACGGCCCGGTCGTCCTTCTCCTGCTCCTTTTCGCGCGTGTAGAGGGCGTCCTGCGGGTAGCGCAGCACGTCGTCCAGGCGGTTCATGTCCGCCTCGAGCTCCTGCAGGCTCCCGCCGAACGAGACGAAGGAGTTCAAGGGGCGGGTGAAGCTTCCAACCAGCGTCTGGTAGGCGACGAGCATGCCGACGGTGAGCTGGCCGTTCATCACCTTGAGGCCGCCGATCAAAAGGACGAGCGTGGTCGTCAGAGTGTTGACGAGAGGGGGGACGACGCCGACCGCCTCGCCGAGGATGCCGAGCGTCTGGTCCGCCTTGAGGGCCTTCGCCTGGTACCCCGACCAGCGCCCGAAGAACTCCGTTTCCCCGCCCGTGGCCTTCAGGGTCTCGATCATTTTCAGCCCGTTCATCGCGGTGCCCATCAGCTTGCCGTGGTCCTGGGTCAGGCGGCGGCTCGCGTCGACGCGCTTTCGGGAGACGATCTTCACCGCGACGATGTTCAGCGCCGAGACGCCCATGACGACGAGGGTCAGCGTCACGTCGTACACGAACATGAGGGCCGCGTAGAACAGGATCAGCACGCAGTCGAGCGCCGTCGTCGCGAGCTTTCCCGAAACGAGATGGGCGACTTTGTCGTTGATCAGCACACGGCCCCCGATCTCTCCCGCGTACCTCTGGGAGAAATAGGAGACCGGCAGCCGGAGGACGTGATGGAAGAACTGGCTCGAGGTCTTCAACGCCAGCTTCGTCTCCAGACGCAGCAGGTAATAGTCCTGGAGCCACGTCAGGATCATCCGAATGACGGCGGTGCCCGCCATTCCTATCAGCAGGGATTTCAAAATCGACGAGCGATTGGATACCAGGTACTCGTCGATGAAGATCCGCGCGAAGGTCGGCACGATCAGCCCCGGAATCACGAGCGCCACGCCGCAGAGAAAAACGAAGAGAAGAGCGGCCTCGGAGCCCTGGAGGCGCCGCCGCAGCGCCGCACCCATGCTCGGTTTTTCACCGCCCTTCGTGAACTCCGGGCCCGGTTCGAAAGTGAGCACGACGCCTGAGAAGGAGGCGTCCACGTCCTCCATGGTGACGACGCGCGGCCCCTGCGCCGGATCCTTCAGAAAGACTTTGCCCTTGCCGCCGAATCCCTCGAGGACGAGGAAGTGGTTGAAGTTCCAGAAGAGGATGACGGGGAATTTCTGGACGTAGAGGTCGTCCAGCTCGTACTTGTACCCCTTCGCCACGAGCCCGTACTTGCGGGCCGCTTTCATGATGTTGCTCGCCTTGCTTCCGTCGCGGGAGACGCCGCAGGCAACGCGCAGCTCTTCCAGAGGCACGATTTTCCCGTAGTAGGAGAGGATCATCGCGAGGGCTGCCGCGCCGCATTCCACGGCCTCCATCTGGAGGATGGTCGGAGTCTTGACCCGACGGTGCTGAGGCTTCTTGGGTGGGGCGGGCGCTTCGTCGGTCTCGGGGTGCTTTTCGGCTTCCACGTGCCTACCCCCCGCCGAGGGACCTCTTGACGACCGGCAGGACATAGGAAATAGGCGAACGGCTTTCGACGACGACCGAAGCCGTCGCGAGCGTGCCGCTGTTCACCTGGGTCGGCGGCCCTTTGGAAGAAGACCACCGGTAGCCCGAGGGCGTGGACGGGTCGGGGATGAGCGTCGCGACCGCCTCGATCGGCGCGCTCTTCCCCATGAGCGTCTCGACGAGCTTGTCGTTCCGAAGCACTTTTCTCAGCCCTTCCGGCGTCACCGGAAACTCCGAGACCGACTTCACCTTCCCGACCAGGAACCCGTACTCCTCCGCCTTGACCGTGGTGGGAGAGATGCGGACCTGCATTCCCGGACGCACCTTCTTGCCCTCCCCCGCCGGAATGTAGATCACGGTCTCCAGGGGCGCGTTCAAGGGCTCGAGCGTCAGGAGCCGGGTCCCGGGGCTGATCATGTTCCCGCCGGAGCTCGTGACCTCGAGTACTCGCCCTTCGTACGGGCTCTTGACGTCGGTCGAGGAGGCCAGCTGCTCTTCGAGCTCCTTCAGCTGGCGCCTCAGATCCTCGACGCGAATCACCTGTCCCGACTGCGAGTCTTTGTTCTGAGAGATGAGCGCCTCGGTCGAGGCGAGCTGCTCCTGCGTCCGCAGAAGCGTCCCGTTGGTCAGGAGGCCGCGCGCGACGAGCCTCTGCTGGACGCCCACCTTTTCGCGCAGCGCCCGAGCCTGGGCCTGGTACTGGACGACGATCGAGCTTCCCCGCTGGCCCGAGGCGGCCCTCTGTTCTTCGAGCTGGGCGAGTCCCGCTTTGGTGTTGGAGATCTTGAGCGTGAGCTCGGGCTGCGCGATCTTTGCGACCACCTGCCCCTTCTTGATCCGGTCGCCGGCCGACACCAGAACCTGCTCGATGCGGCCCTGCGCCCCGGAGCTCACGTCGTACACGGCGGCGCCGCGAATCAGCATTCCCTGGCCGTCGACGCGGATGCCGATCGAGCCGACCACGCTCCACACGACCACGAAGGCGAGGATGATGCCGGTCCCGATCAGCGCGATCCACCCCGTCGGAGAGGTCACGCGCATCATCACGTCGAGCTGCTCGGGAGAGGACAGCTTCTCGAGCGCGCTTTTCCGAAAAAGCCCTTCGCCTATGCCCATGAGATCTGCTCCCGCTGTGTGCGGATGATGGTAGCCCTTTCCGGGAGGGTTACGATCGAAATCCTGGGAACCTGTCCTCGTAATCTCCTGCTGCGCGCGGCGGACATTTCTCGGACAGACTCCTAGCGCGTGCCCGTCATCTCGTAGATCCGCGGATCCACCTCTCCGAACGTGACGTCGCGGTCCGTGCGGCTGTACGGCAGGAGAGAACCCGTCTCGAACCTCAGACGCGTAATGTCCGAGGCGAAGGTCTGCCGGGCCGACACCGAATCGAGCAGGGCGGACGTCAGGTCCCGCTCCGTCAGGATGGCGTCGAGAAGGCTGATCTCCCCCGACCGGTACTGTTCGAAGGAGTTTCGGATCGTCTCCTCGTAGTACCCCGCAGCCGCCCGCCGCCGTTCCGCCTCCCGGGCGGACTCGCGCGCGGAATTCGCCGCCTGCACCGTGTTCGCCTGAACGGTGCGCTCGAGATCCCGCGCCGCGATGCCGCTCGAGGCGAGTGACGACTCCGCCTGCAGGAGGAGTCCGCGTTGAACGTTGTTCTTGAAGGGCAGGCTCAGGCGCATGTTGATCTGGAAGCTCGGACCCGTGTATTTGCCCGAGAAGGCCCGGGTATACCCGCGCGCGTAGAACACGCTTCGCGACACATCGGAGACGTTCCCGGCCGCGTCCCGGCTGAAGGCCTCGAAGCGGCTTCGGTAATCGGCCTGTAGCGTCACGCCGAGGCTCGGCTTCAAGTTCGATCGCGCCGCCTGCACGAGCGCGTCCGCGGCGGTCTCCCGCGCCCGAAGCGACTTCACGTCACCGCGCGCGCGCACGGCGCCTTCGACCAGGTCCTTCAGGGGCTGCTCGTCCAGCCGCGCCGTCGAGGGCGCCGCCGGGAGCGGGTCGGCCGTCAACGGCGCGTCGGCGATTTCCGCGACGGCGAGCCCGATCGTCCGCGCGAGACCGACCCTCGCGATGGCGAGAGCGCCGCGGGCGTCGGCGACCGCCGCCTCCGCTTCCGAGCGACGGGCCCGCACACGATCGAGCTCCGCCCGGGGGATCTCGTCGCCCTGAACGAGCGCCTCGGAAAGCTGATGGATCCGCCCCTGCGCGCCGGCCGACCGGTCGAGCAGGGTGAAGCGCTCCTCCGCGGCCGCCAGCCTCCAGTAGGCCTGCAGAGTGTCGCGGACGCTCTGCGCCGCGATCTGCGCCAGAAAGTCGAGCGAGGCCTGATAGTTCAACTTCGCGGCATTCAACGCGGCTTCCGTCGAGACATAGCCGAACCCCCGGAGAAGCGGGGCGTCGACGGAAAAGCCGAGAACCGCCGTGTACGAGGTCGGAATGCCGCGCCCGCCGAACGCAGCCGTGTCGTTTTTCCCCTCGAAGTTGTTACGAAGGCCCTGAGCGAGGATGATCGGGGACACGATCAGGCCGTTGTGCAGCGCGATGTCGTATCGCAGGTCGAGCGTCAGCGTGTCGCGAACGTCGTTGCGAGGCAGCGGCCCGAGCCTCGCGAGAGACTCGTACGCGCGGCCCGATACCTCCCGCGCGCCGGCGTCGAAGCGGGTCAGCAGGTCCGCGTAGAAATCCTGATAACGCTTCTGGGCGGCCTGGAGGTCCGCCCGCTCCGCCGCGTTCGGGTCGTTGGCGGCCAGTGCCGCGAGCAGATCCTCGAAGTTCCTCCGGGCGAGAGCTCCCTGCACGACGGACGGCTGGATGTTGGTGCCGCTGACGTCCAGGCAGATCGTCACTCCGTTGACGGTGAAGGTCGAGCCGGAGCAGGGACCGAAGTACTTGTACGAGTTCGCCTTGCCCTGTGCCAGCGAGGTCTCGATGTCCGTCGCCACCTGCGCGAGCACGTCGCCGAGAGTCTTGAGTGCGTAGCGGCGCTGCACCTCGGGGGTCAGCGGTCCCCGTAACAGGAAACCGATGGCGCGGTCGTACGAAGGCGCGAAAACCACCGTGTCGTCGAATTGCCCGAGCGCCTCCTGATAGAGACCGAGGCGGAGGGCCACGTCCTGGCGGGCGAGCTGGATCTGCGGCTGAAGGTCCAGGGTCCGGTGAACGGCGTCGGCCAGGCGAATCCTCTGGGGCGCGGGCTCCGGCGGGGCGTACGGGCCCGTGGGCGCCGAGGGCGGCGCAAACTGCCCGAAGGCCGCGCCCGAAGCCTCCCCCGGCTCCAAGCGCCGGCGAGCCGGGACTCCCGGCTTGCCCTTGCGCGAGGCGCTGCGCCGTCCCGGCCGAGTCTCGGCGGGACTGGTCGCCGTCTTGCCCCCGGGGGCGGCGGACGGCGCGGTCGACTTCCCGAGGGGCGCCGGGGCGGATGGCGCGGAAGCTCCGGCGGTCCCCGCCGGGCGAGGCGCCGTCCCCGCCGGACGAGGCGCCGTCGCCGAGACGGGCGTGGGCGTCGCTCGCCGCGTGGGAGCGGGAGCAGGCGTCTCACGACGCGGCACGGCCGGAGATGGCGACCCCCGGGCCGGCGCGGCCGGAGTGTTAGCCCTCGGAGACGCGGCGGGCGTCGACTCCCGGGGAGCCGCCGGCGCCGTTTCGTACGCCTCGACCCGGACGACCTCCTCGCGGGGAACGCTGGTCAGGACGCCGTCGGGAGCCCGGTGGTACATCAACATGGTCCCGCGCTCGACCGGCTTGTCTTTCGAGACGACCGCGGCCCTGCCGCGCAACTCGATCCGGTACTGAGTGTCCGCCCCCGCCCACCCGGTTCCCACCAGGGCGAGGAGCGCTCCGGCGAGGAATCGTTTCATTTCGCGGTTCCTCCCGCGAGCGGGAGAGTCACGAGATCGGCGGGCTCGATGCGCGCGTCGCGAGGCCCCTCGCGGACGAGCGTCCCGC
The DNA here is from genome assembly GCA_040004075.1 of Acidobacteriota bacterium. Classification (GTDB taxonomy): domain Bacteria; phylum Acidobacteriota; class Thermoanaerobaculia; order UBA5066; family Gp7-AA6; genus JALYUA01. Next base: position 5,532 of record JBDUBP010000085.1, on the reverse strand, counting down.
TCTCGAACCGCAGCTGCGCGAGCAGGGTGGCGTACTGCTGGCGCGCCAGGGCGTACGTGATGAGGGCCCCGGTCTGGAGCTGCTGCGTCAGGATCGTATCGATGAGCGACGACTGTCCGTTACGGAACATCTCGTTCTCCGACTCGATCGTCCGGCCGTAGAACTCCACGGCATCGCGCGCCCTCTGCACCTGGTCGGCGGTCTCCTGGAGGGACCGCAGGATCTGCACGACGTTCGCTTTGATGTTGCGGTCGAGGTCGACGGCGGTGATCGACCGCTGCTTCAACGCGGCGTCTCTCTGCTGCAGGCGGCCCTTCGCCGCGTTGTTGCCGAACGGCTTCTCGAAATCGAGGGCGACCGAGAAGCTCGGCGCGCTCCAGCCGCGGTTGGTGTTTCCGATGCGGCGCTCCGCGACCGTGCCCGCGGTGATCTGGCTGTGCAGATCGAGGCGCGGCCTGAGGTCCGTCTCGGCGGCGCGCAGCAGCACCCCTCCCGACTCGATCAGCTTCCGGGCGGCGAGACGGTCGTAGCGTCTGTCGATCGCGCTCGTGATCAGCTCGTCGGGAGCCCTGCCGCGCAGCGCGGCGGGATCCGCGGGCGACGGGAACGGATCCGCCGCGAGCGGCGCGTTCGCCTCTTCGAGGACCGACAGGCCCATGGCCCGGGCGAGGTTGACGCGCGCCTCGTTGACGGCGCGGGCGGCGTTGAAGACGAGGCTCTGGTCCCCCGCCTGGCTCGCGAGAACGCGCGCCCGCTCGGAGCGCGGAATCTCGTCGCCCGAGATGAGAGCGTTCGTGATTTCGACACGCCGGTTCTGCAGCTCGACGGACTTCCTGGCGATATCCAGCTGCTCCTGCGCGGCGACGAGGCCCCAGTAGGCGGCGATCGTGTTGAGGACGCTGACGGAGGCGGAGTGCTTGAACGTGAGCTCGCTCGCCTCGTAGTCGATCAGAGCGGCGCGCTCGGGAGCGCCGGTCGCGTCGAGTCCACGCCCGCGGAGAAGGAGCGCGTCCACCGTGAAGCCGACCGAATAGCTGTAGACATCTTCCGCGCCTTTGCCTCCGAACTGCTCCAGGTTTTTCTTCCCCTTGAAGCGGTCCGACTCGAAGCTTCCCTTGAAGATGAGTCCCGGCGTGATGCCGTTGCGCGCCGGCTGGATCAGTTGCAGATCGATGTTGCCGGCGATGCTCTGGTTCTCGTTCGGGAGCGGCCCCAGATCGGCGAGCTTCTGTTTCTCGCTCGCGAGCTCGATCACGGACTGGTTGAAGACCTGCTGATTCGTCGAGAGCCCGCGGGCGATCAGGTCGGTCCGGAGGTTTTCGTAGATCGCCCGGACTTCGGGATCCGACGTGTTTCGGATCGTCGTGTTCAGCACGTCGAACTGCGTCTGTTCGCCCGTGTCGGTCAGGCGGAAGCCGGTGGGATCGAGAGCGAGCCGCTGATATTCGGAGATCGCCGATTGCGCCGTGTCGCGCGTCTGAGTGATGTCGGAGATGCTCTTCTGAATGTCGGTGCGCCGCTTCTGCTCGGCGATCACCTGCGACCGGGTCAGCGCCGTCTGAGTGAGGGAGAAATTCAGGTTGCCAAGGAGAGTCAGATCGAAACGGCCGGTTTCCGTCTGCGCGACGCCCTCCCGCAGCCGCGACTGCTGCTCGGACAGCTTGATGTTCGGATCGTGCTGGAGCGTGAGCCGCACGGCGTCGATGAGCGCGATGCGGGAGTCGGGAAACGTCAGCGCGGGGGGATCGTAAGGAGCCGGCGGAGCGTTCCGTCGGAGGTCGCCTGCGAGCAGAGGAGTGCAGGATGCGGCGGCCATCAGGAGAACGATCGGGCGCAACCGCGCAGGCAACGCGTTCATCAGCGGACTCCTTTGCCGGCGGCCGAGGTCGCCGTCCAAGACTTTGACTGTAAGGACTGATCAAAACCTAGCATCGGCGCGCGAGCGGCGTCAAGGCCGTGGGAGTCGCGCGCCGCCCCTTCGAAGAGCAGCACGCACGGAAGCGACTCGGGCGCGGCGGACCGGAGAAGCGCGTAGCCGATGCCGGAAAGTCCGCGAAAAAACCCCGGGTCGTCCGGTGGCGCGGAATCACTCTGCTCGTTGTCGAGCCGAAATCTTCCGCGCGACACCGCGGCGTGCAGCAACGCGGCCATGCGGCGGCCAGCGGCGAGACGCCAGTCGTCGCGGCCGGCGGCGTCCCCGGCGGCCAGAAGGATCTCTGCGAGCCCGGCATTTCCGCAGCAGAGATGGTCCGTGGAAAGAAACCCCGTCGACACCGCGGCGGACATGGCGCGCTCGAGCTCTCGCGACAGCGACGCGTCCGGCGCGCGCCCGAGCATTCCCGCGCGCGCGAGCGCGATCCCGGGCGCGCCGTGGCACCACGCTTTCATGAAGACCGGCGGACGGCCCCGAAACGGCGAGAGCACCGGCCAGTTTTCGCGCTCGGAATCGAAGAGACTCTCCTCGTATCGCCGGGCCTTCCGGGCGGCGTCGGCAAAGCGCTCTCCGGCGCCCCCTTCGGCGAGGCGGGCGAGCGCCAGCGAGATGCCCGCGGCGCCGTGTGCGAGGCCGGCCAGGCACGTTCCGTCGGAGGAGGGCCAGCCCCACCCGCTTCCGGCGACCGCCGCGCGCGCGAGCAGGACGTCGCCGCAAGCCGTGGCCGACAGAAGCGGCGCCGGGTCGCCGGTCAGCTTCGCGAGCGCCAGGAGACCGAGCACGGCGCCCGCCGCGCCGCCCTCCACGTCCGAAATCGCGCTGGCGGCGATCCGCTGAGGAGTGATGCGCGATGCCGCGAGGCGCGCGAGGCGGAGATACTCCGGGTCGGAGGAAACCGACGCGAGGGCCGTGAGCCCGTACACGACGGAGCCCGTGCCGTCTCCCGCGCCGATCGAATCTCCGAGACCGGCCTCCGCGTCGCCTTCGCCGGCATCGAGGGCGCGCGCGAGCGGCCGGCAGAGATCGCGCGCCGACTCGAGAAACGAAGGGTCCTTCGCAAGAGACGCCAGTCCCGCGAAGAAGAGGGCAATTCCGACTGAGCCCGAGTAGAGGCCGGGGCCGATCTTCCCCATCTTCCCCATCTTCCCCACTGCGCCCCCGGCAGAGGCCCGCGCCTCGAAGAGGCCGCGCACGTCCTCGCCGATCGCGCGCGCCATCCGCACCCGCTCGGAGCGTGAGAAGCCGGGCTCCCGGGCTTCCGAGCCGCGCCGCGGGTCCAGCCTCGGACGGATCCACGCGAGATGATCCGCCAGGCTCTCCTCCGACATCGCGGCCAGCCGGGTCCGGACGGCCTCGAGGCCGGATCGCGCGATGCGTCCTTCAATGGGCTCGCCTCCCGCGACGGGAATCGCGCGGGCCCCGACGGCGACTCGAAAGTACGGAATGTCGAGGAGCTCCAGAGCGGACCGCTCTTCCCGCGTGAGACGCCACAGCGCGGGCGGCCGTTCGTTCCCGCGAAAGACCCGATTGAGAGAGTCGATCGCGAAGCTGCGCGAGATGCCTTCCCGCAGGTGTCCGGGAGTCGAGAGCTCCAGGAGAAGGCGGGCGTAGGTCTCGCTGGGGCGGAGCACCAGCCGCGTCGACGTCCCGGCGAACGCATCGAGCGGGCCGCCGGGCGCGGCGATCGCGTCGCGGAGCTCCATCGCCGCGCGGTACGCGTCTCCGAACCCGCGCTCGAGCTCGTCGGGAAAATCGTCCGGTAGAAGAGGGCGTCCGCGGAAGGTCGGAAGGTTCGCCCTCGGCGTTCCGGGAGACGGCTCCACGATCCTCTGCATCGCGTCCGTGTTGGGACGGGAGAACGCCATCCTCGTCCTCCCCGACGCCGGGGCCGGTCCGCCCCGCAGTCCGGACAGCTCCGACACGTGGCCCGAGGCGTCGACCTTCGGCGTCGTGAGAAGGCCCGAGCGGAGAGCCGATTCGCGCCACTCCCGCGCGAACCGGCCGATCGCGCCGGACGGCGCCTCCTCGCCCGAAGCGAATTCCGGCTGGAGCGCGGACTCCCCGTCGACGATCACCGGCGCCTCCGCCGAGGCGATCACGTTCTCGACGTGCAGGTCGTCGAGTCCCATCAGCCACGCGGCGCAGAGGAGGGCGCCCGAGCGGCGCACGTAGTCGCGAGCGGCTCCTTCCTCCTCGTGCGTTCCCGGCTCGATGAGCTCGAAGTATCCGTAACCGTCCCGCGGGAGGAAGCCGACGGGCCGCAGCCCGAGCGAAGGCGCCCGCGCGTCGAGCCAGGTCAGAAACCCGTTCCACGCCGCTTCGGCTCCGGAATCCCGCGGCTTGTAGACGACAGCGGCGCCGTTTTCGAACCGGAGAACGCTGACCGTGCGGCCCCCCCGGTGACGGTCCGAGAGCGAGGGGCGGATCTCGACGACCCGGCCCTGCGCTCCGAAGCACTCGGAGAGATGAGTCTTATCCGCCGTGAGGCGCGCCGCGAGCTCCCGCGTCGTCTCGACCCACGTCTCGGAAAGGACGGCGAGCTGGCGGGCGAGCACGGCATGCTGCCGGAAGAAAGAGAGGAGGCCGCCGGCCCGGAGATGCGCGACGAACCTTCGATAGGCCGGCGAGGGGTCGATCGTCCCGGGGACGGAGGCCTCGACTTCGCGCGCTTCCCGGAACGCAGAAAATTCCTCGAAGGCTGCCGCCCCGGCGACGGCGGACGCCTGCCAGAGCAGAAGCGATTCGAGTCTTTCGACCGCCGGCGCGGCCAGGCGCTCGAGATCGCCGCCCGCCCGCGATGCCAGACGCTCTCGCGCCTCGAAGACGAGCGGGTTCCAGAGCTCCGGGAAGACGACGGCGGGATCGAGATCCCCGCGAAGCGGCGCGTCGGGGCGGACGGCGCGCGAAAGATACGCCTGGAAGATCGCGGTCCACGGCGGCAGAACGCCACCAGCAAACGCGACGGGACGCGCGAGCGCCGCCGCCATACCCGCTTCGTCGAGGCCGTCCCACGCGAGCCGACGGGCGAAGGCCTCTCCGCGCCCCCCCGCGACGGCCCGCGCCCAGGCGTCGAGCCGCGGGCCGCTCCCCGTGTCGTCGGCCGTTGCGGGAACGGGAACGGGTCCGGCGAGCTCGAGCCTCTCGTCGAGAGTCATCGCGCGCGCGGCGATCTCCGCGAGAGCGTCGAAGGTCACGGCGCCTCCCTCAAAGAGCGAGGCCACCCTCCACGCCGGAAAGGTGGCCTCGCCGGACCGATGACGCGGAGAGTTAGACGAGCTTGATTTCGACGTGGGTGTTGATGCCGCCCTGCGCCTTGTTGCAGTTGTGATCCAGGAAGCCGCCGGCGACCATCTCGAGAGCGCTGTCGGAAAGCTCCGCGCCGGCCTTCGGAACGAACGGGACGACGACGTAGAGCGTGTCGGCCGTTTCCTCGACCGCTTTCACTTTCATGCCCGAGGGGAGGGTCGTGTTGAGCTGCTTCTCCATCGTGCCCTTCGGATCCTTCAGGAGCGCATCGCGGTACTTGGGATCGTTTGCCGCGAATTTCCCGAGCAGATCCTGAATCTCTCCGCGACTGATGTCGGCCATGAGAACCTCCT
>JBDUBP010000190.1:0-25848 GCA_040004075.1 Acidobacteriota bacterium | reverse complement strand
ATGTGGTTCCAGGACCTCTTCAACTACGACTTCCGCCGCACCGAGATGTGCATCATCCCGTACGCCACGCAGATGGGCGAGATCTCCTTCTGCGCCTACAACACCGGCGTGGGCTGGCGGAAGATCATCGAGGAGATGTTCCAGACAGCGTCGCTCGCGGAGTGGTACAAGAAAAACGGCCGGCATGAGGTGTACGCGCGCGGAAGAAGCGTCCCGCTGCCCACGCTGCCCGGCCAGACCGTCCCGAGCCCGCTCGGCGCCCCTCCCGCTCCCCCGTCACTGCCCGGCTCGCTGCCGGTTTACGGCGGAGCGGTGGGAAAATAAACCGTCGCCTGGCGTCGCTTCCGCTCGTCCGCGGTCTGCCTTTGCCTGAGCGCGAAGGCGCTGGCGAGCGGCCACGCCGGATGCGGCCTCGACCGCTCGCGCCTGACCGCGCCTTTGCTCTCGATGCGAGCGTTAGCCACGCTGGTGGCGAAACGATGCCTTTCTTCCTCTCTTCGCCCCGCCGGGGGAGCGGGTTGGGGTGAGAAGGCCCGCAAGGTCGTTGAAGCTTCTTCGCGATCACGGCACCCCTTGAGAGGGATTTCGGCCGCACGCTCGACGAGCGTTTGTTAAGCTCGCCTCCATCGTGAAAAAAATAATTGCGGACCAGATCAAAGAGCCGTTTCCCCCGAAGGCGACCTATGTCGAGCAGCAGATCGACATGCCTGCGAAAGAATCGTCGAGCCCGGAGCTTCGCGCCTGGCTCGAGACGTACGACAATTACGCGAGCGCGAAGGCGCATTCTGAGCCGCTCCCTACCCTCGGAGGGCACCAGATTCGCGAGAGGGCTTTCCGGGATGTGATCGACAAGGTCGGCTGGTCTGCGTGGCTCGACGACCTTTATATCCCCGGTCTCGCGGACTCCAAGTTGTACTGGCCGACAACGTGCCCGCCGGATCACCGATACACGCAGGGGTGGTTCGGGGGGCCGGGTTCGGAGAACAACGCCGCTGACCCCGCGACCGGCCACATTTCGGCCTACGCCTCGGCGCGGCCCAGCGACGTTCTGCTCAAGAGCGAAGCCGGCGTCGGTTTCGATTTCAAGCCGCGCCGAACGCTCGCCGTCTATACGATCCAGCCGTCGATCACCGCCCTCGGGAATTACAGGTGGGACACGGGGATCCCGGGAGATTTCGGGGGAACGATTCGACTGCGGGGTTATGTGTACACCGTCGCCTACCTGATCAGCCCGGTCGACGGGAGCCTGAGCCTGATCTCCCCCTACGGGTTATCGATGGCGTTCGACCACAGCTTCAACAACCAGGGCGCGATCCCCGTCACGCCGGTCCACCCTCCCTGGCCGCCCGGACCGGCGCCCACGAATGTCATGCTCGAAGGGGGCCGGACGTATCGCATCGCCGTCATCGCGACGGCGCAGGTCGACAACGGCTGGACGGACGGGCAGGGACATCCCATCGCCTCGCTGCCGCCTCAGGCGATCTGGCGTGTCTGGTGCGCGCTCGATTGCACCGTGAACAGCATCTCCGTCGATCTGGCGACGGTCTACATCCACTAGCTCCCTCGGGCCGACCCCTCCCCGAACCCGGAGGAGGGAGGGAAGGTTCTTTACCGTCCCCTGCGGCCGTACGAGGGCGCGACGGTGCGAGGGCCGCTTGGCCTCGAAGGGCCCGAGGGACCCGCGATCGACAGAGGTCCTCGAGGGCCTGAGGGGCCGCGGGGGGTTGCGGCGGGACCGCGGCCGCCGTGCGGCGCCGCGGCGGCGCGCGCCGGCTGCATCGCGCGAGCGCGGCGCTCCGCTTTCTCCTTCGCGCGGGCGCGGTCGCCGGCCTTGCGGGCCCGGATCTCCGCGATCCGCTCCGCCAGAGGCACCTCGAATTTTTCCGCCGGCGCCTTCGAGTAGTCGAACCCGGGGACTGTGATCCTCGGAAGTCGCTTGGCGATGGCGTGCTCGATCTGCCGGAGATCCGTCTCCTCCTCGGGCGAGACGAATGTGAACGCGTCTCCCGTCAGCTCGGCGCGGGCCGTCCGGCCCACCCGGTGGATGTAGTCCTCCGGGACGTGCGGCACGTCGAAGTTGACCACGTGCGAGAGCGCCTCGACGTCGATGCCGCGGGCGGCGATGTCGGTCGCGACCAGTACCTTGAAGCGGCCGTCCTTGAAACCGGCGAGTGCCGCGGTGCGCTGCATCTGGCTGCGGTTTCCATGAATGCGCTCGCAGGGAACTCCGTTCTTCGTCAGGTTGTCGGCGAGGCGGTTGGCGCGATGCTTGGTGCGCGTAAAGACGAGGACGCTCCGGAAGTCGCCGCGCTTGATGAGCTCGATGAGGAGCGGCGCCTTCAGGTTCTGCGAGACGGGATAGACCGCCTGTGTGATCCCGACGGCAGGCTCCGCCACGCGCTCCAGGTTGACGGTGAACGGAGAGTGGAGCATCTCGCGCGTGAGGGTCACGATCGGCGGCGGCATCGTTGCGGAGAAGAAGAGCGTCTGCCGCTTCGCGGGAAGGTGCTTCAAGACGCGCCGGATGTCGGGAAGAAATCCCATGTCGAGCATCCGGTCCGCTTCGTCGAGGACGAGGACCTCGAGAGCGTCGAGGCGCGCATACGGAAAGCGAAAATGGTCGAGGAGGCGGCCCGGAGTCGCGACGATGACGTCGACGCCGCGCCGGAACGCGTGCTCCTGCGGACCCATCCCGACGCCGCCGAACACGGCGGCCGCGGAGAGGGGAGTGTGAACCGCCATCGCGGTCAGGTGCTCTTCGATCTGCGCAGCGAGCTCCCGCGTTGGCGTGACGATCAGCGCGCGCGTCTTGCCGCGCGGCTTGCCCATCAGGCGGTTCAGGATGGGGAGCCCGAATGCCGCCGTCTTGCCGCTGCCGGTCATCGCGCAGGCGAGCACGTCCTTCCCCGCCATGGCTGGCGGGATCGTGTCGTGCTGGATCGGAGTGGGTCGGGTGAACCCCATTTCCTTGACGCCCCGGAGGAGGTCCGAATGGAGTCCGAACTTGGAGAAAGGCATGAATCTCTTTTCCGCGGGCGCTCCGGAATGGAGCTACGCCGCTATGTCTTTCCGGCTGAACAGTTTTGAACGGAGGATTCGCCGGCGAGGCCTACGTTCGCGGTTGGACCGCTGCCCGCGAAGACTCGACCTGCGAGACCGGCGGAAGCGTGAAGAGTGTCACATTTTGAGGATCCACGCAACGTCGCGGCATCCGCCGCCGAGGTGAAGGCGTCCCTTTTCTCGCACTCGCCGGGCTCGGGGAGAGGGCTCGGGTGAGGGGAGTCCCGGTCGGTGATCCCGTGGCATCGACACCTTCGTCTGAACTTTTTCCGTCGATTTAACCCGCGGCTACTCATCGCCCGTTACCCCGTCCCTCTCCCCGGCGCGCGGGGAGACGGGGAGGCCGAGCGCGCTCGCGCGTGAGCGTGGCGAACGGACCGCACCTCCGCCCCGCGCTAGAATGATGTCTCCGAAACGGACAGGAGAAACCATGTCGCTTCTGGTCAAGTTCAACTTGATCCTGGTCCTGTGTGTCGGGATCGCGCTCATCCCCGCGCACCTGATCACCCAGAACCTCCTCCAGAAGAATGCCCGCACGCAGGTGATCCAGCATGCGCGGCTGATGATGCAGACCGCTCTGGCCACGCGCGGCTATACCAACAAGCAGATCAAGCCGCTGCTCGCCGGGCGCCTGAACGAGGAGTTCCTGCCGCAGACGATCCCGGCCTACTCCGCGACGGAGATCTTCAACACCCTGCGGGAGACGCATCCCGAGTACATGTACAAGGAAGCGACGCTGAACCCGACCAACCCGCGCGACCGCACGGTCGACTGGGAGGCGGACGTCGTCAACGCGTTCCGCGGAGACACGAAGCTCCACGAGATCATCGGCGAGCGCGACGCCCCCCTGGGCCGCGCGCTCTATCTCGCCCGCCCGATCACGATCACCGATCCCGGCTGCCTCTCGTGCCACACGACGCCCGAGATGACGCCCGCATCCGTCGTGAAGAGGTACGGCACCGCCGGCGGATACGGCTGGAAGCTGCAGGAGACCATCGGAGCTCAAATCGTGTCCGTCCCCATGGCGGTGCCTCTCGCCATGGCGCAGCAGGCGCACCGCGCCATGCTGGCCTCGCTCGTGGGAATCTTCGCCTTCATTCTCGTGCTTTTGAATCTGCTGCTGTGGTTCACGATCCTTCGCCCCATCCGCCGGCTTTCGCAGATGGCGGACGCCGTCTCCATGGGCGACCTCGAGGCGCCGGAGGTCCAACTCGGGAGTCAGGACGAGGTCGGGGTGCTCGCGGGCTCCTTCAACCGGATGCGCATCAGCCTGGTGAAGGCCCTCAAGCTGCTCGAAGAGGAGTAGCGGGGGTGCCCGGAGCCTGTCCTCGTCCCGCGAGCGGGATGCCTACCTCCGGCGGGCGTCCCGGGAGCGCCGGCGCTTGACCGAAGTGAGCCTCGCCGGGCGGCGCTTCGGCGCCTACGAGGTCCTGGAGGAGCTCGGCTCCGGAGGGATGGGGAAGGTCTATCGCGCGAAAAACGTGACGCTCGAGCGCATCGTCGCGTTGAAGACTCTCGCGCCGCAATTCGCGGCGGACAAGGACTTCGTTCACCGATTCCTGAAGGAGGCCCGCGTCGTCGCGCGCCTGAACCACCCGAACATCGTGCAGATCTACGACTTCGGGTGTGTCGACGGCGTTCACTACCTCGCGATGGAGTACGTGGACGGCCAGTCGCTCCGCACTCACATGAAGGGCGGGCGGTTCAGCGAGAAAGACGCCGTCATCGTCATCCGGCAGGCGGTGCGGGCGCTCGCCGTTGCGCACGCGGCCGGGATCGTCCACCGCGACATCAAACCGGACAACCTGATGTTCACCAGCCGGGCCGAGTTGAAGCTCGTCGACCTCGGCATCGCCAAGCGGGTGGGCGAGGACCAGAGCCTGACGCTGACCGGAGAGGCCGTGGGAACCCCCCAGTACATCTCGCCGGAACAGATCCGCGGTCTGAAGGACATCGACGCGCGCGCCGACATCTACTCGCTCGGCGCGACCTTCTATCACCTGGTGACGGGCCACGCGCCGTACAAGGGCACCTCGGGCGCGCTCGTCATGTCCATGCATCTGACGCACCCGTTGCCGGACCCGCGGCAGTACGAGCCGATACTCTCGGAGGGGGTCTGCCGCGTCCTGCGCAAGATGATGGCCAAAGAGAGGGAAGAGCGCTACCCCAATGTGGACGCTGTTGACCGCGATCTGTACCGGCTCCAGATCGGCGAGATGCCGGAGGCCGACGAGCCCGGCATCACCGGCCTCGCGACCATGATCGACACGGATCGGGTCGGATCGCCGGCGGGCGCGCGGACCCCTTCGCCGCCGCCCCGCGCCCTGCAGACTCCCGCCCCCGCTCCGACGGGCTCACGCGCCTGGTCGGTCCCGTTCCCGGAGGCGCGGCCGGCGACGCTTGCCACGCCCGCGGCCTCGCCTACGCCGGCGGCGGTGCCGACACCCGCGCCGGTACCGACCCCCGCGCCGGCCTTCCGAGAGGAGGACCTCCACTTCGTCTCCGTCGAGCTCGCCCGGCAGATCGGGCCGCTCGCTCGCGTGCTCGTCAAGAAGGCCGCGAAAACCGCCCCGAACTTGGTCGCGCTGGCCGCCGCGCTCGCGGAGAACATCCCGGACGAGAAAGGCCGCATCGCCTTCCGCAACGCGGTCCGCGCTCGAGCGAAGTAGGCAGAAAGATCAGACGGGGGCCCCCGAGCGTCAGGTCCGGGCGCCGGCCCCGAACACGAGGAGCTCCCGGCTGACCGTCACGTCGAGGGCCCCGATCCGGGCCGCCCTCTGCGCCTCCCGGTCGCGGCCGCCGCGATAGGTCGCCTTCAACAGATCGCGAATCTGCGCGGATCGAAGAGTCGCCGCGGTCCGCACCGTCCGGCGGGAGAGCAGCTCGAGATCCGGCGCCAGCTCTTCCACCGCGGAGGCGCCGCGGTCGCGTTCGGTCGCTGTTCCGAGGAGAGCCTCTCGCAGCTCGGCGAGGTCATCCGGTCCCGGCACCGCGACGAGGACGCGGCCGGAAGCGCGGAGAACTCTCCGCATCTCCGGACCGTTCCGGCGCGCCGTGATCGACAGGACGAGGTCGAAGGATCCGTCCATCCACGGAAGGCCCCGGTCCGCGTTGCCGACGATCCAGGTGGCTTCGGGGTACCGCTTCGCGGCGAGCTCGATCGCGGGAACGGAGATATCGATGCCCCGGGCGGCGATCGCGCGCGACCGCGCGAGAGAGCCGAGGAGGAATCCCTCCCCGCATCCGACGTCGAGGACCGCGAGGCGCTCTCCGGCCGCAGGAGGCGGAAGAGAGTCGAATTCCCGGAGGACCTCTTCGCGGATCCAGTCTTCGAGACCGGCATCCGTCATCCGCCGGCGCGCCGCCGCGGCCTCCTTCGAATCGCCGGGGTGTTTCGACCTGCGGTCCTGAGGCTGGAGGAGGTTCAGATATCCGCTGCGCGCCTCGTCGAACGCATGCCCGCGCTCGCAGGACCAGGCGGCTCCCGCGCGCGCCAGCGGCGCGGCGCAGCCTCGCACCGGACATCGGAGGGAAGAGTTGTCAGTTATGAGTTGTCAGCTGCCAGTTGTGTGTTGTCGGTTTTCAATCCGCTAGCGGCCCAGGAGAAGCAGGAGCGCGGGCACCAGGATTCCCGCGAGGAGGCAGAGCGTGACGGCGAGGGGCCGCGGGGTGAAACGGTAGGCCATCACGATTCCGAGGAGCGTCGTCGAGAGGAGCGCCAGACTCGCAGCGAAAACGAACGCCTTGATGCCGCCTCTCGCCGGCCGGTTCTTGGCGAGCGTCTGGTCGCGGTGAATTTCCGACACCACCCGGACGACGGCGGGGGGCGTATAGGTGCCGTCCTTCTTCGCATCGTTCCACCGGTAAACCTGCCAGGCGCCGCTCGCGGTGAAGACGAGCAGCACGGGCGCGAAGAGCGCTCCCAGGTAGAGATGCATCCGCCGAAGCGTGCGAGGGTTGATCATCGAGTCCTTTCGCCTGACGCTTGACGCTTGATGTTTGACGTTCACGGTTTGCCGGGCCCGTCCCACCACTTCGAGAGCCGCGCCGTGGGCTCGGAGGGAACCCCCGATCCCGCATCGGAGTAGTGCGACGTGTCGTTGAAGAGGGTCAGCCGGGCGCGGGTGGGATCGCTGAAGTCCAGGATGTTCAGGGACGCGGGGCTCTGATCCAGCCGGTCGCGGTACGTGCGGGCGTCGAAGCCCAGGAGCGAGCTGACGAGGAGACGGATCGTCGCCTTGTGCGACGCGATGACGACGTGCTCGTTCGCGTGGGAGGACACGATCTCGAGCAGGGCCGGAAGCGCGCGCGCCGTCACGCCGAGGCCGCTCTCGCCGCCTTCCGGCGCGAACGAGAAGGGGTCGGTCTCCCACCGGGCGTATTCCTCGGGATACAGCCGCTCGACTTCCGCCCGCGTCCTCTCCTCCCACCGGCCGTGGTTGATCTCCCGAAGGCCCTCGCGCGCGATCGGCTCCCGATGATGCGGCGCCGCGAGAATCCGGGCGGTCTCCATGGTGCGTCCCATCGGGCTGGCGTAGAAGGCGGCGATCGGATCGGTCGCCAGCCGCGCGGCGAGACTCTCGACCTGCGCCCGCCCGATGTCCGACAGCGGCACGTCCGTTGCCCCCGCAAACCTGTCTTCGGCGGAGAGTGTGGTGGCGCCGTGGCGGACCAGGTACACGCGGGTCGTCATGGCCGCGTCATCCTTTCACCTTCCACCCTCTTTTCGAAACGATCTCGCGAAGCCGTTCCCGCTGATCGCCCTGCAGCTCGACCCATCCCTTGCCCGCCGTGCCACCGGTCCCGCACGCCTTCTTCCACTCCTTCGCGAGGCCCGCGAGGAGTTCGTCGTTGTCAGGCAGCCCGTCGACGACGGTGACGCTCTTTCCGGACGCGCGCTTCTCGACGCGGAGCTTCGCCGTGACGACCGCGGGCACGGCCTCGCGGCCCCGGGAAAGAGTCGACGAGCATCGGCAGTCGATCTCGGGCCATCCGCACTCGGGGCAACGCCGGCCGATCCCGCTCGAGAAGACGATCCGATCTTTCACTATGAGTATTCAGTCACCAGTCAGCGGTTTTGAGTTTGCGTTTTGAGTCATCCGATCGTTCAACCAAGAGAACTGGCAACTGAGAACTGAGGACTGACAGCTACTTCATCAACTTTCTCTCGAGGAATTCATCCGCGGCCTTGTACGCCCGAAGCCAGTTTTCGTGCCGGAGAAAGTCGTGCACCTCGTCGGGAAATATGAGCTGCTCCACCTCGACCTTGTGGCCGCGAAGCGCTTCCGCGAGGTTCACGGACTCGCCGAACGGGACGTTGCGGTCGTCATCGCCGTGGATGAGCAGGACGGGAGAGCGCCAGGTCTCGACGAAGGCAAGCGGCGACGAATCGAAGGCGAGCCGGGCGGCGGCGGCGTGCTTCTCGGGGTCGTAGGTCGGCTCGAAGTTCCGGATCACCAGGTTCCAGTCGTGGACGCCGTGAAGGTCGACCCCGGCGGCGAAGAGGTCCGACGCGCGAGCGAGGCCGAGAGCGGTCAGGTACCCGCCGTAGGAGCCGCCCCAGAGTCCGATCGCGGAGGGTTCGACGTCGGGACGCGCGCGCAGATACAGGCCCGCGCCCGTCACGTCCCGGAACTCGCTCCCACCGGTGGCGCCGTACTCGAGCGCCTCGCGAAACTCCATCCCGTAGCCGATGCCGCTTCGGTAGTTGACGGAGAGAACGACGAAGCCGCGGCTGGCGAGGTACTGATTGAAGGCGTAGGCGTTGCGGTAGTAGTAGTTGTAATGCCACCCGAGGAGCATCTGCCGCCGCGAACCTCCGTGAAAAAAAATCGCCGCCGGCCGGCGGCCCCGGCCCCCCCCGGGCGGGAGGAAGAGCTGCCCATGGATCTTCATGCCGTCCGCGGCCGGAAAGACGACCGCCTCCGGGACGACGAGGGAGGACTCGGGAAAATCCTCCGGGATCGCGTCGGGCGCGAGGTCTTTCGCGCCGGCGCCGGCGCCTTCGAGCCAGATCGCGGGCCGCGGCGGCCTGCGGGAGTCCGAGCGCAGGAACGCTACGGCGCGACCGTCCGCGGTTCCGACCGGGGCCCACTCGATCTCCTGGCCGCGCGTCAGGGCCGCCGGAGAGCCTCCCGACGCGGCGACCTTCCACAGGTGGCGGCGGTCGACGTCGTTCTGGTTCGAATTGAAGAGCACGGAGCGGCGGTCGGGGGAGAGCGCGACATACTCGACCTCGAAATCGCCGGGAGTCAGCAGCACCGGAGCGCCGCCGGAAGCGGGGACCGCGTAGAGGTGCGTCCATCCGTCGCGCTCCCACGGGAAGACCAGCCGGTCGGGCGCCGCCCAGAGGATCTGTTCCGTGGCCACCACTCCGCGAAAGACGCTGCCTCGCCCCTCCGCCGCGCGGAAGACTTCGCGAGCCGCGCCCGTCGAGGCGTCGGCGACCCGAATCGACCAGGGCGCGCCCTCCCGGTGAGGGCGGAACGACTGAAGCGCGCGGGAGGAAGGCACGCGGATGAACGCGACGCGGGTGCCGTCCGGCGACCACACCGGGCCCTGGTCGCGGTCCACGCTCGGATCGAGGTATCGGATCGTCCGAGCGGCCACATCGAAAACGCCGGCGAACGAGTGATCGCCGCGCCGGCTCACGAAGGCGAGACGGGCGCCGTCCGGCGACCACCGGAGAGACGCTGCGTCTCCGCGCGCCTTGAAGAGCGGAGCCGGCTTTTCGGATTCTCCCGGCGGGACGGAGAAGACCTGTCCTTTGGAAACGAAGGCGACGCGCCCGTCCCGCGGCGAGACCGCGGGGGAGTGTCCCTCGGCGAGTTTTCGGGGCGCTCCGCCCGAGGTCTCGACCGCAAAGACCGCCTGTTCGGCCCCTTCGGGCGAAAGCGACGGGTTCGGGATATCGCCATTGCGGTTCGCATCGCCGCCGCGCACGTACACGATCGTTTTGCCGTCGGACGTGAAGGCGAGGTCCGATATCTCCTGACCGTCGTCGTCACGGTAGGCGGTGACGCGGCGGCCGCGATACTCGGGAGGGCCTGCCGTCCAGATGTTTCTCGCGCCGCGCGCGTCGAAGACCCACGCCACGCCGCCCCCGGCGGGGGCCGCGACGAGCTCGGAGGGGAACGGAGCGCTCAGCACCTGCTCGAGCGTGAAGGGGACGGCCGCGGCTGCGGCCGTCATCGAGGCGAAGAGAACCGAAAGCAGGGCAACGCCGGCGACGAGGCGAGAAGGGATGCGCATGAACGAAGTCTAAGCCGGGAGAAAGTTGAGAGTTGAGAGTTGAGAGTTGAGGTCGACGGCGAACGCCGTGAATCGAATGCCTCGCACCGCCTCCGGGATGGCCTGCCGCCTCCCGCCTACCGCCGTCCGCCTTCCGCCTGCAGCGCCTCCAGCAGGGCGGCGCCGTAGGCGTCCAGCTTCGCGGGCCCGATCCCGGAGATCTGGCCGAGCGCGGAGAGCGTTTGAGGCCGCGCGGTTGCGATGGCGACGAGCGTCCTGTCGTGCATCACGACGTAGGCGGGAACCCCCCGGCGGGAGGCCTCCTCGCGCCGCCACACGCGCAACCGGTCGACGACCGCTTCCTCGGGGGCGCCTGCGGCCTGGAGGGCGGCCGTCATCGCGGCCGTCTTATTACGGCGCGGCGATTTGCTCTCGGGCGGCGGCGGCGGGGCGAGCGTGAGCTCGACTGCAGAAGCCCGCCCCGCCATCACGTCCCGGCCGAGCCGGGTGAGGGACAGGGTCCGGTACACGTCGTCGGAGGCGCGGAGGAGCTCGGCGCCCGCGGCCGCGTCCACCCACGATTCGACGGCTTTCGCCGAGAGGTCCGAGAGGATTCCGGTCGTCGAGAGGCCGGCGAGCGAGTCGGGCAGGTCTTCCAGACGGCCGATCAGCATCGCGGCGATCTTCCGCTTGCCCCAGCGCTCGCCGGCGCGGGCGACTCCCGAGAGCACCTTGCGCAGGATTAACAGGTCGCCGTCGCCGAGCGGAGCGCGGCGCGCGCAGTTGCCGCAGAAGCCGCAGCGCGAGGGAGCGTTGGGTTCTCCGAAGTACCGGAGGAGCGTCGCCCGCAGGCAGCCGGTGGCGTCCGCGTACGCGATCATCCGGCGCAGCTTGGCGCGGTCGAGCTCGCGCTTGCGCTCACGCTGCTCCGGGTCGGGCGGCGCATGCCGCGCCCTCGGATCGAGCTCGGTGTCGTCGCGGTCGATGAAGAACTCGCGCGTCCGTACGTCCACGTAATTCCACAGAAGGATGATGTCGGCGCGGCGCCCATCGCGGCCTCCGCGCCCGATCTCCTGGTAGTAGGCCTCGAGCGAGCCGGGGATCTCGAAGTGGACCACGGCGTCGACGTCCGGACGGTCGATGCCCATCCCGAAGGCATTCGTCGCGCAGACCGCGGGAAGCGCGCCGCGGGCGAATGCGTCCTGCACGCGCGTGCGCTCCGCCTCGTCGAGTCCGGCGTGGTATGCCTCCGCCGGCAGGCCCGCCGACTGGAGCGCGGCGGCCGCGCGCTCGGCGCTCTTGCGCGTCGCGGTGTACACCAGCGCGCGCCGGTTCCCGACGAGGTCGGGCAGAAGGCGGCACTTCTCTCTCTCGCCCGAGACGCGCCGGACGTCCAGATAGAGATTCGGCCGGTCGAATCCCGCGACGAAGACCGCCGGATCCACGAGGCCGAGCAGCGCGACGATGTCGGCGCGGACCTCGGGCGTCGCGGTGGCGGTAAACGCGGCGATCGGCGGGCGTCCCGCCGCGGGTCCCGGCCGATGGCACCGGTCCGCGGCCGCCCGCAGCGTCCGGTAGTCCGGGCGGAAATCGTGGCCCCATTGCGAGACGCAATGCGCTTCGTCTACCGCGAAGAGCGCGACGGGGATCTCCGCGAGCAGATCGCGGAACGACTCCGAGGCGAAGCGTTCCGGCGCCACATAGAGGAGGTCGAGCGCCCCCGCGCGCGCGGCGCGCAGCGCATCGCCTCGCTCGAAGTGGCTTCGCCCGGAATGGATCGCCGCCGCCCGAATCCCGCGCCGGACGAGCTCGTCCACCTGGTCCTTCATGAGCGAGATGAGCGGCGAGACGACGAGCGTCGTCCCCTCGAGGAGTACCGCCGGGAGCTGGTATCCGATCGACTTGCCCGAGCCGGTCGGCATGACCGCGAGGACGTCCCGGCCCGCCAGCACCGCGCGCACGACGTCCTCCTGGCCCGTCCGGAAACCAGGATGACCGAAGTGGCGGAGCAGCGCGGGACCGGGCTCGGCGGAGGGCGTCATGGAAATGGAACCGTCCGGCATCCTGTTATCTTTCATTCCCCCGTTTGCCGCGACCTCGCGAAAGAGAAAGAATAAGAATGGAAGACACGATGACTCTGGATCCCAAAGATACCTCTGCGCTCGAGCGGCGGGCCGATCGGCGCGCGCTGGCGATCGTCGCCCACGTCGACCACGGGAAGACCACTCTCGTGGATGCCCTCCTGAACCAGTGCGGCACCTTTCGCGCGGGCCAGCACGTGGCCGAGCTCGTCATGGACTCGGGGGAGCTCGAGAAAGAGCGCGGCATCACGATTCTCGCGAAGAACACGGCAGTCAAGTACCACGACACGATCATCAACATCGTCGACACGCCGGGACATAGAGACTTCGGGTCGGAGGTCGAGCGAATCCTGACGATGGTCGAAGGCGTTTTGCTCCTCGTCGATGCCTCGGAGGGGCCGCTTCCCCAGACCCGGTTCGTCCTGAAAAAGGCGCTCGAAGGCAACAAGCGGCCCATCGTCCTGATCAACAAGATCGACCGCGCCGACGCGCGGACGATGGAAGTCGAGGCGGAGATCAAGGACCTCTTTCTTTCTCTGGCGACGGAAGACCACCATCTCGATTTCGAGGTTCTCTACGGCTCGGGTCGGATCGGCTTCGCCTCGAAGGACCCCCATGCGACGTCGGGGGACTTGAAGCCGCTGCTCGACAGCATCCTCGACCACATCCCCGCTCCGATCATCGGCGACTCGCCTTTCAAGATGATTGTCGCGAACACCGATTATTCCGACTACCTGGGGCGGCTCGCGATCGGGCGCATCCATTCGGGGAGCCTCTCCCACGCGATCGATCTCGCGGCGGTCCGGCCGGACGGCACGATCGTCGAAAAGGGCAAGGCCGGGAAGATCTACCTCTTCGAAGGAATCACCCGCGTCGAGGTCACGGACGCGTCCGCCGGCGACATCTGCATGATCTCGGGCTTTCCCGACATCGAGATCGGCCACACGATCCTGGACCTCTCCGATCCCGTTCCGCTCCCCGGGATCCGGGTCGACGAGCCGACGCTCTCGATGGAGTTCCGGATCAACGATTCGCCCATGTCGGGTCTCTCCGGCAAGTACGTGACCAGCCGGAACCTCCTCGAGCGGCTGGAGAAGGAGCTCGAGCGCAACGTCGGTCTGAGGATGGAGCCCACCGGATCGCCCGAGGCGTTCCTCGTGCTCGGACGGGGAGAGCTGTCGCTCGCGATCCTGGCCGAGACGATGCGCCGCGAGAGCTACGAATTCTCGCTGGGACGCCCACAGGTCATTTTCCGGCGCGACGAGAACGGGCAGCTGCAGGAACCCTACGAGGAGCTGGTGATCGACTGCGCCGACGAGTTCACCGGACCCGTGATCGCGGCCGTCGGGGAGCGCCGCGGCGAGTTGAAGCATGTCGGCCGGCACGGCGATCGGACGCGGGTCGAGTTCACGATCCCTTCGCGCGGCCTGCTCGGGTTCCGGCTGGAGTTCCTGACCCTCACCAAGGGCACGGGCCTGTTGAACCACCTCTTCGACCAGTACGGCCCGCACAAGGGGCCTCTGCCGAACCGGTCGAAAGGCGCGATGATCGCCAAGGAGGGCGGTGACGTGACCGCTTACGCGCTCGACCGGCTGGGCGACCGGGGGACGTTCTTCGTCAAGCCGATGGAGAAGGTCTACCCGGGCCAGATCGTCGGCGAGCAGGTCAAGGAAGGCGACATGGTCATCCAGCCGTGCGAGAAGAAGCACCTGACGAACATGCGCGCCTCGACATCCGACATGGCGATCAAGCTCACGCAGCCGAAGGAGTTGAACATCGAGCAGGCGATCGAGTGGATCAACGACGACGAGCTCGTCGAGGTCACCCCCGCCGCGGTCCGAGTCCGCAAACGGATCCTCGACCACAGCAAGCGGAAGACGGCGCACAATAAAGCCGTAATTGGGAGTTGAGAGTCGAGAGTTGAGAGTTGAGAGTCGAGAGTAAAACGCGGCTCGGACTCTCAACCCTTAACTCATAACTCTCAACTCTTCTTCAACCTTTCCGATCTCCCGCTGGATCGCGGCGCGCTGCGCCAGGAGGCGGCGGAGCGCCGGGCCCCGGAAGAGCAGGAACGCCAGGGCCCACGCTCGGCCGAGCAGCGTGTCGAGAGACTCCGCGGCGCGGAGCGCGGCCCAGCCGCAGAAGGGCGCCAGCAGGAGCGCGGCCAGGGCGAACGAGGGGCCCGCGAGACGCCAGGCGGCGTAAGACGTTGCGGCCCACGTGAGGGGAAAGAGCAGCATCGAGGAGGCGACCTTCACCGTCGCCAGCACATCCTCGCCGTTGCGGACCAGACGGCGCGCCAGGATCCCGGAGAGCCGGTACGCGGGATAGTGGAGGAGGGCGCCCGCCGCCGCGAACGGGAGCAGGACGAGCGTCCCGAGATTCCCGGCGACGAGGCTCGCGAGCCCGCGCGCGGAGAGGGCCTCCGCGCTCAAGTGCTCGAGCGAGAGGCCCGCTTCGCGCCGCTGCGCCTCGAACCGGCGGATCCGCGCTTCGAGGGCGGAAAGCCTCGCGGGATCCTTTTCGGAGAGCCGCCGGTACCCGGAAACGAACCGCTGCCTCCGGGACAGCTCGTCCGCGAGCCTCGGCCGATCGCCGCCCGCGCCGAAGATCCGTTCCGCCCGCCGCACGAGGTCCATCGCTCCGCGGGTGTCCGCCTGCAGGGTGAGGGCCGAAAGCGCGGCGGCGATCCGCTCCGTCAGCGTCTCGACCGCTTCGCGCTCCGGCTCTCCGGCCGTGCCGGTTTCCCCCGGCAGAACGGCGAGCGGCTGGCCGAACGCGAGGAGGGCCGAGCTTCGGAACCGGTTCTTCCAGGTGTAGTAGAGACCCGCCGGAACGACGGACAGGGGCGCGCCCGTAGAGGTGGCCGTCCCGAGCGCGATGCGCGCGGCGCCCGACTTCAAAGGCGCGAGCCTCGGCTCGTCGTGCGAGATGCCCTCCGGGAAGAGGGCGAGCGTCCCGCCTCGCGCGAGCACTCGGGCGGCGCTGTCGAACGTCTCGCGATTGTGAACGAGCTGATCGGCTCCGTCCTGGGGCCGATAGACCGGGATGGAATCGAAGGTCCGGACGAGAAGGCCGACGACCGGCATCCGGAAGAGGGGCGCCTTGGCGAGGAACGAAATGGGCCGCGGCGAAAAGCAGAGAAGCAGGACCGGGTCGACCAGCGCGTTGGGGTGATTGACCACGAAGATCACGGGACCCGTCTTTGGGACGCGCTCGGCGCCTTCGATCTCGATGCGGCGGAAGAAGACGCGCAGCGCCCGGGCGAAGAGCGCGCGGAGGAGGGACCTCACCCGGCCGTCAAACGGGTCTCGGGCCGCCGCGCCGCGAGAAGCCAGATGACGCCGGCGAGGGCGACCGCCGCCGGGACGACGACGAATGCGCTCCGCAGGTTTCCGGTGGCGTCGGAAATCCATCCCATGACGGGCGGAGAAGGGACGTCCCCCAGGAGATGGATGGAAAGGATGGACAGGGCCACCGCGGTGGCGCGATCTCCAGGGGCCACGACGTTGACGATCACGGAATTGATGGGCCCCGTGGATGCGAAGAGAAGGAGCTCGGCCGCCACGATCCCGGCCATCGGCAGGGCGCGGCCCGGTGCGAAGAAGGCGATCGCCGCCGCCGGCGCCGCGGCGAGCGCCGTCCAGCCCGAGAGCTTCAGATAGGCCTGGCGGTCGCGCCGCAGCAGGCGGTCTCCGAGCCAGCCGCCGGCGAAGGTCCCGAGAAAGCCCGTCACGACCACGATGGCGCCGAACTGGATCGTCGCCGCGCTCTTCGGCATCCCCCGCACCCGTTCCAGAAACGCGGGAGTCCACGCGGCGACGCCTCCGAGGGCGAACGTGTAGGCGGCGTATCCCGCGACGGTCAGGCGATAGGCGGGGTTGGCGAAGAGACGCGCATAGGCCGCGCGCGCGCCCTCCGCAAGCGGAGCACCCTTCGACGGCTCGTCCTGAGATCCCCGGGGCGGGTCGCGAAGCAGAAGGCAGAGGAGGGCGAGGAGCAATCCCGGCCCGCCGGCGACGAAGAACGCCGTCCGCCAGCCGAAGTGCTGGTCCATGAACCCGCCGAGCACGTACCCGAGCGCCGAGCCGATCGGGATCGCCGCGAAGAAGACCGCGAAGACGAACCCGCGGCGCTCCTTCGGAAACGAGTCGGCGAGCAGCGCGGGGGCGATCGTTCCGTACGCCGCCTCCCCGATTCCGACGGACGCCCGCGCCGCGAAGAGGCCCGAAAAGGAGCGCGCCAGCCCTCCGAGCGCCGTCGCCAGGCTCCAGATCGCGACTCCGGCGGCCAGGAGCCGGGGCCTCGACGCGCGGTCGCCGAGCCGTCCGAAAAGAGGGGACGTCAGCATGTAGACGACCAGGAACGCCGTGAAGAGGGAGCCGAGCTGTTTGTCCGAGAGATGGAGCTCCGACGCCTTGAGGCTCTCGAAGAGAGACGCGAGCACGTAACGGTCGAGGTAGTTGAAGAGATTCAGGAGCGTCAGGATGACGAGCGCCGTCCGCGCTCCCTTGAGCCGGCCCGGCCCGGTCATCCGGCGGAGATTTTTTCGTCGCGGCGGCGCAGCGCCGGATTGTCCACGTCGATCGAGCAGGGCAGCGACGTCGCGAACGCGAAGCCGATCTTTTCGTAGAAGCCGCGCGCCGTGCTGCGGCTGTCGAGGTGAATGCGGGCGACACCCTGCCGCGCGGTCTCGCCGGCGAGCCAGGCGAGGAGCGCCTGACCGTATCCCTTCCCGCGGTCCTCGGCGCTCGTGACCAGATCGTCCACGAACAGGTGCTCGCCGCGCGCGAGCGTGTGCGTCCGGCGCACTCCGGCGAGCGAAACGAGCCGGTCGCCCTCGAACGCCCCGTAGAGGCGATACCCCTCGACTTGCTGGCGGCGGATCTCGAAGAGGAACGTCTCCTCGCGGATCCGGTCGCGCAGAGACGACATCAGGAGGAAGGCGGCCTGAATGTCCGCGTCGCTCGTAATCTCCCGGAAGCTCATTTCGCGCGAGCGCCGTTTCGCGTGAACGCGACAGTCATGTCGTCTCCTCTCCGGCCGTGCCGGCTGTGGGGCGGGCTGATGCTAGCAGGTGACGGGCGTAAACCTCATCCCGGCGGAGGGACGTACGTCGCGCGATTCTCCGGCCCTTCCCACACAGTCACCTCAGCGACGCGAGACCAGCCGAGCGCCCCCGACGCGTCGAGCCGATCGGCGAAATGCCGGGCGAGATTTTCCGCGGAGGTGTTGCGGCCCGCAAAGGCGGGGCACTCGTTCAGATACGTGTAGTCGAGCTCTTTCGCGATCGCCTCGAGAGCGTTCCGGGCGGAGACGAAATCCACCGCGAGGTCGTGCTGCTGCAGCTTCTCCGACTCGAGGACGGCGTCCACTCGATAGGAGTGCCCGTGCAGCGGCTCCGGCCCGTTCTCGTAGTCGATCAGGTTGTGCGCCGCCTCGAAGTGCGCGGTCACGGTGATGCGGTAGGGCATGTTCAGTCTTCAGTTCTCAGTTTTCAGTGTTCAGTTCTGTTGCCGAATCGAAACTGAGAACTGAAAACTGACGACTGACGACTACCCGAGCACTGTCGCCTCTCGCGTCACCGAGAGCATCGCCTGTTCCTCCGGCGCGATGGCGAGGAGCTTTTCCAGCACCTTCTTCGGCGTCGACGTCTCGCCTGCGGCCTGGTCGAGATTCACCTCGAAGAGGAGACGGGAGCCGGCCGGACCGCTCTCGAGCGAAAGAGCGCGCAGGGCCGGGACCGCCTCGCTCCATCCGTTGGCCACGGCGTCCCCGGCGCGGGCGATCTGCTCCTCCGACGCGAGGCGCACCGCGTACCGGGCGCCTTTGACGGAGCGCGAGAGCGCGCGCTCGGCCGGACCGAGCTCCCGCACCTCGAGCACGGCGATCCCGGGCGGCAGCTTCGCCTCGATCTGCCCGGCCGCGTCTTCGGGGAAGGGCGCGACGGCCTCGACGTCGAAGATTTCGTGGAGGCTCTCGAGGCCGAGCGGGAGGGCCGGCCCCATCGAGAGCCTCATGTGCGGATTGAACCCCTCGCTGTAACGCGCCGGAAGCCCGGCCGCCCGGATGGCGCGCTCGAAGACGTCCATTGTGTTGCGGTGCGAGAGAAAACGCGCGTCGCCTGTCTTCTGGAACGAGACGCGGTTACGGCGAGGCGTTCCCGTGAAGACGCGCGGTCCGCGGGCGGCAGACGGCAGGTCCGGAAGCGCCTTCTGGCGGTACGCGGCCCCTTTCGCGACGTCGCGGTACGACGCGGGGTCCGACGCGCGAGCGGCATCCATCGCCGCGGGCAGGCGGCCCGCCATGGCCGTCGCGAGCACCGTGTCCTCGCCGTTGCCGGGGACGCCGCACGCGTAGCAGTGCCCCCACTTGCAATCCTCCGTCCGCATCTCCTTCTTCGCCTTGATGAGCTCGATCTGGAGGAAACGCTTGCGGATGGAGACGTCCAGGATGTCCCAGGGGAGGGTCTCGTCCGGCTCATATGCCCGGAGGTAGCTTTCCTTCGAGATGCCCGCCGCCTCGAACGCCCTCATCCAGAGGTCGTGCCGGAAGTGCTCGCTCCAACCGTCGAATCGGACCCCGGACGCCCAGGCGGTGTGGAGCACACGGCCCATGCGCCGGTCGCCGCGGGACAACACGCACTCGATCTCCGCCTCCCGGGGCTCGTGCCACTTGAGCTTCGCGCCGCGGACGTTCCGGAACCGGTCCTTCAGATACGCGAGCTTTCGCTCGAGGACCGCGACGCCGTCGAACGGCGCCCACTGAAAGGGCGTCCACGACTTCGGGACGAACGAGCCCACGGACACGTTGACTTCCTTCCGCCCGTGGCGGCGGCCCTGCTTCAGGATGTTCTCGACGAGGGTGACCAGCTCGTCGAGGTCGGAAGACGTCTCGGTCGGGAGCCCGATCATCGTGTACACCTTGATCAGGTCCCATCCCCTCGAGAACGCGAAGTCCGCCGCCTGCACCATGTCGGCGTTGGTGAACGTCTTGTTGATGACGCGTCGCAGCCGGTCGGACCCGGTTTCCGGAGCGAAGGTGAACCCGGACTTGCGCACCTCGGAGACCGCGTCGGCGAGTCCCACCGAGAACGCCTCCGCGCGGAGCGATGGGAGGGAGATCGAGACGCGGCGGTCGGAGAGCTGCGGCGCGAGGCACTTCACGAGCGGCTCGATCTGAGAGTAGTCGGCGGTCGAGAGAGACAGCAGCCCCACCTCGCTCCAGCCGGACTCCGCGATGAACTTCGTCGTCATGGCGGCGACGTCGTCGGGATCGAGCTCGCGCACCGGCCGATACCAGTACCCGGCCTGGCAGAAGCGGCACCCCTGCGTGCACCCGCGCATGACCTCCAGCCCGAGCCGGTCCTGCACGATCTCCACCGAGGGCACCATCGGCTTCTCGGGGTAGTACTCGGGCTTCAAGACCGGCACCCAGGTGCGCTTCGGGTTCTCGGGCGCTCGCGGGTCGTTGCGCGTGATCGCAGAAATGCGGCCGTCCTCGGAGTACGCCACGTCGTAGAAGGACGGGACGTAGATGCCCTCGATCTGCGAAAGGCGGGCGAGGAGATCCCGCCGCGAAAGGCCCGCATCGCGCGCCTCGCGGTACGCGTCCAGGAAGCGCAGGAGCGCTTCCTCGGCGTCGCCGATCAAAAACGCGTCGAAGAAATCGGCGATCGGCTCCGGGTTGGCGGTGCACGGTCCGCCGCCGAGCACCAGCGGATCCGCGTCCCCTCGATCGCGCTGCCACACCGGGATGCCGGCGAGGTCGAGCATGTTCAGGATGTTCGAATAGTTGACCTCGGCCTGAAGCGAAAAGCCCACCACGTCGAAATCGGCCGCGGGCGCGAAGGACTCGGTCGAGAAGAGGGGAATGCCGCCGGCGCGCATCTTCGCTTCGAGGTCGGTCCAGGGCGCGTAGACGCGCTCGCACGCGAACTCCGGCCGGCGGTTGACGAGCTCGTACAGGATCTTCAAGCCCGTGTGGCTCATGCCGATCTCGTAGGTGTCCGGGAACGCGAGCGCGAGCGTCACGGCGGCCTTCGAGAGGTCCTTGCGGATGACGTTCCGTTCGATGCCGATGTAGCGCCCCGGCTTTTCCACCGTCGGGAGAATCGTGTCGAGACGGGAGCGCAGGGAGGCGTACTTCATGGAACCGCGCATTATACGGGCCTCTTCGAGGAGCTGGCGCTTGCGGGGCCGCCGGCTTTTTCTACGCGCGCTTGTCAGGCCCCCTTGGCGAGCTCTCGTTGGAGCCGCTCAGCCAGGAACTGCTTGAGCAGCGACTGATAAGGAACATCGCGCTTGTTTGCCAGGACCTTGAGGTGGCCGATCATCGATTCCGGCAACCTCAACGAGATGGTGCGGAGCGTGGGACGCAAATTCGGAAATGAGCGACGCCGGGCGGCCGTCCAGTTGACGTAATCGGTCGAGTCTCTCTCAGCCCAAAAAGCCCGCTCTTCCTCTTCGGAACTGAAGGCGGGAATCCGCTTATGCTTTGCTTTGCTCATAGGTCCGTCCCTCCTTGCGTGTCATGTCACGCGCCGAGATGACTCGAATAAGAGAACGCCGAACGGTGAAGCTGATGAAGAGCAAGCGCCCGGAGTCGGTCTGCCCAAGCGCCAGGTGACGTGCCTCCTGCGCCGAATGCTCTCGGTCGGCCCCGATGACCAGCGGTTCGTTAAAGAAGATTTCCTCTGCCTCCCAGAACGGCACCCGATGGAGATCCCAGTTCTTCTCGAGGTTCCCATCGTCCCAATCAAACCCGATACAGCCCTGAAGAGGGTCCTCTGGCGCCACGGCCATAAGTATATTCCAGACATATACGCCGAGGCAACTCCTCCCAGGAGCTTGACTCGCGTTACGGGCCCCAAGCACCGTGCGAGGTCTGTTCGTCGTGGCGAGGTCGGAAGGTTAATGCCTTAGAAATGCTTCCGAGTAGACTTCCGAGCTCATGGCACCTCGTCGAGCTGATCCGAGGACATCGGAACGCGCTTCCGGGTCACGTTCTGAACCGAGGTGCTGGGCGAGCTCACGCTACGGGGCATCGCGCGCGAGCTCGTGGCATCCGTGCGTGCCAACGTGACCATTGGCACTACGGTGCGCGAGAACGTGCGCGCCCAGCTCCGCGTGCTCGTCAATCGCATCCTCCGCAAGCATGGCTACTCGCCGGACAAGCAGGAGTAAGGCGACGCAGACGGTGTTGGACAGGCGGCGATGCTCTCCGCGGAGTGGGCGGCAGTGTGAAGGGGACGCCGGCCTGCGCCGGCTGGAGCCGCCGCCGCCGCTTCCGCCCGCTCAGAGGTACTTGAAGCCGCTCCCCGTATTGAAGAGCACGATTCGCGCGTCCGGATCGAGGTCGCGAGAAACTTTCAGCGCCTTCGCGGCGGCCCAGACGGCGCCCCCCTCGGGCGCGACGAAGAGACCCTCGGAGCTGCCGATCTCGTCGCTCGCGACGCGCATGGCGTCGTCATCGACCGCGATGGCGGTCCCGCCCGACGCCCTCACGGCGGAGAGGATGAGGTCGTCCGCGTACGCTTTCGGGACCCGGAGGCCGGAGGCGTACGTCGCGGCGTTCTCCCACTTTTCGGAGACGGGCTTTCCCTCTTTGAAGGCGCGGACGATCGGGGCGCAGCCGGCCGCCTGCACCGAGAACATCCGGGGACGCTTCGGCGAGATCCAGCCGAGAGCCTCCATCTCATCGAACGCCTTCCACATGCCGATCAGCCCGGTGCCTCCGCCCGTCGGGTACAGGACGGCGTCCGGAAGCTCCCATCCGAATTCCTCGGCGAGCTCGTAACCCATCGTCTTCTTCCCCTCGACACGGTAAGGCTCTTTGAGCGTCGAGACGTCGTGCCAGCCTTCGAGGGGAGCGCGCTCCGCGACGAGCTTCCCGCACGCGTCGATCAACCCCGCCACCATCGTGACAGTCGCCCCGTGTCGCTCGCACTCGACGCGAAACACCGGAGGCGTGTCATCCGGCATGAAGACGTGGCAGGCGAGGCCAGCCCGCGCCGCATAGGCGGCGGCGGCGCCCCCCGCGTTTCCCGCGGTGGGCACGGCGATCGCCGTATGGCCGAGCTCCCGCGCGCGCGAGACCGCCGCCGAAAGCCCGCGCGCCTTGAACGAGCCCGAGGGATTGTTTCCCTCGTCCTTGATCCAGAGGTCGGTGAATCCCTCTTTCGCTCCGAGCCGCGGAGCGGAAAGGAGCGGGGTTCCGCCTTCGCCGAGCGAGACGATGTTCGAAGGATTGCCCACCGGCATCATCTCGTGCCACCGCCACATCGACCGTGCCCGCCCGGAAACGCCGGCGCGATCGAGAGGGGGCGGCGCATAGCGCGCGAAGAGCGGTCCGCGGCAGCGCGGGCAGAGATTGGCCCCTTCGTCCTTCGGGAGGCGGTCTCCACACCGCGTGCATTCGAGGTGCGTGAACCACGAGAACGCGGAGCTAGAAGAGGCGGAGGAATCGCGCATCGTGCTTTCCGGAGGGAGGCTATCAGCGACGGAAGGCGGCGGGAGACGGGCGCAAGCTCGAGAAAAGCGCTCGTGGAGAACAGGGCATTCGCGGAGGTCGAACGCGCCGCAATTATAACAGCAAACCTGTCGTCCAGCAGCCTTGACGCTTTCGAGAAGGCGAAGCGATAATCGCCGCGGCCATGGAATTGAACGAACACCTCCGGCAGATGCTCAAAGAGCTCGGGCAGGCGATCAACGAGTCCATCTCGGGCTCGGGTCGCGTGCACGAGTCCATTCAGCGCATACGCGACGAGGGGTACAACCTGTACATGGTGCTCGACGCGAAGGTTGGCGTGAACAAGCGCGAGCCGCGCGGCGGCGGCGGCCGGCGCCGCCTCTCGGCCATTTCGTCCGGCAAGGACGCGGAGGAGACGCTCGTCGAGGAACGCGCTGCGTTTCGGATCAACGTCAAGGATCTCCGCCTGTTGAAATCGCTCGGCATCGATCCCACCCGCAAGGTCCGCTCTCGCCGTCCGGTCCGCCGCCGCGCCGCCCCGGCGCGGAGACCGGTCCGCTCCAGGAGCGAATAGCGGATCGGTTTTCGGTTCTCGGTTTTCGGTTTTTCCGGCTGATACCTTCTTCTTCATGACCTTCCCATTGGATCCCCTGGGCGCGACCGCCTCCGAATGGGAGGACCTTTCGGGGTCCTGGTCGCTGCCCCGGTACCGGGGGCGGCAGATTTTCGACGCACTGCACCGGAAGGGGAATCGCGACTACGGTCTCATCCGCGAGCTGCCCGGCGGCCTGCGGGAGCGGCTGGCGCGGGACGTGCCGCTCTTTCTGCCGACCATCGCGCGGCGCGACCCCTCCTCCGACGGAAGCGTGAAATACGGCCTCCGGCTGGCGGACGGAGCGCTCATCGAGGCGGTCTTCATGCCCGGCACCCGGTCCTTTTCGGAGGCGAACGAGTTCGAGGACGCGCGCGCCCACCCCGAAGTCCCTCCCGCGCTCCGCACGCCTGCCTCCGCCGTCCCGGCCGCGCCCCTTCCGAAGTTCACCGTCTGCCTGTCCTCGCAGACGGGCTGCGCCGTCGACTGCGCGTTCTGCGTGACGGGACGGCTCGGGGCCGGGCGGAACCTCTCCGCGGGCGAGATCCTGGGACAGCTGTACGCGGTGCTCGACGACGTCGGCCGGAAAGCGGACGGTCTGCGGGTCGTCTTCATGGGAATGGGAGAGCCGTTCTTGAACCCCGATGGGGTGTCGCGATCGCTCGACCTCCTCTTCGAGCGAGTCTCTCCGCGCCGGGTCACGGTCTCCACGTCCGGCATCACCCCCGCCTTCGAGCGGTTCGCCTCCCGCGAGCGGCGGCCGAATCTGGCGGTGTCGGTCAACGCCGCCGACTCCGAGACCCGCACGAGGCTCATGCCCATCACGCGCACCTATCCTCTCGAGGGCGTCGTCGCGGCGATGCGGGCGTGGCCGCTCGAATCGCACCGTCGCATGACCGCTGAGTACGTGCTGATTGCCGGCGTGAACGACTCTCCCGAGGACGCCGGGCGGCTCGCGCGCCTCCTCTCCGGGCTCCGCGTGAAGGTCAACGTCATTCCGCTGAACGAAGACCCCATGTATCTGCCGGGATGGAAACGCCCTTCCGAAGACGCGATCGACCGCTTCGCGGCGCGGCTCTCGGCCGGCGATCTCCCGGTCACCGTGAGAAGGAGCCGCGGGCCCGACGCAAGCGCGGCCTGCGGGCAGTTGAAGGGGAGGACGGAGGATCCGCGCGGGCGGAAAGTTGAGCGTTGAGCGTTGAGCGTTCAGGAGAAAACGAGGAGCGCGCACACCGCGCTCCGGGCGGGAGGCCACCGTCCCATCGCGGCCGTGCCGCCCGTTTCAAAGTCCGCCGCAACGAGACTCATCCCGTCTTCGCAAGCCCCGCTGGCGCGCCGTGTGGACACGAGGGCTAAGATGGACGGAATGGTCGAAGGCCCTCAATTGACGGGAATCAGCGCGGTCGACGAGGTCGCCCGCCTGCGCGAGGAGCTTCGCGCCGAGCGCGCGCTCCGACGGACGCTCGAGGCCTCCCACGGGGCCCTCCAGGCGGCGTTTTCGCGCCTGGAGGGGGGCGTTCTCCTGCTCGACGCGGACCGGGTTCTGTTCGCCAACCCGGCGATCGCCGCCGCCTTCGACATCCCCTCCGAGCGGCTGCAGCGGATGACCCGGGAACAGTTCGTGCGCGACCTGCGGAGATCCTCCAACGAGCCGCCGGACTTTCTGGATCGGAGCACGAAGGACTCGCACGCCGCGGTGGAAGAGGCGCGCGGAGAGTTCGAGATCCAGTTTCCCCAGTGGCGGTCCCTGCGCTGGGTGAGCAAGCCCGTCCGCCTCCCGAGCGGGCACGGCGTGCTGGTCCTGTTCAATGACATCAGCGCGGACTCCGACCTCGCCTCCGGCCGGGAGCAACGCGCGCTGATCGACGAGCTGACGGGGCTCGAGAACCGCAAGGCGGGCGAGCAGTCCGCCCTCCGGGAGATTCGCGATGCCCGGCGGTACGGGCGGCCGCTCGCGTTCGTCCTCTTCGACGTGGATCATTTCAAGGGCGTCAACGATTCGCACGGGCACCTCGCGGGGGACTCGGTGCTGCGCGAGGTCAGCCGCTGCATGTCGGGCCTCCCCCGAGGCGGCGACACGGCGGTCCGGTGGGGGGGCGAGGAGTTCCTCGTCATCCTGACCGGTGTCGGCCTCGACGGGGCGCGTCTGTTCGCGGAGCGGGTGCGGCTCGCGATCGAGCAGCTCCGGGTAGGCGACATCGGGCCGGTCACGATTTCCGCCGGCGTGGCGGAGCTCGAGCACGGGGAGGACGAGCCTGGCCCGGCCATCGCACGCGCGGACGCGAGCCTCTACGAGGCGAAGTCGCGCGGGCGCAATCGGGTTCTTTAAGAAGGCGAGGGGCGCCAGGCGCGAGGCGAACCCGCTCTCCGGTTTCGATCGTTCTTCCGCCCAGCGCCCAGCGCCCAGCGCCCAGC
>JBDUBP010000033.1:0-7857 GCA_040004075.1 Acidobacteriota bacterium | reverse complement strand
TTTCGGAAGATCACGTCGAGGTCGGCTTCGGCGGCGTCATCGGCAAGGCTCAGGTGGTCGCGGGCGTCGGAAGTCCCGTCTGCGTGGTGAAGAGCTACACCGTCGACCGGTTCCGGCTCACGGCGCTGGACGCGAACACGGCCGTCCTGACCTACTACGCCGATCAGGACACCGCCTGCGGGGCCCACCCCGTGCCGAGCCCCGTCTGGGCGACGTCCCTCTACGTGCGGCGAGACGGCCGCTGGTGGAACGCCCTCTACCAGCAGACGCAGACGGCGCGAAAGTACCCCGTGAAACCGGCGTCCCCCGACTCAGGGGACCCGCCGCAGAAAATGGGCCTCCGTATTGAAGACGCCTTTCCTCCCGTCGACGGTGCCGTCCGGCGCGAACAGAAGGTAGAGGTATTTCAGGGTCTCGGCGAGGAAGTAGCTCGGCATGAGATCGCCCTTCTCCTTCGTGACGACGCTCTGAAGGACGGTGTATCCGTTCTCGGTCCGGCAGTGCGCGACGAGGGAGTCGAAGAACACCCGCCCCATTTCCAGGTACCGCGGGTCTTTCGTCAGCCGGTAGAGGACGTACGCCGACTCGATGATCTCGGGACGCAGCGGGTACCCGGGCTCTGACGCCTTCATGGCGCGGTAGTCGAGCGTCTCGGGCTCGATGCCGTGAAGGGTCCACATGCGGAAGCAGGACTCCTCCAGGCGTCTCGCCCGGGGGACGTCGCCGCCTAGGGCGAGAACGCCCGGCAGAAATGCGTGCAAGGCGCCGAACTCGGAGGCTGTGCGCCGGCCGGTCTCCATGTCCGCCTGCCCGTACCAGAGTCCGCCTCCCGCTTCCTCGGCCAGGTGCGCGTTGACGGCCGCGACGCTCTCGCGCCACATCCGCTCGCAATCGGGGTCGCCGAACAGCAGAGAGCTCTTCAGCAGGTACTCGTAGTAGGAGTCGATCCCGCCGCCGACGTGGCTCTCGCGGCTGAGCCACGCTCCCGTCTCGACGTCGATCTCCTCGCCCACGAGGCCGAGCTTCGACCGGCGGCGATGCAGCTCGACCACGGCGCGTTTCGCCCTCTCGTAGAAGACCGGACGCCCGGTCAGCCGGGAGAGCGTCCCGAACTCCAGCAGCAGGGTGCCGATCTCCGCGGGGTTCGACTTCGAGCCCTGCACGCTGCCCGTCTTGAGATTGACGTACATCCACGGCATTCCCGTCTTCGATTCGAACGCGGGGAGAAGCCGGTTGCCGAGGTCTTCGGCGAGCGCGAGAAGCCGCCGGTCACCCGTGGCCTGATATCCGGAGAGCAGACCGCCGAGCAGCCGGATCGTGATCTCGAAGTTCTTGACTGAAATGTCGCGGTTGAAATCGAGCCTCTCGAGGATGAGACCCTTCGCGCGCTCCGCCTCCGCGGTCAACCCGGCGACGAGCAGCGTGTCGAGCCCGTCCACCGGGGTCACGAGAAGCGGCTCGCCATACCAGTCGCGAGGGGTCGCGCTCACCGGCTTCCATTCGTCGTGGCCCCAGGCGCCGCGCTCGTAGGCGGTCCACGCGTGGAGAATCTCGGCGCGAACGCGGGAGGCCATCGCCGCCCGGTCGAGGGGCGGCGCCGCCGCGGGCCTCGCCGGGCGGGACGCCGCGCAGGCGCCTCCGAGCAGCACGGCGAGCGCCGCCTGGAGCACAGCAAACATCCTCTGCGCATGGGTCATGGAAGGCCTTCGAGACTAAGACGTTTGCATGAGCCTGTATAGTTTCAAAGCACAACTCCATGAAGGGCGAAACCGAGTTTCTGCGGGTCCGCAAGCAGAACGTCGCGGTGGACCTGACTCTCGCGGGAACCGCCCCGCGCCAGGTGGAGCTGTTTCTCGCCGACCCGGTCCGGCCCGAGGACCGCCGCAACCAGGTTCTCGACTTACTCGAGAAGGGGATGCCGTTTCTTCCCGCCCGCGACCGCGAGAGCGCGCGATGGGAGATCTTCAGCCGCGACGCCGTCCTCTGGGTCCGGATCCCGCTGGCGGATCTCTCGACCGGCGACGAGACGGACGAGCTCTTCGACATCCGTCAGAAGGTGTGCGTGGATCTGAAGTCGTCGGAGCCGCTGCAGGGCGAGCTCCTCTGGTCCGCGGAGCAGCGCTCGACCCGGGTCACGGACTACATGAACTCCGAAGGCCGCTTCTTCCGCCTGTGGCAGGAGCAGCACGTCCTTCTCGTCAACAAGTCGTACGTTCTCCGGGTCATCGAAGACCCGTAAACCCGGGAGGAAACCCTTGGCGCAGATCGACGCTCTTCTTCAGAGCATGGGAAAATTCGGGGCGCAGGGAGCTCTGCTCTCGAGCGGCGAAAAGGTCCAGCTCGTCTTCCCGACGGGGAAACGGTTCGCGTCCCAGACGACTCCCCACGCTTCCTTAGTGAAGCTCGTTGAGGAAATCGTTCCGGCGGGAACCACTCTGAACAGGAATGGCGGGACGACGTTCGTCTATCCGCACAACGGATCCGCGGTCACGATTCGCGTGGACGCCGGCCTGGGATCGTGGAAGGTGTCGATCGAGCCCCGATCCCCGGACTCCGCCGCGGCGCCCGCCGGCGGGACGGGCCCGGCCGCTTCCTCGTCGTCCGCGTCGCCGCAGCAGTCTGCCACCGCGTCGGCCCCGTCTCCCGTTCCGGCCGCCGCGGCCCCGCTTCCGCCGCCGCCGCTCCGGCCCTCCTACAAAAACGTCCAGGTGGAGTCAGCCATCGAGCGCCTTCTCTTGAAACTGCTCGAGGTGGGCGCTTCCGACCTGCACCTCTCTTCCGGCGCCGTCCCGGCCGTGCGCGTCCACGGCTCGATCCAGGCCCTGGACGGGTATCCCCCGTTCACGGAAGACGAGCTTCTCGCCCGGCTGTACGAGATCACGCCTCCGCGCAACCGCGAGGAGTACGAGCGGCGCAACGACACCGACTTCGCCCACGCGATTCCGGGCGTGTCGCGGTTCCGCGTGAACCTTTTTCGCGATCGTCACGGACCCGCCGCGGTTTTCCGGGCGATCCCCTACGAGATCCGCTCTCCGGAAGAGATCGGCCTGCCGCCGAGCGTCCTCGAGCTCTGCAATCTGACGAAGGGGCTGGTCCTCGTCACCGGCCCGACCGGATCGGGGAAGTCGACGACGCTCGCGACATTAATCGATCACATCAACAAGAACCGCACGGACCACATCATCACCATCGAAGACCCGATCGAGTTCGTGCACGAGAACAAGCAGTGCCTCGTCAACCAGCGCGAGGTCCATTCGCACACCGACTCTTTCAAAGACGCCCTGCGCGCGGCGCTCCGCGAGGACCCCGACATCGTCTTAGTCGGCGAGATGCGGGATCTGGAGACGATCGCGATCGCGGTCGAGACGGCGGAGACCGGACACCTCGTTTTCGGGACGCTCCACACGACGACCGCTCCGTCGACCGTCGACCGCATCGTCGACCAGTTTCCCGCCGACCGGCAGGAGCAGATCCGGACCATGCTCGCGAGCTCGCTGCGCGGCGTCATCTCTCAGACGCTCTGCAAGCGGATCGGCGGCGGCCGCGCGGCGGCGTACGAGATCCTGATCTGCAACGGCGCGGTGTCGAATTTGATCCGCGAGAAGAAGGTCTTCCAGATCTACTCGATCATGCAGACCAGCAAGCAGCAGGGAATGATGACCTTGAACGACTCCCTCCTGACCCTGGTGAAGAACAAGGTCGTCGACTTCAAGGAAGCCTACGCGATGGCCGTCAACAAGACGGAGTTCGCCGCCCAGATGACGCGGGAAGGCGGGAAGGCGGCGATCGAAGGGTAACGGAGGGTTGAGCGTTCCGCGTCAAACAAGAGACGCTGGATTCGGGAGATACATTCGAACTCTCAACTCTCGACTCTCAACTTCCCCTCAACAATCGACTCTCAACTTCCTCCTACGGCAACGTGAACTGGCACCCCTGGACGGTCGTCCCGACGGGAACGTTCACGAAGGCGTTGTTGCACTTGGGACCGCTCTCCGATTGCACCGTGACGGCGGTGGCGATCGAGGCAGGCGCGCTCGCCGAGCCGCAGTTGGACGCGGTGAGCATTACTCGATAGGTCCCGGCGGGGAGCACTCCCTGGAGAAGGACGTGCTCGGTCCGGCTCGCGGTCGACTCGCAACCCGCCGGCAGGTTCGTCCCGACCACCTGGTTGCTCGGGTTGCGGATCTCGACATCGATGTTGCCCGTACCGCTCCACGTGATGGCGGCGTCGATGAAGCGGGCGGGAACGGACGTTCCGGTCGGGGTCGGCGTGAAGGTCCGCGTAGGTGTGGCGGTGGCCGTCGGGGTGAACGTGCTCGTGGCCCTGGAGCTCTTGTTGTTGTTCGCAATGGCGATCGCGCCGCCGGCGACGGCCACCGCACCCAGTCCGACCGCCAGACCGGTGCTCATGCCGGAGCCGGATTTTCCGGCGACCCCAGCTCCCGGACCCGCGGACTCGGAGGAACCGGCCGACCCAACGGAGGTCGCGAAGGTCGTCCCTCCGGCTTTCAAAGCCGCCGCGAGCGCCACCGTCGCGCCTCCGAAAAGGATCACGAAGGCGATGTCGCGGCGGTTGAAACCGGGGGGAACAGGGTTCTGCCCCTGGCGGGTGAGCCCGATGGTCAGGCCGGCGCCCTCTTTTCCGACGGGCACTCCGGCCGGCGCTCCCTTGACCTTGCAGGCGTTCCCGGGAACGACGGGGGGCGTGAACTCCCCCACTTCCTTGGCGAGCTCGCGGACGTCGGTCGCCCGGATCTTGTAGTCGATCGCCCGCGTCTCGGGCATCGGCCGCGGCAGCACACCTTCCAGGTTCTCCGGCGCGCCCTTCATGACGGCGTAATAGAAATCTTCGGTCCCCGCCGCCTTGAAGTAGACGTAACCTTTGTCGAGATCTTTTCCCGGCGCGACCGCCGCGTCCACCTTCGGCGCGTAGTCCGTGTTGACGCATTTCAGGGGATCGTGGCTGATGTCCACGGGAGAGACGGCGGGAGAGGCCGCGAGGGGCGCGGCTTCGAGACCCCCGAACAAGAGTGCCGCCGCGGTCACGATCGCCGCCGCCGCTCGGAAGCGTCCCCCGCTGGAAATCATCGGCGTACCTCTTTCGGGTCCGGCCGCCTCGATTGCACGATGTGCGCGTCGAACCGCTGCGCGCCGACGAGCTCGAGGAAGTACTCCCCGATCAGTCCGTAAGCGCCGAGATCGAAGATCGCCTCATCGCCCGCTGTCACGGAAAGCCGGCGCTCCGCCGCGACCGTCCCGTCTGCTCCGATGAACCGGAGAAAGAGGACCGTCTCGACGCCCTCGCGATTCGAGACGTGCAGCCACGTCGAGCCGACGCCGGGAAGCACGACGCGCGCGGTGCGCCGCTCCCGATCTGAGGCGTCGAACGAGGACGCGAGGACTGACGAGCGGCGCTCCACCCGCGTCGCTCCCGATTCCGGCAAGACGTCGAACGTCACGGACTTCGTCGTCGAGCCCGCGCCGCTCGAGGCGACCAGGAACACGGTGTGGGAGCCGGCCGTCAGAAACACGTGCGATGGAGACTGGCGTGTGTCGATCGCGCCGTCGTCGAAGATCCAGAGCCAGCTGGTCGCCTGGGGGGAGCTGGTATCCGTAAAAACGACCGGGGTGCCGACCAGCGCCGTCGGCGAAGTGGTGAAGTCGGCGGCGGGGGGCACGGTCTGCAGGGCGACCGAATCGCTCTGAGCGACCGCCCCGGACGTCTCAGGAGAGCATCCGTAGGCGCGCACGAAGGCGGTGATCGGGTCGAGCCGGTTTCCTCGCGGAAGCAGAATCGCCGAAAGGCCCGTCGAGAAGACCTCCGGATCGCCGTTGATCCGGACGCCGTAACGCGAAACGGACGCCGCGTTCGAAACGGTCCACGAGACGGCGATGAAGTCCGTCGGGGTAGGAGCGCCTTCTCTCTGCGCGGACGAGATCGTGACGTTCGTCGGAACGGGCAATACTCCGCAAGCGGGGAGCGTGTCGAATCGGACGGGAGTGCTCGGTGGGCTGAAAAGCGCCGGATCCGAGCTGCAGGAAGGCTCCGCCCGGACCTCCAGGAAGACCGGAGTCGCGGCCCCGACCACGGGCGCCGTCCCGGTAAAGGTCGTCGACGTCGTCGTCCCGATGCTCGTGAACGTGCCCGACCCGACGGCCTGAAGGATCCGATAAATGCCCGTGGCGCCGCCGCTCGGTCCCGCCGGAAGCGTGGGATCCCAGGTCAGCGTGTAGGAGGCCCCCGAAGTCACTGAGGTTTTGTCAATCGTCACGCTCGGCGTCTGCGGCCGGGTGCAGGCGCGCCCGACGACCGTCAACCGGACGAGGTTGCTCGGATCGCTGAAGCTCGCGCCGCCGGCACTGCAGAAGGGTTCGGCGCGCACGTAGAAGACGAGCACCGTCCCCGGGACATTCGCCACGACTCCCGAAAACGACGTCGTCTGCGTGAAGGCCACCGAATGGAACGACGCGCCACCGTCCGTCGACAGGAAGACTTCGTACCGTCCGGCCTGCCCGGCGAGGGTGTTGCTCCAGGTCAGCCTGTAAGCGTCGCCGGCCGCCGCCGACGATGGAACGATCGCCAGATCCCGAATCGCCGGCGGCTTCACACACAGGCCGACGACCTGGTTCAAAACGGGAGACACGCTCCGGCCGAAGCTGCTGTCCCCGCTGTAGAACGCGGTGATCGGGTGGGTCCCCTGCGCGAGGCTCGAAGTGGACAAAGACGCCTGATTGGAGACGAGGGTCTGCGTGCCGAGCGGGGTCTGACCGTCGAAGAAAGTCACGGTCCCGGTGGGCGTTCCGGCCCCCACCGGGAAGCCGACGATCGCGGTGAACGTGACCGTCTGACCGACGGAAGACGGGTTCAAGGACGAGAACACGACCGTCGAGGTGCTGATGAGTAGGTTTCCGGAGGTGTCCGCGCCCGCGGCCCAGGCGAGGCCTACCCCCAGCAGCGCGATCAAGGCGAAACGATTCGCCCTCGCGCGATTCCCGCGCGGAGACCCGGACGAGGTGCCAGAAACCATGTGGGCCATGAGCCCTCCGCCGATGAAGCGCCTCGGCGCTTCGGGGTGAATTGGCAACGGCTCCGACTGCGGAACGTTCTCGATTTCGGAAATCCCGGTGCCTCAAGCCTATCCGAAAACCTTCCCTTGCCGCGATCCATCGAAAGTCGCCGGC
Source organism: Acidobacteriota bacterium (assembly GCA_040004075.1). GTDB lineage: Bacteria > Acidobacteriota > Thermoanaerobaculia > UBA5066 > Gp7-AA6 > JALYUA01. The sequence continues at coordinate 675 of JBDUBP010000033.1, read as the reverse complement.
GGACGCGGATCACGTGGCCTTTACCGGGGGCGCAGCGGGCCGGAGGAGGGAAGGCCGGCCAGGCTTTCGCGTTATACAGTCCGCGTCAAAAACTGTTTCCGCGGGGAGCCGTCCCCGCTTCTCGGGAGGACCGATGACACTGCGCTCTTCATTCGCCGCATTTTTCCTGGCCGCGGCAGCCTCGGCCGCCGTGGCGTCGCCGTCGAGGGCCCCCGCGGCCGCGTCCGGTTCGACATCCCGCAAGGCCGCGCCCGTGCGCGTCACTTCGGTCGAGGGCATCACGGAATACGTCCTGGACAACGGCCTCCATGTCCTGCTCTTTCCCGATCAGACCAAGCAGACGATCACCGTCAACATCACGTACGTCGTGGGCTCGCGCAACGAGAACTACGGCGAGACGGGCATGGCACACCTGCTCGAGCACCTGATGTTCAAGGGATCGCCGAAGCACCCGAACATCCCACAGGAGCTCACGGCTCACGGGGCCCGGCCGAACGGGACGACCTCGTTCGACCGCACCAACTACTTCGAGACCTTCCAGGCGTCCGACGAGAACCTGCGCTGGGCCCTGGACCTCGAGGCCGACCGGATGGTCCACTCCTTCATCGCCAAGAAGGACCTGGACAGCGAGATGACGGTCGTCCGCAACGAGTTCGAGCTCGGAGAGAACGACCC
>JBDUBP010000006.1:0-25907 GCA_040004075.1 Acidobacteriota bacterium | reverse complement strand
GGTTCGAGATGCGCTCGTAGACTTCCTCCGCGAGACGGAGTCTGCCGAGACCGAGAAAGTAGCTCGCAATGGCCTGGAGTCCTTTGTCGCGCCGGCCCAGTGGTGTCGGCTCGATCTCGCGCCAGGCGCGCTCCATCTCCGAAGAAGCTTTCGCGACGTTGCCTTGATTCCACAGCCGGATCGACGGAAACATCTCAACGAAAGCGGCCTGCTGCGGCACCCGATCGAGGACATCGTCGGAGATACACGCCCGGGCTCGTCGGAGATACGGATTCGGATCCGCACCGATTACGCCGGCGCGACTGAGCGCCAGGATCTGGTTTCGAAAGTCGTTTGGCGTCAGGTCGGCTCGGCGCAACGCGCACCGCACTGACTCGGGTCCCCTTCCCAATTGCCGATAGAGAGGCACGAGGTCGTTCAAGGCCTCCACATCGTCGGGGTAGAGCGCCAGGAGGGCCTCCCAGGCCGCGACGGCCTTTTCAGGCTGATGATCCGTGAATTGGTAGTAGCTGGCGCGAATCCAGTAGCGCTCCCGGTCCGTGGCGAACTCGGAGAGCCGGAAAGCGCTTTCTGCATGAGTGCGATGCTCTTCTGCAACGGGCCCGGGCGCGCTCTCGTTGAAGATCGCCATCGCTAGCAGCATGTGGCCCGCCGCGAACTCCGGATCCTCGGCGACCGCTTGTCTCAGCAGCTCCTGCGCGGCTCCAGGTTTTTTCATCGCCAGTGGCTCGGCTTGCGAGTACAGCTGAAGGGCTTTGAGAGACCGCGTGGTCACTTTGGCGAGCGTGGCTTCCTCCGGCCTCATCTCCCAAAGCGCCTCGCCGAGAGTCTTTCGGAGCCGGTCAGACACGCGACGGATGGCCGGCAAGGCTTCTGCTTCGCCAGCCGCCTCCTCGGCGACACCGGCCACCGTCAGGCCCCGCGCCGGATCAACCAGGTTCACGCTGAGGAGAAACTTCGAACCGAGCTTTTCGATCCGCCCTGTCACGAGCGCTCGGATTTCTCCGTCTCGCAGACAGACCTCGCGGCCGAGCGCTGCGTCAACCGTCTCGGTGTCGGACTTTCTCATCAGTGCCAGGGCATCGTTGATCCTCTTGCGCGGAACCACATTCAGATAGCGGGAGCTCCTCAACTCGCGTTCGAGCGCCGCTTCGAGAGTTCCGTCGAAGATCGATCGGCCCGTCCGGTTCTCGAAGCTCGTCACCAGCACCCAGTCCCGCGCCTTGAATGGGAGTGGCCGCAGCGATCCCGCCGAGGGCCCGGAACCGTTCCGAGAAAGCCGGACCAGGACGCCCACGGTCAGAACCGCCAGCACGACTCCCGCTGCAAGGAGCATGGCTCTGCGGGGCGAGCGCGCAGGAAGAAGGGCGAACTTCTCTTCGCGCTCGATCTCCTCGACGCCCGAGTCGCCGACCCCTTCGGTCTCCGTGGGGAGAACCGGGTCCTCGGCACCATTCAAGTCGACGAGTTCGGCTCCCCGGCGGCTCCACCAGGCGTCAAGCTCGGTCGCGTAGGCGTAGACCGAATCGCGCTTCTCGTGGTGGTGGCGATGAACCGGGAGCTCCTGCTCTTTCTCCCACCGCTTGGCGGTGCGGACGCTGCGGCGGAGATATGAGCCGATCTCTTTCCAGGAATCCAGCCGACCGTTCGAAGCCGGTTCGTCGCCTGGAGGAGGCTCGCCGGAGGGGCTGTTCATTTAGTGACCGGAAACCTGATCGCATCCTATCCCACACGCCGACAGCCGGGCGGACGCATGCCAAGAGGTGCCATTCCCTCGTGGCCTCTCTTGCCTTCTTGACGGGATCAGTCAGCGGGCAGAGAAGAGGATCAGAAAGGCGGGAAAACTAATGACTCAAGCGACGGAAGGAGGGGGCGTGTCATCAGCGGCATTTCCGGCGCGATCGTCAGGAATCGCGTGATGCGCATCACGGCGGGAGCAGATTCCAGGCGGTCACATTTTGGCGAAGCGAGAAAAAAGAAGGAGCGAGAAGAAATGAGTAGAAACTGGATGAAAACGGCTCAGCTATGCGTCGGAATCGTGGCATTTGGATGGGCTTCTTCCCTAACGGCCACACCAAAACCCCTGCAAAATACCGCCCATCCGGTCGCGGTGACAGTGGCTAACCGAACCGGCGACTCGATACGGGGCGATGGTCTTGTCTACACGGACGGCATCGACGCCGGAGCCAGGCTCTGGGACATGGTGAATGGAGTAGCGGATCATCTCTACTTCCAGGTCGACCAGAAGACAAACGGTCGAACCCTGACACTTACGATTCCAGGCCTCACCAACGGTACTGAGACGTGCGCGGTCGGCACCCTGCAGCCCAACCAGAACGACAACAACTACCAGTTTTACAACAACTACCTGTTTCCCATCGGCGCCAGCACGGACCAACCCGACGTAAACGATCCGACTCGTTCGAACTTTGGCGGCACTTTCAAGTGTCTGGATAGTCGCGGAAGGTACGGCTGGATCGTTACGTATGTGACGCAGTGCATCGTCATCGCACATACAGCGACTGGGGAATGGACCGTCACGATGGATGGAGGATCTTGCCCAGCCGCCGTTTCCAAAGTCACCAACGGCGCCGTAACTGGTCAAGGGAATCACGACGTGCCGTTTCAAGTCCATGCCAAGGAGCTTCCCTGACGAGGTTCTTGATCGTGCCGAGAAGGGCGCGGCGTGGAGCAGTCCTGCCGGGTGCTCCACGCCACCGTTTCCGCCGACCTGGTGGGGGGTGCTAGGAAGTATCCCTGCGCGTCCTTTCTTCTCCTGATTCTCTTCGGTATCTCCTCTGCCACCGGCCAGACGTTCACCGAGTTCTCCATCCCGTCGAGTGGAGTACCTCACCCACCCCGGATCACCGTGGGCCCGGACGGGAACCTCTGGTTCACCGTTCAGACCGAACTCTCCCTCCCCTTCATCGGGCGGCTTACGCCGGCGGGAGCGGTCACCGCGTTTGGCCTCCCGACGCATCCCTCTGGCCCGGCACTGATTACGGCCGGTCCAGACGGCAACCTTTGGTTCACCGAGAGTTTTGACAACCCCGCCAACCGGATCGGCCGAATCACGACCTCGGGCGACATCACCGAGTTCCCGATCCCGACCCGAAACAGCGAGGCCGTTGGCATCGCGGCCGGCCCCGATGGTGCCCTGTGGTTCACCGAGCGCTCCCGCAACAAGATCGACGCATCACCTCATCGGGTGTGATCACTGAGTTCCCGATCCCGACGGCCAACTCTTTCGTCGAGGCGATCGTGGCGGGACCCGACGGCGCCCTCTGGTTCGCCGAAAGCAACGTCAGCGCCAACAAGATCGGGCGCATCACGACCTCGGGCGCGATCAGCGAGTTCCCGATTCCCAACACCCGGAAGCCGACCCTCCGGCATCGTCGCCGGCCTCGACGGGAACCTCTATTTCACGGAGTCGGCGGGCAACAAGATCCGCCGCATCACGACCTCGGGCGCGATCACGGAGTTTCCGATCCCCACGCCGGGCTCGGCCCCCCAGGGTCTCACGTCGGGTCCAGACGGCGCGATCTGGTTCACCGAGTTCGACGCGGTGAGGATCGGGCGGATGTCGATCGGGCCGCTGACCTGCACGCCGGACACGACGACGATGTGTCTCAACAACGGCCGCTTCCGCGTAACCGCTGACTGGAGCACGTCCGACGGGAGGACCTGGCGGGGAGAGGCGGTCCCGCTGACTTCCGATTCGGGTTATTTCTGGTTCTTCAGCTCCGCCAACATCGAGGCCGTCGTGAAGGTCCTGAACGGCTGCAGCTTTAACGACCGTTACTGGGTCTTTTCCGCCGGACTGACGAACGTGGAGGTGACGCTGCGAGTCGTCGACACGAACACCGGTTTGCTCAAGACCTACGTCAACCGGCTCAACACCGCCTACCAGCCGATCCAGGACACCTCGGCGTTCGCGACGTGTCCGTGAGGACTACTTGGAAGGCCACGAATGTTGAAAAGGGACACATTCGCCGCGCGCCCGGCGCGCTTTGACAGGAAAATTCCATGAAACTGCCCGGCGTTCTCTTCCTTCTCTTCGTTCTTCTCGGGGTCGCGTCTGCCGCGGGCTGGACGCATACCCGGCCAAGCGCATCCCGACCGGGTCGAGGAGGTTTTCGGCTGCGGCATCGAACGTGAGACGGCCGCTCGAATCGCCGTCCTTGTCGGTCTCTCGAGCTCGACTGTCAACCGCATCCTGGCCCGTCACAGTAGCTCTAGTTTAAAGAGCCTGAAACCCAAAGAACCAATCGTGCGCTACACGAGAAGAGCCCGGCGAGCTCATCCACGTCGACATCAAGAAGCTCGGTCGCATCGGCCGCATCGGACATCGCATCCACGGAGACCACAGGACTCGCGTTCGAGGCATCCTGACATCTAGGGCTATGCGTACAGCCCGCGGACCATCGTGTCGTGGGCGACCCGGGAGATTCCCAGCATGTAGGCCGCGATGCGGAAGCTCACGCTGTACTTCTCGGCCATGTTGGCGACGTCGCGGAACGACTGGACCATGATGTCCTCGAGCCGCTCGTTGACCTCGCTCTCACGCCAGAAGAAGCCGGCGCGGTCCTGCACCCACTCGAAGTAGGAGACGGTGACCCCGCCGGCGTTGGCGAGGATGTCGGGGACCACGAGCGTGCCGTTGCGGTTCAGGATCTCGTCCGCCTTCTGGGTCGTCGGCCCGTTCGCGCCCTCGACGAGGATTTTCGCCTTGATGTTCCCCGCGTTCTTTCCGCGGATCTGATTCTCGTTGGCGGCCGGAATCAGGATGTCGGTCTCGAGCTCCAGGAGATCGGTGTTCGTGATCCGGGAGGTTCCGGGGAACCCGTCGAAGCTCCTCGCCTTCTCGTAGTGGGCGACGAGAGCCGCCATGTCGAGGCCCGCCTCGTTGACGATGCCGCCGGCGATGTCGGAGACCGCGATGACCTTCGCCCCCGCCTCGTGGCACATCCGCGCGGCGATCGACCCGACGTTGCCGAAGCCCTGGACCACGATGCGGCTGCCGGCGAGGGTCAGCCCCCGCAGCGGCGCCGCCTCCCGGCAGATGAGCATGAGGCCCCGGCCCGTGGCCTCGACCCGCCCGCGGGAGCCGCCGAGTGAGAGCGGCTTTCCTGTCACGACCGACGTGACGGTATGGCGGGCGTGCATGGAGTACGTGTCCATGATCCAGGCCATCATCTGCGGGTTGGTCCCCATGTCGGGCGCCGGAACGTCCTTTTCGGGCCCGAACTGGTCCATCAGCTCCGCTGTGTAGCGCCGCGTGATCTTCTCGAGCTCGGCGCGCGAGAGACTTCCCGGGTCACAGATCACTCCGCCCTTGGCCCCGCCGAACGGGATGTTCACGACCGCGCACTTCCACGTCATCCAGGCAGCGAGCGCCCGGACCTCGTCGAGGTTCACGTTCTTGTCGTAGCGAATTCCGCCCTTACCCGGCCCTCGGGCGATGTTGTGAAGGACGCGGTAGCCGATGAAGACCTCGATTCGGCCGTCGTCCATCGCGATCGGGATCGAGACCTTGGTCTCCCGGACCGGCTCGCGGAGAACCTTGTAGAGGCCGGGATCGAGCCCGAGCTTCTGCGCGGCCAGGTCGAACCTCGACATCATCTCTTCGAAGGGATTGGCGGAGTCGACACCCTGGGGGGACGAGCCGATGGTGGGAAACTTTGGTTCGATCGTCGCTGGATCCACTTCGATCACTCCTCGCCGGGCAGCGTGCCCGTTCAATAGAATGGGGCCGGAATTGTAGCGCATCGATTCCGGCCGACTCTTCGATCTTCGTTGAACACCAGAGACGCCGCGTCCGACACCGCGCTCGCCGACGGCGAGATCGTGCAGCGCATTCTGGCGGGCGAAGAGCACCTGTTCGAGGTCCTCGTCCGCCGCTACCAGGCGCGCGTTCTCTCGCACGTCGCGCGGATGGTCGGCAACCGCGACGACGCGCTCGACCTCTCCCAGGAGATCTTCGTCAAGGTGTTCCAGGCGCTCGATCGGTACAACCCCGAGTACAAGTTCTCCACATGGGTGTTCCGGATCGCGGGCAACGCGGCGATCGACCACCTGCGCAAGCGGCGGCCCCGCACGGTGCCGCTGGAGGTCCGGGACCCCGACGGGCAGGCGCTGTCCTCTCCAGAGTACAAAAGCGCCGAGCTCGATCCGTATGCGATCTTGCGAAACGTCGAGCGGGGCGACGCCATCGCCCGGGCCATTCAGGGGCTCCCCGACGAGTTCCGGGAGCTGATTGCGCTGCGGCATTTCACCGGTTTGTCGTATGAAGAGATTGCGGAGTTGAAAGGCATGCCCCTCGGGACGGTGAAAAACAAACTCTTTCGCGCCAGAGCCGTATTGAAGGACAGGCTGGCAGGAGAATTTTCTTGAACGATTGCCCTCGACCCCTCGATCCTCTTGATGCCGAGGCGCTTGCCGCCGGCGAGTCGTCGATTCTCGCCGGGGATGCGTCGGCGCACGCGTCCGGCTGCGCTCCGTGCGCGGCGGCGGTCGAGGACGCCCGGGCGCTCCTGGCGCGGCTCGAGGCGATCTCCGGCTCGGCCGACGTGGCTCTTCCGCCCGGCGCGACGGATCTGGCGGCCCGGGTGGTCCGGATCCGACCTTTCTCCGCCCGCGAGAGACGCAGCCTGCGCCTCTGGGCGCCTCCCGCCGGCGGGGGTCTGCTGGTTTTCACGGCCGGATTCGCTCTGCTTGCGGCGCCGGGACTGACGGCGGGAGACCAGGCGGCCCTGGGGCTTTTTGCGCTCACCCCCTTCGCGGGACTCGCGCGCGCGGCGCTCCGCTCCTTCTCCGACGCGCTCTCCGCCGCGCCCGCCGCCTGGGAGGCCCTCTCGTCCGCCGCGAGGCTCCAGGCTCCGCTCGGCGCCCTCGCGCTGCTGCTTCTCGCGCCGGCCGCCTTTGCCTTCCGCCGCGTGCTCGTCCGGGCCGCGCGCCGCGGATGATCGGCGTCCTCCTCTTCACAACGGCGCTCTCCGCCGCCCCAGCCGCGGCGATGACCGCCGCCCCTCATTCGACCTCCTCCGCGCGCACCTCGGTCGGCCGCGACCTCGCGATCGCCGAGCCGGTGTTCGGCAACGTCGTCGCCGTGTTCTCGGACGTGACCGTCGGTTCCCGGGTCTCGGGCAACGTGATCGTCTGGGGCGGCGACGTGCGGTTCGGTCCCGGGGGATCCGTCGACGGAAACCTGTCCGTGTTCGGCGGGGAAGCGGTGCCTGCGCGCCCGGGCGTGCTGCCCGTCTCCGGGAGAGTGTCGACGCCGGGCTCTCTTCTCCGGCTGTACCTCGAGGAGATGCACCGCGCTCCGTGGGAGAGCGTCGGAAGCGGCGTCGCCGCCCGGGGACTCAAGATGATGGTCCTCTCGCTCTGGCTCCTCGCCTCGCTTCTGCTGCTCTGGGCGTTCGGGTCCCCGTTTGCCCGCGCGGCCGCGGCGGCGGAACGGGACTGGGCGGGCGCTCTTCTCGCGGGCGCCCTCGGAGTCCTGACGTTGTTCCTCGCGGCCGCGGCTGCGCTCGCGCTGCTGCCGTCGGCGCTCTCCGTTCCGATCGCGCTTCTCTTTGCCGCGCTCGCCGTGGCCGCAAAAGTCTTCGGCATGGCGGCGCTCTTTCTTCTGCTCGGCCAGAAGGTCCTGAGAAACGTGTCGCCTCCGCGGAGGCCGGCCGCGCTCGCCTGCGGATTCGCACTTCTCGCCGCCACATCTCTCCTTCCGTTCGTCGGAGGAGTTCTCTGGAGCGCCGCGTCGATCGTCGCGGTCGGGATCGCCTTCTCCTCGCGGTTCGGCTCGCCGCGGATCCGCGTCGGGTCGGTCGTCAGTTATCAGTAGTCGGTTATCAGTTGTCCTCGGTGACAACGGGAATCCGAACGGCAACCGGGTTGACCACGGAAAACTGACGACGGACCAAACGCCGCTGTCCCTGAGGGCGGCACGGCTGAGAGCTGAGTGACAGCTCATAAGTCTTTACCCTCTCCGCCCTCCGCAATAGAGTCAGCCTTCGATGGAGATCCGGACCCTGGCTGTGGTCGGCGCGGGACAGATGGGCGGCGGCATCGCTCACGTCGCCGCGGCGGCCGGCCTCGACGTGACGCTGGCGGACGTCGACGAGTCGCTCGTTGCGCGGGCGCGCGCGTCGATCGAGAAGAACTTCGACCGCGAGATCGCGAAAGGCAAGCGTACTCCGGAGGACAAGTCGGCCGCGCTCGCGCGACTGAAGGAGACCGCGGACCTTTCGAGCGCGGTCGCCGGCGCTCAACTGGTGATCGAAGCGATCGTCGAGAACGAGGCGGCGAAAGCCGCGCTCTTCCGAAAGATCGACGGCCTCTGCCCGCCCGAGACGATCTTCGCCTCCAACACCTCTTCCATCTCGATCACCCGTCTCGCCGCGGTGACGGGGCGTCCCGGGCGATTCATTGGCATGCACTTCATGAACCCCGTCCCGGTGATGGAGCTCGTCGAGGTGATCCGCGGAATCGCCACCTCCGACGAGACCGCAACGGCGGTGGAGGCGATGGCGCGGCGGATGGGCAAGACGCCGGTGTTCTGCAACGACGATCCCGGCTTCATCTCGAATCGCGTCCTGATGCCGATGATCAACGAGGCGATCGAAGCGCTGCGGGAGGGTGTGGCGACCCGGGAGGCGATCGACGCGATCATGAAGCTCGGCATGAACCACCCGATGGGACCGCTCACCCTGGCCGACTTCATCGGGCTCGACACGTGCCTGTCGATACTTCGCGTGCTGCAGAACGGGTTCGGCGACCCGCGCTACCGGCCGAGCCCGCTGCTCGTGAAAATGGTCGACGCCGGGTGGCTAGGCCGAAAGTCGGGCAAGGGTTTTTACGATTACGCCTCCTCTTCGAACCGATAACTGAGTACTGAGAACTGACAACTCGATAATGTTCTGCCAGGTCTGCGGATTGAAGAATCGGGACGACGAGGAGTTCTGCGAGCGCTGCCATTCGAAGCTGCTCGTTCTCTCCGGCGTCGGGGTCGTGGATGAGTCTGGCGAGCCGGCCGAAGAGATTCCCTTCGACGAGCATCTCTTAGAGCGCATCTCGACGCTCGAGGACGTCGTCAAGAGGACTGCGGAGGCCCTGAAGACCCTTCTCGAGTCGGTCGCGAATCTCGAGAAGAACCTCTTCGTCGCCCACACGGGAATCCTCGCGCTTCAGGAGACGCTCGAGCGCTCGGGAGCGGTGCGTTCCGAGGAAGTCCTCGATCTCTGGGAAACCAAGATGGACGAGCGGATGCAGGCGGTCGAGAAAAAGGACCGCTTCCTGGAGCGCCGCGACCGGATCGTCGCCGGGTACGCGGGCCTCGAGCGCGAGAACTTCATCCGCCGCCTCCGCGAGGCGGAATTCGCGATCCTCGCGCTCGATTCCGATCGGGGCGTCCGGGCGCTCGAGGAGCTGTCCCGCTCCGACCGGCAGAACGTGGAGCTCGCGTTCTACCTGGCCGAGACATATTTCTCCGGCGGCGACTTGAAGCGAGCCGGCGTCTTCTTCAAGCGGATCCTGGCCGTCGACCCCATGCACTTCGAGTCTCTCGTCTATTCGGGAATCGCGGCCTCGGAAGAGGGCGACGCCGTCAATGCCGAGTCTCTGCTGAAGCGGGCGATCGACCGCAAGCCCGATGCCTTCCTGCCGCACTTCGCCCTCGGCGCGCTCTACGCGAACGGCTCGCGGTGGAACGAAGCGGAGCGGGAGCTGCGCCGCGCCCTGGACGCCGCGCCGGTGATTTCGGCGCAGGTCCTGCTCGGGACCGTCCTGCGCGAAAAAGGGGAGCTGAACCGCGCGATCCAGACCTTCGAGGAGGCCCACCGGGATCAGCCCGACTCGGAGGAGGCCGTCTTCCAGCTGGGCCTCTGCTACCTGGAGAAGAACTGGACCAAGCGCGCGCTCGACTGCTTCCAGCAGGCGCTCGAGAAGAATCCCAAGCGGCTCGAGTACCAGGAGGCGGTGCGGCTTCTGGAGCGCCGCCGGCGGTATTCCCTGCCGCGCGTGGACGGCCCCGGCGGCGACGCTTACCGGAAGGCCGAAGAGGCGGTCACTCTCGGCTCTCTCCGGACGGCCCACGCGCTCTATAAGAAGGCTCTCGAGGCGGAGCCCGCGAATTCCACCATCCGGATCTCCTTCGCGCTCCTCTCCGCCTCGCTCGGCCTGTGGCAGGAGGCGATCGCCGCCTGCCGCGCGGTGCTGGCGTCCGAGCCCGAGGACGTGGTCGCCGCGGCGGCCTGCTCGACGCTGGCCGAAGCGCTGCGCGCCGAAGGGAAGACTGAAGAAGCGACGCGTTTCGTCCGGGAGTTCCTGGAGAGCCACCCCGCCAAGACGTCCCAGGCGATCGGCTACTACGAGCTCGCGACGGCGCTGGCGGATTCGGGCGAGGATCTCGACTCGGCGCTCGAGTACGCGGGCCGCGCGCTGTCGGCGGCGCCCGACGAGCTGAAGCCGTATCCGCTGGCGGCGCTCGGATGGGTGCACTACAAGCGCAACGAGTTCGAGCGGGCGATCGACTGCCTGCGCAAGTCGAGCGAGCGCGCCGCTCAGCCCACGACGTTCCACCATCTCGGGATGGCGTACCTCGCGGCCGGCCGTCCCGACGAGGCGAAAGAGGCGTTCATGCGGGCCAAGACGGTCGCGCGCGGCGGGGCCCTCGAGGACCGCATGCTCCAGCAGGTGCGCTCCAACATGCGGCTCATCGAGAAGTTCGGTATTAAGAAAAAGGAGCCCGCGGCCGCGAGCCGGAAGGGTTAGAAGCTGTCAGCTCTCAGCTGTCAGCTGTAAGCCCGAGAGATTGGCAATCAGGACCAGCCTACTGAATCGACTCCCGATCTAGTTGACCGCGGCGTACCGCGGCCGTCTCGCTCCCTTTGGTCGCTCGGCTCCCGGCCCCGCCTCCCGCCTCCCGTCTTCTGCGGTATCTTCCCGAATTCCAAATGCGCTGGTCTCGATTCTTCCTGCAGACCGTCCGCGAGGTGCCGGCGGACGCGGACGCCGTCTCCCACATCCTGCTGACGCGGGCGGGGATGCTTCGCCGCGTCTCGGCGGGGGTCTACTCGCTGACGCCTCTCGGATTGAGGGCGCACCGGAAGGCCGAGTCGATCGTCCGGGAGGAGATGGACCGTGCGGGGGCGCTCGAGGTGGAGCTGCCGATCCTCCAGCCGCGGGAGCTCTGGGAGGAAAGCGGGCGCTGGGCCCGCTACGCCGCCGAGGACATCCTGTTTCATCTGACCGATCGCAAGGGCGGCGAGTACTGCCTGGCCCCCACGGCGGAGGAGGCTGTGACCTCGATGGTCCGCGCGGGGGTCACCTCGTACCGCCAGCTTCCCGTGACGCTCTACCAGATCCGGACGAAGTTCCGGGACGAGATCCGGCCGCGTTTCGGCCTGATGCGCGGGCGCGAGTTCCTCATGTACGACGGCTACTCGTTCGACGCCGACACCGAGGGCCTCGACCGCTCGTACCGGGCGCAGGACGCGGCGTACCGGCGAATCTTCGAGCGGTGCGGACTCGACTTCACGGTGGTGGACGCGGATTCGGGCTCCATCGGCGGCAGCGCGTCGCAGGAGTTCATGGTGCTCGCCTCGACGGGAGAGGACGCGGTCGTGCGGTGCCCCGCGTGCGGATACGGCGCCAACCTCGAGAAGGCCCGGACGGGGCCCCGGTCCGTCCCCTGGGAAGACGAGACGATCACCGGGCTGCAGGAGGTCGAGACACTTGGGCGGGGCGGGATCGACTCCGTCGTCGAATTTCTCGGGATCACCGCCTCCCGGATGATCAAGTGCCTCGTCTATGAGACCGAGAAGGGCTTCGTGGTCGCGCTCGTCCGCGGAGATCTCGACGCGAACGAAGTCGCCCTGAAGAACGCGCTCGGCGTCGACCACCTCGCGCTGGCCCCGGAAGAGAAGGTCGAGCGGGCGACGGGCGCGCCCGTGGGCTTCGTCGGGCCGCACGCCCTTCCCCAGGGTCTCCGCGTCATCGCCGACGAGTCCGTGCGCGGCGCGGTCAACGCGGTGACGGGAGCCGGGCGGCGCGACTGGCACGTCCAGGGCTTCGCGATGGACCGCGACGCCCGCGTCACCGACTGGGCCGAGATCTCGCAGGCGCGCGCCGGAGACCCCTGCGTGCGCTGCGGCAAGCCTCTCGAGATCGCGCGCGGCATCGAGGTCGGCCACATCTTCAAGCTGGGAACGAAGTATTCGACCCTCTTGAAGTGCGAGTTCACGGATGAGAAGGGCGACACCCGGCCCGCCGTGATGGGGACATACGGCATCGGCGTGGGGCGGACCATGGCCGCCGCGATCGAGCAGCACCACGACGCGGACGGGATCGTCTGGCCCCTCGCTCTCGCGCCCTTCGCGGTCGAGATCGTTTCGTTGAACTCGGCGGACGAAGCGACGCGGCAGGCGGGAGACGCGCTGTACGATGCGCTCGCAGCCGCCGGCACGGAAGTCTTCTACGACGACCGCGATGAGAGGCCCGGCGTGAAGTTCAAGGACGCGGACCTGCTCGGGTTTCCCCTCCGCGTCAACGTCGGAGGGCGGGCGTTGAAGGAGGGCAACCTCGAGATCGTGACCCGCCACGATAAGAAGGTGCGTCTCGTGGGCAAGGACGGCGCCCCCGACGCCGTCCGGAAAACGCTCGAGGAGCTGGGGGGCGGATGAGAAAGACGACGGCCGAAGAGGCCCTCGAATACCACCGGAGCGGCCGCAAGGGGAAGATCGAGGTCGTCCCGACGAAGCCGTGCCGGACCCAGGAAGACCTGTCGCTCGCGTACAGCCCCGGGGTCGCGGTCCCGTGCCTGGAGATCGAGAAAGACCCCGAGATGGCCTACGAGTACACGGCCAAGGGGAACCTCGTCGGCGTGATCTCGAACGGGACGGCCGTGCTCGGGCTCGGGAACATCGGAGCGCTCGCGTCGAAGCCCGTCATGGAGGGGAAGGGGATCCTCTTCAAGCGGTTCGCGGACATCGACGTTTTCGACATCGAGGTGGACGAGCAGGACCCGGCGGCGTTCATCGACACCGTCGCCCGCATCGCGCCGACCTTCGGCGGAATCAACCTCGAGGACATCAAGTCGCCCGAGTGCTTCGAGATCGAGGAGCAACTCCGCAAGAGGCTGAAGATCCCGGTGTTCCACGACGACCAGCACGGCACCGCGATCATTTCCGCCGCCGCGCTCATCAACGGCCTCGAGATTGCCGGCAAGAAAATCGGGGAGGCCAAAGTCGTTTTCGTCGGCGCGGGCGCGTCGGCGGTCGCCTGCGCGAAGCTGTACCTCTCGTACGGGGTCCGCCCCGAGAACCTGCGCATGGTGGACAAGGGCGGCGTCATCTACAAGGGCCGCAGCGGCGACATGAACAAGTACAAGGCGCAGTTCGCGGTCGAGACCTCGGAGCGCACCCTCGCGGACGCGCTCATCGGGGCCGACGTCTTCGTCGGGCTCTCCACGAAAGGCATCGTCACGGGCGAGATGCTGAAGGTGATGGCGCGCGACCCGATCGTCTTCGCGCTCGCGAATCCGGAGCCCGAGATCACGCCGGAGGAGGCTCGCGCCGCGCGCCCCGACGTCATCATGGCGACCGGCCGAAGCGACTATCCGAACCAGGTGAACAACGTCCTCGGCTTTCCCTTCATCTTCCGCGGCGCGCTCGACGTCGCGGCCACCGAGATAAACGAGGAGATGAAGAAGGCCGCCTCGCAGGCTCTGGCGGCGCTCGCCCGGATGGACGTGCCCGACTCGGTCTCGAAGGCGTACGGGGGCGAGAGCTTCCGCTTCGGCCGCGAGTACCTGATCCCGAAGCTCTTCGACCATCGGGTGCTGCTCTGGGTCGCGCCCGCCGTGGCGGAAGCGGCCATGATGTCCGGCGTCGCGCGAAAGCCGATCACCGACATGTCCGCTTACCTGCGCCGGCTGGAGGCGATGATCTCGAGGTCACGCGAGGTCGTGAACATCGTCATCCAGAAGGCGCGCGCGAACCCCAAGCGGATCGTCTTCCCCGAGGGGGAGCATCCCAAGATCCTCCGTGCGGCGAAGATCCTGGCGGAAGAGGGCATCTGCCGGCCCATCCTGCTGGCGCGCGAGGCGCACGTCGAAAAGACGGCCCGCGACCTCCAGCTGCCGATGGACAAGATCGACTTCATCCACACGGAAACCTCCGACCGGCTGCCGCGCTACGCGAAGCGGCTCGAGGAGCTGCGGCGGCGCTCGGGGGTGACGGTCGAGGACGCGCAGAAGCTGGCGCGCGTCCGCAACTATTTCGGGCCTTTGATGCTCGACGCCGGGGACGCCGACGGCGTGATCTCCGGGTTGACGCAGTACTACCCGGACACGCTTCGCCCCGCGCTTCAGATCGTGGGCACCGCGCCGGGCGTCCAGCGCGTCTCGGGCCTCTACATCCTGGTGCTCAAGGACCGCAGCTTCTTCTTCGCCGACACGACCGTGAATATCGACCCGTCCGCGGAAGACCTTGCCGAGATCGCGCTCCTGACCGCCGACGCGGTGCGGCGCTTCGACATCGAGCCGCGCGTGGCGATGATCGCGTTTTCCAACTTCGGGTCGAACCAGCACGAGGACGCGCTGAAGGTGAAGCGGGCGGTCGAGATCGTGAAGCTCGCGCGCCCGGACATCGCGATCGACGGGGAGATGCAGGCCGACACGGCCGTCGTCCCCGAGATGCTCGAGAACGACTACCCGTGGGCGACGGTGCGGCGGCCGAACGTCCTCATCTTCCCCGACCTCCAGTCCGCCAACGCCGCCTACAAGCTGGTCTGGCGCCTCGCGGGAGCGGAGGCCATCGGGCCGATCCTGCTCGGGATGAAGAAGTCCGTCCACGTCCTCCAGCGCGGCGTCGAGGTCGCCGACATCGTCAACATGGCGGCGATCGCCGTCGTCGACGCGCAGGAGAAGGAAGCGGCGGCGGCGGCGGCGGCGGGGGCATAGCTGTCGGCTGCCGGCTGTCAGCTCTACGCCCGAAGCGAAAATGCCGCGGAACGGAGGGACCTCTTCTTGACCCGCGGAGTCGCGATCGCTCTCGCGCTCGGGCTCGGCCTGCTGCTCTCGACGGCGGGAGGGTTCGGTTCCATGCGCCCCGCCGCGACCCGGGAGTGGCTCGAGCTTCGGTTCGGCCGCGCGCCCTCCGAGCTGCGCGTCGAGCTCGGCGCGGCCGCCGTGGCGATCCTGGGGATCTTCGTCACGATCCTCGCCGTGATCTTCGAGATCTGGCTGCTGCAGGGGACGCCGCTCGTCTGACGGCGTCCAATTTCGAGGTCGCAGTCTGGATGCGGCGGCCCGCCGGCCGGCTCCCGGGACCGGTCCCCTACCGGGGCGTGGGAGAAATCGAGGGAGCGGGCGAGGATGGCACCGGAGCCGCGCCGCGCACCGCGGTCCACGGCACGACTCCCGAGATCGTCTCGAAGGTTCCGTTGATCCGGTCGCCCGAGAGGACGCCGATCAGCTGCCAGGTGCCGACCGCGCCCGGGATCCCGAATGAGATCTTTTCTCCCTGGACGTTGACGTCGGTCAGCGGAGTCTCGCGGCCGCTCGGCGCGGCGTAGGCTCCTGCGAGCGCGCCGCGCTGGTTGAAGAACCGCAGGCTGCCGCCGATCTCGCGATCCGCCGAACGCGCGCGGAAGGTCCAGCTGCCGAGAACCGGCGAGGAGAGCGCGGGCGTCGGGGCGGGCGTCGCCGGCGGCTCGGCCGGAGCGGCGTTGGCGGCCCCGGGCTCCCGCGTCGGCGGAGGAGTGGGACGGACCTGCGCCATGACCGTCATCGCGCGCGTCGGAGTCGGCGCGGGCGGCGAGGTCGGCGGGGGAGTCGGACGCGCCGGGGCGGGCGAAGGCGCGAGGGTGGCCGCCGGACGCGGAGTCGGAACGGGCGCCACGCCTGTCGGAACGGCGGCCGGGGCGGCGGATGCGGTCGGCCGGGCGGTCGGCCGGGCGGTCGGCGGGGAAGTCGGAGGGACCGCCGCGGCGAGGGTCCGGGTCGGCACAGCACTCGGGCGCGCCGTGGGAGGCGCCGGGGTCGCCACGAGTTCCCGGACCGCGGTCGCTCGCGGAGTGGCGCTGCCGGCCTCCGGCGCCGGTCTCGTCGCCGCGATCGTGGGCGGCGGCGCGGAGGTCGGCCGGGGCGCGGCCGTGGCCGTCGGCGGCGGGACAGCCGGGACGGTCGCGGCAGGCGCGGTCGCGATGCGCGGCGCCGCGGGAGACGGAACGCGCGTCGGCGGCGCGGGCGCCGGAGACGGAGTCGCCGCCACGGGGGTCGGCGTCCTCTCCGGCGGCACGGGAACGGCGGTGCGGGGCATCGGCGTCGGGGTCGGGACGGTGGCGACGGCGGCGCCCGGAGTAGGCGAAGCGAGCCGCGCGACGACCACCCGGGGCCCGCACGAGGAGCCCGCGAGCACGAGCAGGGCGAGACCCGCCAGGAATGCGCGCTGGTTCACTCGCGGAAGGCTATCCCAGCCGGGCGGGTTTTCACCGAGCGCAAGGACTACCGGTCCGACTCCCGCAGCAGGAGCCGGCCCGCGGGCACGTTCCGCCGCTCGGCCGTCCGGCCGGAGGGCCAGAGGACCGTCACGAGGTCCGCCTTCGCGGCGTCCCCGAGGCCGTAGAAGAGCGCGATCGCGCTCGAGGAGAGAAACGACGACCCCGCCGCCACGACCTGCGCGCGTTTCGACCCCCCGACCTCGACGGTCACGACCGCCCCGAGGGCGCCGCGGGTGGACCGGTAGGGCCCGGGCCCCTTCGGGTCGCCTTCGACCGTCACGACGAGGGCGCGGGCGTGCGACGGGTTGCGGTTGATCCAGAGCGAGGGCGGCTGGAGGAATCCCGTCGCGAAGAGGTCCGGCGCGCCGTCTCCGTCGGCGTCCAGGACGACCAGACCCCGCTGGTTCGCGTCGGACTCGAGCCCCGTCACCGCCGCGATCTCGGCGAACCGCCGCCCGTCCAGGTTCCGGTAGAAGCGCTTGGGCGGCCGGCCCCACAGCGAGTCGTCCCCGAAGTCCGCGGTCGCGATGCCCTTCTCGAACTTCTTGTACTCCGCGCTCATCGTGTTCCAGAAGTCGATCTCCCGCTCCTTTGAATTCTTCCCCGTCACCATCCCGTTGACGACGAAGAGGTCGGGACGGCCGTCCATGTCCGCGTCGATGAACACGCAGCCCCAGGACCACGACGTGTCGTCGACGCCCGCCTCCTCCGAGACGCGCTCGAAGGTTCCGTCGCCGCGCGGGCGGAAGAGGGAGGAGCCGCGCGCCAGCGCCGTGAGCCGCCGCCAGACCAGCGGGCGGCCCAGCGAGTACGGGAACTCCGGCATCGGGAAGCGCGGGTCCTTCAGGAACCATTTCATGGGGAATGAATAGTTGGAGACGTAGAGGTCGAGCTTCCCGTTCCCTTCGACGTCGTCGATTGCGACGCCCATCCCGAACCCGGGGTCGAGGATCCCGGCGCGGCGCGCGAGGTTTTTGAACGTCCCGTTTCTCTCGTTGTGGAGGTAGGTGTGGTTCCCGAAGTCGTTGGCGACGTAGATGTCGGGCCAGCCGTCGCCGTCCAAGTCCGCGCATTCGAGCGCGAGACCCCACCCCGTGTCGCCGGTGCGCGACGCCGCCGTCACGTCGGTGAACGTGCCATCGCCGTTGTTGTGGAAGAGGTGGTTCGGCGGCGCGTTGTTCGCCTGGATGTTGGGGCCGCGGTCGCGCGGGCCGTAGACCAGGACGTAGAGGTCCGGCAGCCCGTCGCGGTCATAGTCGAGCGCCGCGGCCGCGGTGCAGTAGTTCGAGAGGGCCACGCCCGCCTTCTTCCCCACCTCCTCGAAGGTGCCGTCGCCGCGATTTCGAAAAAGAAGGTTCGGGCGGTCGATGTACGTGACATAGAGATCCGGCCGGCCGTCGTTGTCGTAGTCGAACGCGAGCGCGCCCACGCCTTCTCCCGGCTGTCCTGAGACGCCGGCGCGCGAAGCGACGTCTTCGAACCTCCCGTTCCCGAGGTTGCGATAGAGGCGGTTTCCGTCGCCGCCCGCGACGAACAGATCGTCCCGGCCGTCTCCGTCGAAATCGAGCACGGCGGCGCCGGGCGGCATGTGCTCTCCCGGGATGGGGACATTTCTGGCCGCATCCGGCAGGAACGCCCGGTGCGCCCGCCCGAGTCCCGCCGCCGCGGCGCGCTCCTCGAAGAGCGGCTCCGACGCGGAAGCGCTCATCCACTCGCCGGCGGAACCGGCGGCGGCGCGCCACGGACGGCCGGGCGCCTCCCGCGTCAAACGGAGGCGCAGCTTCCCACCTTCCTGGCGCAGCTCGCCGCCCGCGCCCGTCCCGGTGAGGAGGATCCCGAGCACGACCTCGCGCGCCGCGCCCCGCCGGCGGAAGTCGAAGAGGATCGATTCGGTCCGTCCGAGCTTCGAGAAACGTGCGCGCACTTCCCTCAGCCGGTCGCGAAGAGCGGCGCTGCCCGTGATCGAGGCGCCGGGTGCGCCGGCCGTGGCGCGATAAATCCCGATCGAGAGGGGAGCACGCGAGGGGGCCGGCACGAGGTCCGCTCCCGGAAGCGGCCCTGCCCACCGGAAGCCGTCCACGTAGAGATTCCCGTTCGCGACGCCGGATTTCCAGTCGGTCAGGAACTCGTCCGCCCACACGGAAATCCCGTCCGAGTAGTCCTCGAGCGTCGGGAGGGGGCCGTTTCGCCGCGAGGCGCACGCGGGCGTCAGCAGGAGGACCACGGCCGCCAGAACGGTTCCGGCGCGAAGCGGACAGCTTTGCATCGCCCCGGAAAATATAATCGAGAGTCTCTTGTCACTGACCGATCGTCTCCGCGAGCGCATCGCCCGAGAGGGCCCGATCTCGTTTCGAGACTTCATGGCGGCAGCACTCTACGACGCCGAGGAGGGGTACTACTCCCGCGGAGCTTCGATCGGAGAGCGGGGCGATTTCGTGACCTCGCCGTGGATCTCTCCCGCGTTCGCGAGTTCTCTGGCGCGCCGCTTCGCGCGCCAGACGCGGGAGTTTGAAGGGCCGCTCGAATTCGTCGAGGTCGGCGCCGGGGAGGGCAAGTTCCTGGAGGAATTTTCGGCTGCGCTCAAAGCCAACGACTCGGACGTCTTCGAGCGCGTCCGGATGACGGCCGTCGAGCGGAGCGCGAGTGCGCGCCAGACTCTGCTGCGCCGGCCATTTCCCCGGGGCGTCCGCGCTCTCGATTCTCCGAAGGAGCTCGCCGAGGGGAGCGTCTGCGGCTGGATCTTTTCCAACGAGCTCTACGACGCCCTGCCGGTCGTCCGGGTGACCGGATCCGCGCGCGGTCTGCAGGAGCTTCGCGTCGATTTCGAGGGCGATGCGTTCGTATGGCGCACCGCCGCCGCGCCCGATGCGTACCGGGAGCATCTCGAGCGGTATGGCGTCACGATGGAGGCGGGACAGGTGGGCGAGATCTCCTTCGGCGCCGCCCCGCTTCACCGGATCTTAGCGCGCGCGCTCGGCCGCGGGTCCCTCGTCTCGTTCGACTACGGGCATCGCTCGCCCGTGCTCTATCATTCGACAGCGAGGCGTCACGGGACCCTCGCCGTGCACTTCGCGGGATTGCGCCGGGGCGACCCCCTGTCGCGGCCGGGACAGGTCGATCTGACCGCGCACGTGCACTGGGACCTGCTGATCGAGGCGGGGGAGGCGGAGGGGCTCACGACAGAGGGCATCTCGCGCCAGGGCCGGTTCCTCGTCGAATCGGGTGTCTTTGATTTCACTCCGGACGACGCGGCGCGATGGCGCGCGTACCGGCTCGTCGATCCCGAAGGAATGGGCGATGAGATCTCCGTCCTCGTTCAGTCGCGCGGCGTCGCCTCTCCCGGTCTCGTGATGTCGGCGACGTCCGCCAATGCGGGTTGATTCCTTTTTTCCCTCCGATAGAATGGCCGCTCAGGTGGCCAACTACTTTCCGATTCTGATTTTGGGCCTGCTGGCGGCGGCTCTGCCTCTGGCGACGATTTTTCTCGCCCGGGCGATCCAGACGCGGCGGCCAAACCCCGCGAAGCTCGAACCGTACGAGTCCGGGATCGCCGCGACGACGTTCGCTTTCGACACGCGCTTTTCGGTCCGCTATTTCTTGATCGCGGTCCTCTTCGTGGTGTTCGACGTCGAGACGATTTTTCTTTTCCCCTGGGCCGTCCTCTTCCACCGGCTCGGCCTCTTCGGTCTCATCGAGATGGTGATTTTCCTGGTGATTCTCGTCGTCGGATATTTCTACGTCTGGAAGCGCCAGGCGCTCGACTGGGCGTAGCAGAAGGGCGAACCGTCCCATGGGTCTCGTCGACAACAGATTCGAGGAAAACGTCCTGACGACGACGGTCGACTCCGTCATCAACTGGGCGCGGCGGTCCTCCATCTGGCCGATGCAATTCGGCCTGGCCTGCTGCGCGATCGAGATGATGGCGACGATGGACGCCCGGCACGACCTGGCCCGATTCGGCGCCGAGGTGTTCCGGGGAACGCCCCGGCAGTCGGATCTCATGATCGTCGCCGGGACCGTCGTCGAAAAGATGGCTCCCGTCGTCAAGCGTCTCTACGACCAGATGCCCGAACCCAAGTGGGTCATCGCGATGGGGTCCTGCGCGACGTGCGGGGGGCCCTACCGGACCTACGCGGTCACGCAGGGGGTGGATCGGATCGTCCCCGTGGACGTGTACGTCCCCGGTTGTCCGCCGCGCCCCGAGGCGCTGATCTACGGGATCATGGCGCTGCAGAAGAAGATCGACCGGATGAAGGTCATCCGGAAGGCTTCTTAACCCGTCGCATGGCCGAGGAGATCACGCCCCCGGCCACGACCGGCGCCAAGGAAGTTGCGAAGCCGAAGCTGGTCGCGACGGACGCGGCGAGCCATCCGTGGGTGGTGTCGCTGTCGGCCGGCGTCCCGGGCGCCGTGCTCGCCTCCAAGAAATTCGCCGGGCAGGTGACGGTGACGGTCGCGCGCGAAAAGATCGCGGACGTCGCCCGGCACTTGAAGCAGGCGGAGGACTTCGCCTACTGCGTGGATGTGACGGCAGTGGACTGGAAGGAGCGCGCGCCGCGCTTCGACGTCGTGTACCACTTCTATTCCTTCTCGAAGAACGACCGCATCCGAGTCAAGTGCGGCGCCGCGGACGGCGAGGACGTCCCCTCGATCGCACGCGTGTATCTCGCGGCCAATTGGTGCGAGCGGGAGACCTTCGACATGTTCGGAATCCGTTTCTCCGGGCATCCGGACCTTCGGCGAATCCTGACCTGGGAGGGGTTCCACGGCCACCCGCTGCGCAAGGACTTCCCGCTCGAAGGGATCGACACGGGCGCCGCGATCTATCCGGAGGAATGGCCGGAGGGCGGCGGACCGGGCGCCAGCGATCCCAATCGCAAGGTGGTGTCGTGAGGGGCCGGGGACTGAGTCACGGAGGCCTTTTGGTTCCGTTCGTTTCCCGTTTCCCGTTTCTCGTTTCCCGTTTCCCGGCCTTTTTCCTATGACGGACGACACCCTCAGCCAGGCGGAGCGCGACGAAGCCGCGTACTTCGCGGAGCGCGCGGCGGCGGCCGGCGTCGCGAGGCCGCTTTCCCAGGGCGACACGCCTCCGGCGCCGGGGGAGCCTCCGACACTCTTCGACGTGCAGGAGATGGAGCTCAACTTCGGGCCCCAGCATCCCTCGACGCACGGCGTCCTGCGGATCGTGCTGAAGGTCGACGGCGAGAAGATCCTCGAGGCGATCCCGGACGTCGGATTCCTGCACCGCGGGACCGAGAAGCTCTTCGAGACCGAGACCTACCCGATGGGGATCCCGCACACCGACCGCATGGATTACGTGGCGGCGGCGACGAACAACCACGCGTTCTGCCTGACGATCGAGAAGCTCCTGGACGTCGAGGTGCCGCGGCGGGCGCAGCTGATCCGGGTCATCTTAGACGAGCTGCAGAGGCTCTCGAGCCATCTCGTCTGGCTCGGCACGTCCGGGATCGACCTCGGCGCGGTGACGCCGTTCTGGTACGCGTTCCGCGAGCGCGAGCAGATCCTGGACTTCTTCGAGGAGTATTGCGGCGCGCGCCTGACCTTGAACTGCATGCGCATCGGCGGCCTTCCGTTCGACCTGACGGCCGGATGGGTCGAGCGGCTCTTAGAGTTCGTCGACGACCTGCCGGCGCGCATCGACGACTACGAACAGCTGCTCACCGACAACCGGATCTGGAAGCGGCGGACCGTCGGGATCGGCGTGCTGACAGCCGCGGAGTGCGTCGAATACGGGCTGACGGGGCCTCTGATCCGCGCGTCGGGGATCGAGTGGGACCTGCGGCGGGCGCAGCCCTACGAGTGCTACGACGAGCTCGACTTCGCCGTCCCGACCCGGCAGAACGGGGATACGTACGACCGCTACATCGTGCGCGTCCAGGAGATGCGCCAGAGCGTGCGCATCCTCCGCCAGTGCCTGGACCGGCTCGAGCCGGGAGAGATCCGGGGGAAAGTCCCGCGCGTGATCAAGCCGCCCGCTGAGGAGATCTACGCGTCGATCGAGTCGCCGAAGGGCGAGCTCGGCTTCTACTGCGTCTCGAACGGCAGCAACCGCCCCTACCGGATGCACTGCCGTCCGCCGTCCTTCATCAACCTCCAGGCCCTGCCGAAGATGGCCAAGGGCCACCTCATCTCGGACCTCGTCGCCCTGATCGGCACGATCGACATCGTGCTCGGCGAGGTGGACAGGTGAGGAAGGCGGGAGGCGGAAGGCGGAAGGCGGGAGGCGGAAGCCGCCGGCTTTCCGTCCGCCTGCCCCCTACTCCCTGCCGCATGCCGGCCGGAGGCTTGTGAAAATCCTCACCCCGACCTTCCTGACCTACGTGAAGGTCCTTCTGATCGTCGCGGTCGTGCCGGCGATCGTCGGGTTCGTCATCGTGCTCGCCGAGCGCCGGATCATGGGCTTCATGCAGGTGCGGCTCGGCCCTAACCGCGTCGGGCCCAAAGGCACGCTCCAGGGCCTCGCCGATCTCCTGAAGCTCGTGACGAAGGAGGACGTGACGCCCGCGCGCGCGGAGAAGTTCGTCCATTTCCTGGCACCCGTGCTGGCGGTCATTCCGGCCCTCACCGCCCTCGCGGTGATCCCGATGGGCCCGTCGGTCCGGCTGGCGCGGCACGTCTCGACCCCGCTCTGGGTCGCCGACATCAACATCGGGCTTCTGTTCCTGCTCGCGATCACCTCGATCGGCGTGTACGGAATCATCCTCGGCGGCTGGGCGTCCAATAACAAGTACTCGATGCTGGGCGGCCTGCGCTCGGCCGCTCAGCTCGTGTCCTACGAGGTCCCGATGGGGCTTTCGCTGGTCGCCGTGCTCCTGATGACCCGCTCGCTCTCGCTGGTCGAGATCGTGATGCGGCAGGACCGGATGCAGCTCTGGTTCGTCTTCCCCGGCCTTCTCTCGTTCTTTCTCTACTTCGTCTCGGGGGTCGCCGAGACCAACCGCAACCCCTTCGACCTGCCGGAGGCGGAGTCCGAGCTCGTGTCGGGGTTCAACACGGAGTACTCGGGGGTGAAGTTCGCCTTCTTCTTCCTCGGCGAGTACGCGGCCATGATCATTATCTCGTGCGTGGCCGTCACCGTGTTCTTCGGCGGCTGGCTGCCCCCCTTCGGGCACGTGAAGGCGCTGTCGTTCCTCCACATCGTCCCGCCTTTCGTGTGGTTCCTGGCGAAGGTGGGATTTTTCATCTTCTGCTACATCTGGTTCCGCTCGACCTTTCCCCGGTACCGGTTCGATCAGCTGATGGCTCTCGGCTGGAAGTGGATGATCCCCCTCTCGCTCGTCAACATCGTGATCGTCGCGCTGGCGATCCTGTGGACGCCCGGACGCACCGACGGCCTCGTGCGGCTCGGGTGGCTCTTCGGCGCGCTGTTCCTCCTGATGTTTTTCCTGGCGAAGCTCCGTCAGGCTCTCGCCCGCCGGGACCGGCTGGCGTCGGAGCCGGCGGGCACGCGGCAATCGGCATGACGGCATAGAAGAAGAAGGTCCCATGGCTCTCAAGAAGTGGCTCGACAAGCTCACCCTCCTCGATCTCTTCGACGGGCTCGGGGTCACGGGACGGCACCTCTTCGGCAAGAAGGTGACGATCCAGTACCCGGAGCAGAAGAAGATCCCGTCGGACCGGTTCCGCGGGATGTTCCGGCTGGACGAAGAGCGCTGCATCAAGTGCACGCTCTGCGCGATCGAGTGTCCTATCAACATCATCTACATCGACTGGCACAACGAGAAGAACGAAGCGGGCAAGGGCGTCAAAGTGCTCGACCGCTTCGACGTGGACTTGAAGCGCTGCATGTTCTGCCAGCTCTGCGAGGAGGCGTGCCCGACGGTTCCCAAGTCGATCTGGCTGACGACGAAGACTTACGAGATGGCGTCCTACGACCGCAACGACTCGCTCTATCTCGACATCCGCAAGCTCACGGACTGGCAGGAGGCGCCGAACGTCAAGCCCTTCACCGTGATGGAACAGGGCTGATGGGAGCGGCGGAGGCGGCGGGCAGCGCGCTCTTGACCGGACTGGCCGGCTGGCTGTTCGTGGGCTTCGCCCTGCTCATCCTCGGCACCGCCGTCGCGGTCGTCTGGTCGAAGAACCCGGTGCACTCGGCGCTCTTCCTTCTGGCGTCCTTCCTGCTGGTCGCGTGCGTCTTCATCCTGGAGGAAGCGGAGTTCGTCGGCGCGGTCCAGATCCTCGTCTACGCGGGCGGGATCATGGTGCTGTTTCTCTTCGTGATCATGCTCGTGCACCAGCGTACGGCGGCCGGAACTCCGGCGTTCCAGCACCAGTGGGACATCGCGCTCCTTCTGCTGCCGGTGTTCCTGATTCCGTTCCTCTACATCCTCGGCACCGAGAAGTTTACCGACATCGCCCGCAATCCCGACGCCTTCCGCGCCGTCTCCGGGCGCGTCATCGGCAACACGGAGGCGGTCTCGTGGCTCATGTTCCGGGACTACCTGCTGCCCTTCGAAGTCGCGTCGGTGTTCCTGCTCGTCGCCATGATCGGCGCGGTCGTCCTCGGCAAGCGCTCCTTCGAGAAGGTGGATTGATGAGCGGCGCGTCATGACGATCACGATCAACCACTTCCTGATCCTGTCGTTCCTGCTTTTCGCGATCGGGTTCTTCGGCGTGCTCGTGCGCCGGAACTTCCTGACCGTGCTCATGTCGATCGAGCTGATGCTGAATGCCGTGAACATCAACTTCATCGCCTTCTCCCGGAGGCTTTCGGACCTGACCGGCCAGGTGTTCTCGGTGTTCGTCATCACGATCGCCGCCGGCGAGGCCGCCATCGGCCTGGCGCTCACCATCTCTCTCTTCCGCCAGCGCAAGACGCTGAACGTGGAAGAGGCGAACACGATGAAGGGCTGACGTCTTGAAGGATCTGCTCTGGCTCGTCCCCCTCTTTCCGCTGGCGGGATTCCTCGTCAACGGCGTGCTGTACCTGGTCTCCCATCGCACCCGGGGGGAGGCGGCGGGGGGCCACGGGGAGCATGGCGCGCCGGCTCCTGCTGCGCCCGCTCCTTCCATGCACGGCGAGAATCCCGCTCACACGCACGCGGCGTCGCCCGCGCACGATCCAGCCGGGCACTCGCCGATCCCGTTCAAGACGGCCCACACGGTCGTCGGGACCGTCTCGGTCGGTCTCGCCTGCGTCTTCGCGTTTCTCGCGATCTTCGACGTCGGGATCGCACGTCTTTCGGAGGGCGCGGCCCACGTCGTGACGCTGTATCGCTGGCTGCCTCTCGGCGTGAACCAGGCCGTCGGGCAGGTACACGGCCCGGCCGGCGAGTGGTTCGTGGACGCCGCGTTCCGCCTCGATTCGCTGTCGGCGCTGATGATCGCGTTCGTCACGTTCGTCGGCTTCCTGATCCACGTCTACTCGGTCGGGTACATGGGGC
>JBDUBP010000036.1:0-7965 GCA_040004075.1 Acidobacteriota bacterium | reverse complement strand
CGCACGAATGGGCCGACTCGCTCGAAAAGATCAATCGCGAAGGCGCGCGCCTCGCACGCGAGTCCGCGGCCGGCGAGATGGTTTACGTCGCCGGATCGATGGGGCCCCTCGGCGCCCTCGTCAAGCCGTACGGCCGGCTCACTCTCGTCCAGGTCCGGGAGATCTTCGAAGAACAGGCGCGCGCCCTGCTGGAAGGCGGCGTCGATCTCATCCTGCTCGAGACCTTCGGAAGCCTGCTCGAGGCGGCCGAGGCCGTTCGCGCCGTCAGGGGGCTCTCGGCAGATGTGCCGATCGTGGCGCAGATGACGTTCCTTTCCGACGGCCGGACGGCCTTCGGCGAGAGCGCCTCCCACGCGCTGTCCACGCTCGCGATGGCGGGCGCGGACGCCGTCGGAATGAACTGCACGCTCGGCCCTCAAGAGACTCACGACGTGTTCGCGCGGCTCTCTCCCTCCGTTCCGGTGCCGCTCTGCGCGATGCCGAACGCCGGCTATCCGACCGTCGTTCACGGCCGGAACGTCTACCTCTCCTCCCCCGATTACCTGCGCGATTACGCAACCGCGTTCGTCGAGGCTGGCGCGTCGATCATCGGAGGCTGCTGCGGAACGACTCCCGAGCACATCCGCGCGATGGCAAAGGCCGTCAAGGGCCGGCCTCGCGCGACTTCTGGCCGCGTGGTCGCCGTCGCCGTCGAACGGCCCGTCGAGAGGCCGGCCGAGCCCGGTATCGAGACATCGAGACTCAAGAGAAAGCTCGCGGATCCCGACGAGTTCGTGGTGACCGCGGAAGCGGAGCCTCCGAAGGGCGTCGACGTGACGGCCGCGGTCGAAGGCGCGCGAGTCCTGAAGGCGGGCGGCGTGGACGCCGTGAACGTCACGGATAACCCGATGGCGCGCCTCCGGATGTCGTCGATCTCGGTCGCCGCGATCCTCCAGCGCGAGACCGGACTCGAAGCGGTCGTCCAGATCACGACCCGAGACCGCAACGTGCTCGGGCTCCAGTCCGACCTCCTCGGCGCTGCGGGCCTAGGCCTCAAAGCGATTCTGTGTCTCGGCGGAGACCCTCTCAAAATCGGAGACTACCCGCAGGCCAAGCAGGTCTCCGAGGTGGACGTTCTCGGCCTGCTTCGCATGGCGCGGGGACTGAACGGAGGAGCCGACCTCGTGGGCAACGCGATCGGCGCGCCGACATCGTTCGCCATCGCCTGCGCCGCCAATCCGGCCGCCTCCGATCTCGAGATCGAGTTCTCGAAGCTGCGGGCGAAGATCGAAGCCGGAGCGACGTTCGCGCAGACTCAGCCCGTTTACGATGTCGCGGCGCTCGAACGTTTCCTGGCCCGGCCGGAAGCGCGAGCGATTCCCGTCCTCGTGGGGCTGATTCCCCTGCGCTCCCTGAAGCAGACCCTGTTCTTCGCGAACGAAGTCCCGGGCATCGTGGTCCCCGAGGAGATCCAGAACCGCATGCGCGCCGCGTCGGAGAAGGGTGCCGATCATGAGAAGGCCGAGGGTCTCGCGATCGCCCGCGAGCTCGCCCAGGCCATCGCCGGGGTCGCCCGCGGCATCCACATCATGCCGATGGGAAAGTACGCCGTGGTCGGCGAAATCCTCCAGGCCGTTTCGATGCCCACGAAGGCGGCCCGGCGTTAGTTGGAAATTCGGAAGGTCCGTCGATTGCTTCCCTTATTGAGTTGGAGGTGCGTATGAAGGGTCTTTCGCGGTTTTCCGCCGCTCTCGCTCTGATCCTCACGGCCGCGGCCGCGCAGGCCGGCACTCAGGGCCGCGTCTCGGGGCGAGTGACCGACTCGGCCGGCAACCCCGTCGAAGGCGTCACCATCACGATCACGACGCCCGCTATCAAGAACTTCAAGATGACGGCCAAGACGTCTTCCGATGGCCGGTACGGGTCGATCGTGAACGACGCCACGATGATGTACCACGTGCGTTTCGAGAAGGAGGGCTTCGTTCCCGCCGATACGGACAAGAAGTTCTCGACGGTCGACATCACGACGCTGGATCAGAAGTTGCTCAAGACTTCGGAGGCCCCGGACGGGAAGGGCGGGGCGCTGGCGCCGGCCGCGAGGGTCCCCTCTGCGAACGATCAGGCCGCGCTCTCCTACAACGCGGCGGTAGACCTCTTGAACTCCGGCGACAAGGCGGGGGCTGAGGCCAAGTTCCGGGAAGCGGTGGGCAGAAACGCGGACCTGCCGCAGGGCTGGCAGGCGTTGACGACTCTCGCCTACGAGAAAAAGGACTGGCCGCACGTCATCGAGTACGGCCAGAAGGCCACGGATCTGGATCCGACGATGACATCCCTGTACGGCCTGATGGCGGACGCCGCGAACAAGTCCGGAGACAAAAAGACGGCCGCGGAGATGCGGAAAAAATTCGAGGACGCGAATCCCGATACGCCCGAGATGCTCTACAACAAGGGTATCGACGCGTACAACAAGAAGAAGTCCAAGGACGCCGAGGACCTGCTGTCGAAGGCGGTCGAGGCGAAGCCCGATTTCGCGCTCGCCCACTACTACCTGGCGCTCTCCGCCATGAACAACAAGCACAACTCGGTGGCGCGCGAGCATTTCCAGAAATACCTGGAGCTCGAGCCGAACGGAGCCGAGGCGGGAACCGCGAAGGAGCTCCTGCCCCTGGTGAAATAGGAGCGCGGGGGGACGCGCGGCTCCCTGAGGAGGTGCGCCTCGTGAGTCCGCGGTGGGGGTGGGCTGACTCTCTCGAGAAGTGCTGGTAAGTCGCATCCTGCGGCGGTTGAGGGATGCGGTTCAGGACTTTTACCGCTCGGCACGAGGCGCTTTTTCTAAAACGCGGCGACCTTTCCGCGAATACGCGGGGCGCCGCTCGGGAAGCTGGTTCAGCCGCGGGTGGCTGAGATGACCCGGCACAGGCGGGGGCCGGGCAGGTCGTCGTCGTCGATCGCGAGGACGACGACCACCGCGATCGCGAACAGGAGAAGCACGGCCGAGACCTCACCCGGAAGGGTGGAAAAGAGGACCGTCCACGCGGGCACCAGCGCGCTCAAAACCGATCCTGCAGGGCGTCGGAGGGCACGCGAAGGGGAAGCGTAGAGTCCGCGTCGAGGTCCATGTCGGTGAACGGCCTCGGCTCCGTGATGTCCTGGAGCCGGTTGAGAAACGCGTCGAGAAATTCCTGCCGACCTTCGATGACTTCGGTCAACGTGATTCGCCCTCCGAGTAATTCCTGAAGTGGGTCTGAGGATTCCGCGAACGTCAATTGGATTCTCACGCTGGCTACTGCAAAAGCAAGCCGGGGGCCACACGCGATTGATGCGAAAAGCCCCGTTATTACAGGGTTTTATGGCTGTTCACCTTTCCCACACTGACACGAGGTGTACGCAGATTTACACCATGTACGACAATTTGTGGCAACCCCTCGTGCGAGAATCGCCGCGTGGCTCGCTCGGGCGCGTTCAAAGACCGGCCGCTGTGGCGCCGGCTGCAGACGATTCATCACGAGATCAAGGAAGGGAAATTCCCGAATGCCTCCACGCTCGCGGAGGCGCTCGCGGTCTCGTCGAAAACCGTCCAGCGCGACCTCGATTACCTGCGAGACGAGCTCGATGCTCCCATCGAGTTCGATCGGCTGGAGAACGGGTATTCGTATTCCCGGTCCGACTACGTATTGCCCTTTCTCCCCGTCGACGGAAAGGACCTTTTCTCGATCGGGGTCGCGGCCCAGTTCCTCGCGCTCTTCGGCGGGACTCCGCTCGGCCGCGACTTGAAAGACTGCTACGAACGGCTCGCGCTCCTGATGCCCCCGGCCGTGCGGCTTCGCCCCGAGATCGTCATGGAGAAGCTGGCGCTCCGGGCGACCGCATTCCGCCCCGTCAAGGAGAAGACGTGGGAGGCGGTCTCCGAGGCGCTCCAGCGAGGCGTTTCCCTTTCGATCCGATACCACCGGCCCGGTGAGGCGGCCGGGGATCCGCGCGTCATCCGACCCTACGCCTTCGTTCTCGCCGGGCGCGACTGGATGGTGCTCGCGGAAGATCAGGCCGCCGGGCAGGTGAAGCTCTTCTACCTGGCGCGCATCGAAGGCGCCTCCCCGACGGGAGAGCGGTACACGATCCCGCGAGGTTTCGACGCGGAGCGTTTTTTCCGCCACACCTTCGGTCTCTTCGTCGGAGACGCGAAGCCCTTTCAGATGCGGGTCCGTTTTTCGCCCGCGGTCTCCGACGAAGTGCGAGAGCTCGTTTTCCATCCCGAGCAGAAGATCGAGACGACGTCCTCCGGCGAAGCCGTCCTGGAGATGCCGGCGCAGTCGATCAAGGAGGCGCGACGTTTCGTTCTCGCGTATGGAAAGGATGCCGTCGTCCTCGAGCCTCCCGAGCTGATCGCCGACCTCCGTCGAGAATCGCTGGCGCTGGCGCGCTCTTACGAGGAGAAGTCTGCCCGGAAGAAGACGAAGTGATCGCGTCTCGAGCGGCCAATAACTCAAAATCGACGCCGGACAGCTGATAACTTCGCATCATGCGCACTCCCGCCCTCGCCGCGTGCCTCGCCAGCCTGATTACGCTCGGATGCAGCGTTACCGTCGCGCCCGTCGTCGCTCCGGATCCGCAGGTCGCGTGCCCCGGCGGCGTCACCGCGTGGCGCCTCGAGGTCGCGGACCAGCGCGCCGAACGTTCCGACTCGCCGAAGGTGGTCTCCGCGATCCGGGAATCCCTCGTCCGATCGCTTCCCGGATGCCGGTGGGTGGCGCAGCCGGGAGCGCCTCTCATCGGAATCGAAGTGCACCGCTTTTCGGTCAAGCAGGACGACAACTGGGAGGCGGCGATCGAGTGGGGCGTCATCGCCCGCGACGCGGGGGGCCGGACGCTCACCGAGTTCCAGGCGGAATCGCTGATCTCCCGGCCCAACTATCGCGGTGTGGATAACGAGAAAGCCGCGCTCCAGGAGGCTCTCGACCAGGCGATGCGCCGCACGTTGACGGGGCTTCGGTCCGTCCCATCCGCGAGATAATCCGACCTCCCCCGAGGACACCCGACCGGCGCCCCCGGGGGCGCGCTCTCTCAAATTCCCGTCCTGTCAGCGGGTTCGCTGCAGCAGAGGCCGCATTCTTCGTGGAACGCTTCTCGCACGCGGGACCGATGGAGGTTTATTCACCATGAAAAGGCTCATTCCGACACTTCTTTTCTCCGCCGCGATCCTGGCGGCCTCCGCGGCCTACGCCGCTTCCGCCGGGAATCAGGTCTTCGAGCTGGCTTCGGTCCTCTCGGGGACGTTTCAGGGCTCGACCCCCGGCAATGACCTTCAGGTGGACCTCCGTCCGGTGGGCGCCGATTCGGCTCATCCCTACGATCTCTTTCTCGCGGTCACCGGGAGGTATCAGGGTGAGAACGTCCGCCGCCAGGGGCTCGTCCGCCTCGAGCTGCAGGGCAAGGACGTCTACTTCGGGTATATCCCACACTTCGATGCCACGGTGACCTCCATGTCTCCGATGGCCGCCCAGTTCAGCGACAGCGAAGCCAATGCCGCGTGCGGATTCCATCTGGCGCCACGAGGCGACGGATTCGCCGGCGAAACTTCCGGCTCGAGCTGCGCCTTTGCGATGCGCGGCGCGCGCGGGAAGTGGACCGTGGAGATCGAGCCCGGCTCGATCCGTCTGCGCGAGCTGAAATCGGGCGAGACGCTCCGTTTCAAGAGGGTCTCGAAGGCCGGATAACGGCTCTCAGCTTCGTAATCCGTGACCGGTTCTCGGTACGGACGCGGTACCCGGTACTCAGTTGCCCGGCCGGGGCGACGGGCCTGACGGACCCGACCCGCCCGGCGGGGGGGAAAGGAACTTGCGGACGATTTCCTTGACGGGAATCGAGAACTCCCCCTTCATGATCCACTTGAGAAATCCCGGCTCGTCGCGGTTCATGTCCTTCAGCGTGCGGCCGCGATTCTTTCCGAAGTTAACCGTCGGCTCGCCGTTGATGAGCCGGATACGGCCCTCGGGATCCATGTCCCGGTCGAGTCCCGCGCAATAGAGTTCGTGCAGCTCGAGCACGGACCGCGGTAGCTGCGCGTAGCGGGCGAGCTGCCCCTCGAGCACCCGCAGGGTCATCTCGGCATCCGCGAGAGCCCCGTGAGCGCCCGCGTGATCGGACTGACAATAGAAGCGGGCCGCCGCGGACAGGTGACGCGGCTCGTGCGCGAAGAAGATCCGCTGAGCATCCACCAGGCGGCGATTCGAGATGTCGAACTCGAGGCCGGCGCGCAGAAACTCGATCCTCAGGACCGGCAAGTCGAAGCCGGCGATGTTGTAGCCGGCAAGATCGCAACCGTCGAGAAAAGCCGCGAGCTCCTGCGCAAGTTCCGCGAAGCCGACGAGGTCCGCTACGTCCGCGTCTGAGATTCCGTGGATCGCCGTCGATGCCGGCGGAATGGGCATCCGCGGGTTCATCCGCCGGACCCAGCTTTCGCGGCGCCCGTCGGGATAGACCTTCACGCAGGCGATTTCCACGATGCGATCCGCGCGGGGATTGGTGCCGGTCGTTTCCGTGTCGAACACGACCATGGGCCGATCGAGCGCCAGAAGCTTGTCGAGCATCGAAGAACAGATCGTAACCGATGCGCGATCCCCGGCCCGCTCTGGCCCGTGTTTTGCTCCCTCATCCCCATGGAGAGCGATCATGGTCCCTCGTGTGGCAGCGGTTCGAGTCGAGACCCGGTGGGAGACGCGGCGTCCCGTCATGCACTGCGTCGCGCGGCTCACGCGGGCGTTGAGCCGGCGGGAGCGGGACGAAATGAGCCGGTTTCCAGAGTTCCGGGTCGGCGACGACGGAGTCACCTATTCGTGCCGCCCGGAGGAGACAGAGGCCGCGGAGAAGCGCCTCTCGAGCGCGCTGCGAGTCGTGGCCGACTCCCCAGACAAGCCCGGCAAGCCGCGATTGACCGCCGTTCCCCCCCGCTGATCGGATGAAGGACCCCGGTTTTAACGCCTGAGAACTGAAACAAAAAACGGACGACGGAAAACCGTCAGTAATTCTCCGAAAAGAGCCAGAAGAAGAGCTCTCCGAATCGCGCGAGCAGTCCCCGCTTGTGCCATTTCTCTTTGGTGAACTGCTCGCTTCGAGACAGATCGACCTCGATCATCTTCTCGACGGAATCCGCGAAGCGCCGGTCGTAGACGGAGACGCTCGCCTCGCCGTTTCTCTTCATGGATCGATTGACGAAGTTGATCGAGCCGATCGAGGTCCAGATTCCGTCCACGACCATGACCTTGTTGTGCATCATCGTCGGGAGATATTCGAAGATCTGCACCCCGCCGTCGAGCAGCTCGTTGTAATGAAAGCGAGACGCGTTGCGCACGTTGGGACTGTCGATGTACTTGCCGGGCACCAGGACCCGGACATCGACGCCGCGCGCGACCGCCTGGACGAGCCCCTGGCGGATCTGGCGGTCAGGAACGAAGTACGCGTTCTCGATCCAGATGCGGCGGCGAGCCGCCTGGATGGCCATGTAGTACTGGAGCTTGGCCATCGAGCTCTGGTCGGTGCGGGAGCTCGAGATCGCCTGCGCGAGCATGTCGCCGGCGGGGCGCGACTCCGGAAACTGCGCGCCGCCGTGTAGAACCTCGCCCGTCGTGTGGACCCAGTCTTCGAAGAACACGTGCTGCAGCTGGGCAACGACCGGCCCCTCCACGCGAATCATCGTTTCCCTCCATTCCGAAGGGTTGCGCGCGTCGCCCTTCCACCGGTCGTCTATCCCGACGCCGCCGCAGAACCCGATACGGCCGTCGACGGTGAAAATTCGCCGATGGGTACGATTGCCCACCTTGTAGAGCGAATAGACGCGGAGGGGTTTGTAGACCTCGACGTGCGCTCCGGCCGCCCTCATCTCGTTCGCGAGCGCGCCCAGGGATGAGCCCCATCCGTCCACGAGGACGCGGACGGCCACGCCGTGCCGGGCGCGGTCCGCAAGGACCCGCGCCACGCGCGTCCCGAGCT
>JBDUBP010000007.1:0-8018 GCA_040004075.1 Acidobacteriota bacterium | reverse complement strand
GATGCCTCTGGCGCGCGCGAGCACGCGAGGGAAATCCACCTCGACTCTGGGAATCATCAGCCCGAACTCGCCACCGCGCCGCGCGAGCTGGGCGACCCTGGCCGAAGCGATGACGGCCTTAGTCGGAGTACAGCCGAAGTTGACGCAGGAGCCCCCCAAATCCTTTCGCTCCGCGAGCGCGACGCTCTTGCCCTGTTTCGCGAGCGCGTGGGCGAGGGGGACTCCGGCCTGACCCCCTCCGATGATCAGGACGTCGTAGGTGTCGTCGGTCTTCTTGGTCGGAATACGGATCTCCCCCTGAAAAGATCTTAACGAATGGAAACGACTCCTTCGCCCTCGAATCCAACCCGTCAGAGTCCGCCTGTCGGGGCGGCTCCGGCTCGCCCGATGGATCTGATCGATGGAGAAATCTCTTCTACCCACATTCGAAGACATCTCTTTCCGGCGAATCGAAAGGCCTCCCGACGCGCGGGCCCAACCGAAGCGTAGAGTTTCTTGCGCAGCAACGCCCTGGCCCGGCGGAGCCGAGTCTTCACCGCATCCTGCGAGAGATTCAGGCAAGCCGCCGTATCGGCGGTACTCAATTCCTCCACGGCTCGCATCACAAAAACCGTGCGATACAGATCAGGGAGAGCATCGATCGCCGCCTCCACCATGCTTCCGACTTCCCCGACCAAGGCTCGCTTCTCCGGGTCGAGCTCGGCCGTGGGCTCATCAGGGACCACTTTCCCCGTGACGAAGGCTCCGGTCTTGTCGCCTCCCGTCCTGCTCTTGCGGTGCCGGGCTCGTGCTTCATTCACCGCGATCCTGGTCAGCCAGGTGGAGAACTTCGCGCGTCCCGCAAATTGATGGAGATTCCGATATGCCCGGAGATAGGCCTCCTGGACGACGTCGGCCGCTTCGTCGTCGTCTCTCAGGATCGCGCGCGCAGCCCGATAGACCTGCTGGCTGTGCCGGTGAAGGAGGTTCTCGAAGAACGCTTTCTCTCCTGTCAGGACGCGCCGGACGAGCTGTTCGTCCGTCATCGCTTCTCCCAGCTGAACCTCTCTCGGCGTTTTCCGCGGCACCTTCGATCCTCTCCTTCAACTGCTGACCCTACGGAGTCCTTCCGCCAGCGAACCGTGGCATCTTTTCCTTAAATTCTCAAAAATCTCGTCACCGCACGGAGGTCTCGGGACTCTATTGGGGCAAAGGACGTTGTTTGCGTCGCGCGTCCCGAACAGGGGGCGTTCGACGGACGATTCTCGGTTCTCGGCTCTCGATGGCGGAAGCGCGTATTGCTCTGATCATGTTCACACTTCAGGAGGATCCTATGCGCCAACGGTGGATTTTCCCTCTCGTTCCGGTCGTCCTGGTGGCCTTTTCGGGTCTGTCGGGACCCACAGCCGTTCAGACGAGTCCCGCGGCCGGGTCGGAGAAGAAAGCGGGCGCCGCTCCAACGGATGACATCGAGAGCAACTCCCAACGGATGTTGAAGGAGGGGCGAGAGACCTTCCGATATGACACGTTCGGAAGCGAAGCGTTCTGGGCGACCACCCGCCTCCACGAAGCGATCCTCGGCGAAAAGCAGGGCGGTGTCGGCCCGGGACTGAAAGCGGCGGACGCCCTCAAGGTCGGCCTGAAGGTCGACGTTGAACGGCTCCCGAAGAGCGTGGTCGACGGCTTGAAGAACGGCACCGTGAGCCTCGACAAACCGGAGACGACGCTGGCGCTGCTCCAGGCGGATGCCGTCATCGGGGTCAAAGCCATCGTCGACAAGGACCTCAAGAAGGTGACGGGGATCGGAATCCGCTGCGCGTTCTGCCACTCGACGGTCGATGACTCCTTCGCCAAAGGCGTCGGCCGGAGGCGCGACGGCTGGCCCAACCGCGATCTCGACGTCGGCGCCATCGTGGCGATGGCTCCCAACTTGAAGCCGTTCCAGGACCTGCTCGGAGTGGATGAGGCGACGGTCAAGAAGGTCCTGATGGCGTGGGGTCCCGGAAAATACGACGCCGAGCTCGATCAGGACGGAAAGGGGTTACGGCCGGACGGTAAGTCGGCGGCGACCCTCATCCCGGCCGCCTTCGGGCTGGCGGGCGTCAATCTCCACACGTACAACGGCTGGGGATCCGTCCCCTACTGGAACGCTTACGTCGCGATCACACAGATGCACGGCAAGGGGACTTTTTTCGATCCCCGGATCCAGAAGAACCCGGAACAGTATCCGGTCGGCTCGAAGGCCGGGTTCGGGAACGTGCGCAACACTCCGGATCTCGTGAGCGGGAAGCTCGCCGCGCTCCACTACTACCAGCTGGCGATCCCGGCGCCGAAACCGAAGAATGATTCCTACGACGGACCCGCCGCCCAGCGCGGCCGGCTCATGTTCGAAGGGAAGGGCCGCTGCGCGAGCTGCCATGTTCCGCCCCTCTTCATCGAGCCCGGATGGTCCATGCACACGGGCGAGGAGATCGGCATCGACGACTTCCAGGCGAGCCGGTCGCCGGACAAGAAGTTCTACCGGACGACGCCTCTCGCGGGGCTCTTCGCGCGCGCGAAGGGAGGCTTCTACCACGACGGCCGCTTCGCCGACTACCGCGCCGTGGTCGAACACTACGACCGGCATTTCGGCCTGCGGCTTTCGGATCAGGAGAAGGGGGAGTTGATCGAGTACCTGAAGTCGCTCTGAGAAAGTCGAGAGTTGAGAGTCCAGCGTTAAGAGGTAAGAGCTCGTGCGGGAAACCGGAACCAGCTCCTCGATTTCCGCTCAACCCACAACTCTCAACTCTCAACTCTCAACCCGGAACTCTCAACTCATCTCCAAGACCACCCGGAACCTCGCTTTCCCGCTCATCATCCGGTCGTAGGCTTCCGGCGCGCGGTCGAGCGGGAAGATCTCGTTTCTGGAGCGGACCCCCGTCTGCACGGCGAACTTCATCGCGTCCTCGGATTCGATGGAGGTCCCGGAGGGCCAGCCCGCGATGGACCGCCGGCCGCCGATCAGGAGGCCGGCGGGAACCGACAGCGGATCGTGGGGCGCTCCCAGAACGACGAGCTTCCCGTCCACCGCGAGGCCGGGCAGGGCCGCGGTCATCGCCTGTCCGCTCGTGACCGTCGCGAGGATGACCTTCGCTCCTCCGAGGCGCGTGAGCTCGGCCGCGGGGTCGGATGCCTCGCTGTCGATCGCATGGCGCGCCCCGAGCTCCCGGGATAGGCCTTCTTTATCTTTTCCTCTCGCGATCGCCACGGTCTCGAAGCCCATCTTCGCGGCGAACTGCACGGCGAGGTGGCCGAGGCCGCCGACGCCGAGCACCGCGACGAGATCGCCGGGACGGGCCCCGCTGTGGCGCAGGGAGTTGAAGGTCGTGATGCCCGCGCAGAGGAGCGGCGCCGCCTCGACCGCCGAAAGCTCTCCGGGGATGCGCGCGAGCGCGCCGGCGGGGGCGATCATGGTGTCCGCGTACCCGCCGTCGTAGGAGATACCCGGCACCTGAGCGGCGACCTGGCAGGTCACGAAATCGCCGCGCCGGCACGAATCGCAGTGCCCGCAATGGCCCCCATGCCAGCCGACGCCCACCCGATCCCCGACCCGCCACCCCGCAACGTCGGGCCCGAGCGCTTCGATCGATCCGGCGATCTCGTGGCCCGGAACGCGGGGAAACGAAATGCCGGGCCAGAGGCCGTCCCGGGTGAGCACGTCGCTGTGGCAGATTCCGCAGGCCTCGACCCGAATGCGGACCGCGCCGCGTCCGGGTTCGACGGGGTCGCGCCGGACCAGATCGAGCGAGCCCTTCGGTGCGGAGACCTGAAACGCCCGTGTCTTCGAGGTGTCCGGCATCAACGGCTCGCCGTTCCCGCGCCGTTCACGCTCGCGTCGCCATTCACGAACCGGTCGCGGACGTCGGTCGCGATGCGCTCCGTCCCCGTTTGCGCGCCGACGGTTCCGCGGAAATGGAATGTCTCATCAGAAATAGATCCTCCGCTCCCACCTACGCCCGCGGTTGGAAACGGATTCAGCCGCGAAGACGCTCGTCAGGGGTACGGCTACTCGTTCCCGAGCACTTCCAGAATCCGATGCTTCTGCACCTTCCCCATCGCGTTGCGGGGAAGCTCCGGCAGCACGCACACCGCGCGCAGCCGCTTGTAGTCGGCGAGGCTCTTTCCTGTGAAGGCCGTCAGCTCGTTCAGCAGCTCCGCGGAATCCACCGGCCCCCTCTCGTCCCGCAGGACGACGGCGGCGACGATTCGTTCGCCCCAGACCGGATCGGGCTGGCCGACCACCGCCACTTCGCGGACGCGGGGATGCTCGCGCAGAACGTCTTCGATCTCCCGCGCGGAGATCTTGAAGCCTCCGCTCTTGATCACGTCGACGGACTTGCGCCCGACGATGCTCACGTAGCCGGCGGCGTCCCGGCGGGCGATGTCCCCGGTCGAGAACCATCCGTCGCGAAAGGCGGCGGCGGTTTCCGCCGGCTTGCCCCAGTACCCGGTCATGAGGTTCTCGCCGCGCACGAGCACCTCGCCGGGCGCGTCCTGCGGCGCTTCCTGCCCGTTGTCCTCGACGAGACGCACCTCGCAGCCGGGGACCGGCAGACCGACGGTGCCGGCGCGCCGCTCCCCCTCGTAGGGATTCGAGAGCGTGAAGAGCGTCTCCGTCATCCCGTAGCGCTCCAGGATGCGGTGGCCCGTGCGGCGATGAAACTCCTCGAAGTGCGCTGCGGGCAGAGCGGCGCTTCCGGAGGTGAAGAGGCGTCCCCGGGCGAGCGCCGCCGCGAGGCCGGGACGCTCATCCAGAGCCTCGAGAAGACGAACGTACATCGTGGGGACGCCCATGAAGATCGTGGCGCCCTGCTCCTCGAAGGCCCGAATCACGTGCGCCGGGTCGAAGCGCTCGAAGAGCAGGATGGCCGCGCCGGCGACGAGCGCTCCGTGCACTCCGATGCACAGCCCGTGGACGTGGAACAGCGGAAGCGTCAGGACGAGCCGGTCGGCCTCCGTGAAACGCCAGAGACGCGTCAGCGACTCCATGTTCGCGACCAGGGCGCCGTAGGAGAGAGCCGCGCCTTTGCTCTTGCCGGTCGTCCCCGACGTGTAGACGAGCAGGGCGACGTCGCCGTCCTCGCAGGAAGGCTCGCCGGGTAGTTCAGCGCTCGCGAGCAGCGATTCGAACGAGAGCGACAGCGATTCCGAACCCGGTTCCGCGCCGATCGTGATCACGCGGCGCTTCCCGGGAAGGCCCCGCAGGACGGTCTCGGATTCGCTGCGGGCGCGGACGATCACGGTGCCGGCGCCAGAATCCTCGAGGATGTGGCCGGCCTCCTCCCCGCGATAGCGCGTATTGATGGGAACGTGGATGGCTCCCAGCCGGTAGTGCCCGAGCATCGCGATGATCGTCTCCGGCAGGCTCTCGGCAAACGCCGCGACGCGATCGCCCTTGCGCACCCCGAGGGCGGAGAGCCCGCCCGCGTAGCGGCGCGAGAGGGAGTCGAGCTCGCCGAACGTCAATGTTCGGCCCCCGAACACGACGGCGTCCCCGTCGGGTCTGGCCGACAGGTGGGAGAA
Organism: Acidobacteriota bacterium; assembly: GCA_040004075.1. Taxonomy (GTDB): domain Bacteria; phylum Acidobacteriota; class Thermoanaerobaculia; order UBA5066; family Gp7-AA6; genus JALYUA01. Next base: position 2,477 of record JBDUBP010000007.1, on the reverse strand, counting down.
CAGCCGCGCGGCCGCGCTCCCGCTCAAATGGAGGCAATCCCGAGAAACTCTTCGCGAACGCGCGGGTCGCTGGAGAGCTCGGTGCAGGGACCGGAGCGGGTGACGCGCCCGGATTCGAGGACGTACGCGCGGTCGGCGAGCGCCAGCGCGTGAGGCACGTTCTGCTCGACCAGCAGAAGAGTGACGCCACCGGCGCGAATCTCCTTCAACGCGGCGAAGACCTCGCGCACGAGCTTCGGCGCGAGCCCGAGCGCCGGTTCGTCGAGCAGCAGAATCCTCGGACGCGCCATCAGGCCGCGTCCGATGGCGCACATCTGCTGTTCGCCTCCCGAGAGCGTGCCCGCATTCTGCCGCGCCCTCTTCTCGAGCACGGGGAACATCGCGAGGACCCGCTCGAGGCTCTTCGCGCGCTCCGGCCGCGCCGCGCGGGAGTACGCGCCCATCTCGAGGTTCTCGCGGACGGTCATCGTAGGCCAGAGCTGCCGCGCTTCCGGGATTAGAACGAGCCCGCGCTCGACCAGCCGGTAGGCCGGCTCCCCCGCCACGTCCTTCCCATCCAGGACGACGCGGCCCCGTCGGGGCGCCAGCAGCCCCGCCACGGTTTTCAGCAGGGTCGACTTCCCCGCGCCGTTCGAGCCGATCAGCGTGACGATCTCGCCCTCTTTCACGTCGAAGGAGACGTCCCACAGGGCCTGCACGTCGCCGTAGAAGGAGTGAATGCCTTCCGCCGCGAGGAGGCTCACGAGGGAGACTCCGCGCCCGTGTCTTCCCCGAGATACGCCGAGATCACGGCGGGATCGCGCATCACGCCCGCCGGCGTCCCTTCCGCGATCTTCTCCCCGAAGTTCAAAACCAGAATACGGTCGGACAGGCCGACCACGGCGTGAACGTGATGCTCGATCAGCAGCACCGTGAGCCCGGCCTCCCGGAGGGTCCGGATGAGCGCCATCGCGCCCTGGATCTCGGAGGGATTCAGCCCGCCCATCACCTCATCGAGACACAGAACGGAGGGCTCGGCGGCGAGGGCGCGGGCGATCTCGAGTCGCTTGGACTCGCCGATCGTGAGCGTCCCGGCGAGCACCTCCGCGCGAGCGGCGAGTCCCGTCTTCTCGAGAATCGAATCCACGCGCCACGCCGCTTCGGCGCCCCGTCGGTGGCCCGCGCCGAAGTACGCGCCGACGGAGACGTTCTCCCGGACGGTCATCTGCCGGAAGGGCCTGACGATCTGGTGCGTCCGGACCACCCCCCGGGAGACCACCGCCCAGTTGGGCAGCCTGTCGATTCGGTCTCCCAGGAATCGAATTTCGCCGGCGGTGGGACGGGCTGCTCCGACCAGGCAGGAGAAGAGCGTCGTCTTTCCGGCGCCGTTCGGCCCGATGACCCCGTAGATCTGCCCGGCCTCGACTTCGAAGGAGACCGCGTTCAAGGCGAGGAGGCCGCCGAACCGCTTCGACACGTTCGACACGGCCAGCAACGCGTCAGGCACGCGGCACCGCCCTCCGCATCGGAAGCCGCAGGAGCCCCTGAAGCCGCTGCCACGCGCCGACCAGCCCCCGCGGCTCGAACAGCATGACGACCATCAGGAGGCCGCCGTAGAGAAAGAGATACGAATCCCGCAGCGCGGGCGTCGAGAGCAGCTTGATCTGCAGGTAGCTGAAGATGATCGCGCCGAGAATCGGACCCGCCACCGTTCCGATGCCGCCGACGATCGGCATGAGAACGATCGAGAGGCTCAGACGAAAATCGAACACCGACCCAGGCGAGATGTACTGGAAATTGATGGCGAAAAGGCCGCCCGCCAGGGCGACGATCGCCGCCGACACCGCATGCGCCACCAGCTTGACGCGGGTCGAGTGGATGCCGAGAGCCTCCGCGGCGTCGATGTCCTGGCGGATCGCGAAAAGCGCCTTCCCGAACGCGCTCGACCGGATCCAGACCGAGAGAAGAACGACCGCGGCCGCGAGAATCATCATGGCGGCGTAGTCGCGCTCGAAGTCAAACGTGCCCGGAGGCATGCGGAGCCCGCTCGATCCGCCCGTGTAGGAGACGCCCGCCGCGTACACCCGGACGGCTTCCGAGACGCCAATCGTGGCGATCGTGAAGTAGGGCCCCCGGAGCCGGAAGGTCGGAAGCCCGACGACGTACGAGAACGCGGCGCCGAGGAGCGCGCCGAGCGGGAGCGTCCAGTACGGCCCGATTCCCTTCAGCGACAGGAGAGCTGTCGTGTAGGCGCCGATGCCCAGAAACGCGGAGTAGCCGATCGAGATCTGTCCCGCGAAGCCTCCGAGGATGTTCCAGGCGGAGGCGAGCACGATGGCAAACGCGATGCTCCAGAGGTCGTTCAAGGCGCCCCTCTCGAGCCACCGGGGCGCGAGCAGCAGGAGGATGAGCGCCAGAAGAATCGCGGCGGCGGGCCGCCAGTTCCGGGCCGTCATCGCGCCTGCGCCCGCGCCGAGAACCGCGTGAACAGCCGGGGC
>JBDUBP010000082.1:0-2421 GCA_040004075.1 Acidobacteriota bacterium | reverse complement strand
CCGCTCCCGCCCAAGTACGTCGCCTGCAGCAGAGGATCGATCACCACCGGCAGCGCAGGATCGTATCCACCCAACCGGAAGCCGTAGCTACGGCCACGAACGTCATAAGCCACCTGGATCTCGCGGCGTACGCCACCGCGTTCCTGATACGCGACCGGCGCACTGAACGTCACGTCTCCAGGTCCCGTGGACGCGATCAGCGCACCGGCGTGATCCGTGCCCAGCCGCCGCGCACCCGCCACCCTCATTCGGATCCGGGACGCATCGGCACCCGGCTGCACCGTGAAGAGCTTCTCGACACTCCTGCCTTGCGCCCGAAGCTTGACTACGATCCCGGGCCAGACTTCCCCCAGGGAGACGTCTTCGAGGGTTTCGAGTCCGCTCCGCCAGCGCGCAGGGTCATTGCCGAGGAAGTAACTGACTCGGGTGGACGCCCGATCGCCTCCGCTCGGACGGGCTCTTCCGCCCACCGCGGTCTCCGTCAGGGACCAGCCAGGCGTCCTGCCGCCAGACCCCCTGCCCGAGGCCGAGGCTCTCTCCCCCGGCAACGAGTACACGATCCGGCCGTCGCGCGTGATGAAGATCGTGCCGGCGAATGTTTGGGCGTAGTAAGCGACCGCGGCGTCGGTCTGCCCCGCATTGGCTATGAAAGGCAGGTGCAGCCCGGACAGTCGTTCTCTGGTCTTCTCGCTGATTCCGGGGGTCCCACCTGAGCCTGTGTGCGCCAGGAAGAAAGCCAGCACAGCAAACACCCCAATTCGAAGACGCCGCTCCGAGAATGCGAGTCCCGTCATGGTCCGCCTCCGATTTTTTGCGAAACCTCCCCGACCCTTGGGATGTTCGTGCGCTGGAGGTGTTTGACCCGCTTCTTATCACCGCTCTCGAGAGCCTCGCAACGCCGGCGCCCCGAGGAGCTCCTCAAACAGGGCCCATGCCCGGATCGGGTCGAAGGCGACCGCCGTGCGGACCGGATCGGGGATCCCCGCGAACGCGCGCTGCGACATCGGAAAACGCCGAGCCTCAATGAGCACGGAGAGGCAATCGGCCGCTTCGAGAGCCGGGGAAAGATCCCAGACCGGGAAACCCCGACGTCCGTGGCGCCAGCGGGACCGAGTGAGCCAGCGACGCGAGCCTCGGGCGAGAAGCGCTCCGGCCGGACCGCACGAGGAGATCGCATCGAGGCGGCGCCCGTCGCAACGGAGGCGCCGAACGATGTCGAGCGGGTAGACAACGAGGTCGAGCCAGGGCGTCGCGAGTACCTCGCGGGCCGCGCCACGATCTTTCGCCAGATTGAACTCGTGCGGCCAGAGGGGAGGAAGGACGCCGCGGGAAGAGAGGTTTCCGCCGACGATCCGAAGGGCGACGCGATCGGCGACGCGAGAATCTGCGCGGAGAGCGGCGGCGACGTTCGACAGGGGACCGATCGCGACGAGGGACGCGCCGGCCGGAAGCGCCGCGATTGCCTCTCCTGCCGCGGCCGTGGCTCCGGACCCATCGCCTCCCCGCACGATTGTCACGGCGACGTCCGCGGCTTCTGCCAACGATCGAGCGCAGCCTTCCGCCTCTGCGGCGGAGACATTGCCGGTGACCGTCGAGACGCCCAGGAGTTCGATTCTTCCGATTCGCGCCGCCGCAAAGAGCGCGGCGAGGGCGAATCCGTCGTCGACGTCTCCCGAGCGGCTTCCGAGCGCCACGTCGGTGTCGACCCAGATCCGCGGGCGGGGCGACGTCACACCCGGACGAAGAAGAACGTCACCGCGCAGATCAAATAGAGCGCGAGGAGCTGCGCGCCCTCGAGCCAGTCGCTTTCGCCGTCGAGCGAGATGTAGGCGAAGATCGCCGACGAGGCGAGGAGCGCGACGAGCTCCATCGGCCGGAAGATCAGGTTCAGCGGGTGCAGAAAGAGGCTCGCCAGCACGAGGCAGGGGGCGACGAAGACGGCGACCTGGATCGAGGAGCTCGCCGCGATCGAGAACGCGAGCTCCATGCGGTTCGCGCGGGCGAACTGGACGGCGCTGTAGTACTCCGCGATGTTGCCGATGATCGGGATCACGATCAGGCCGACGAAAAAGGACGACAGTCCGAGCGAGCGGGACACCGGCTCGACCGCTCCCACCAGCAGCTCGCTCGCGGCCGCGGTGGCCACGACCGCGGCCGCGAGGACGCCGAAGGAGCGCCCGAGTCCCCAGGGCCGCGCGTGGGCGCCGGGCGGGGGCGCCTCCGTTTGCCGGGCGGCGGCGCGGCCCGCGCGGGAGAAGTAGGAGTACCCGATGTAGGCCGCGTACGTCGTCAGGAGGAGCACGGCGATTCCCACCGAGACCTCCTCCTGCAGAAACGCGCTGTGCTCGGCCTGTGCGAAGACTGCCGGGAGCGCCATCGCCGACACCGCGAGGATCATCATGGTGGACGCGCGGCGGACCG
>JBDUBP010000026.1:0-2438 GCA_040004075.1 Acidobacteriota bacterium | reverse complement strand
CGGTAGCGATCGCATGAGGCCTCCTTCGAGTGTTTCCGGGAGGATATGCGATCCGGGGGCCGATCCCGAATCCCGCGAAGGAGGACCGGCCGCGTCCGCCGTCGGCGCGGCCGGTTGCCTTCGAATGCGGCGAGTGTTCGCGATGTCCCCGTATTGACCGGCCCGGCCGCCGGGGGAAGGTCTCCGGCATACAGGACAAGGGATTTTCGGGGGCCCGCCCGGTGGATCTCGACGCGGCAGGCCGGACGATTCTCGCGGCCCCGCGCTTCCGAATAGAATCGCCGCTCCACCCACTTTGAACCCGAGGAGGGTCGAATCCGATGAGCCCCGACGTCCTGACCCGTAACAACGTCCAGGTCTCCGGCCGCGGCACTCGGCCGATGCTGTTCGCGCACGGCTTCGGCTGCGACCAGAACATGTGGCGGTTCGTGACCCCGGCGTTCGAGGACGACTACAGGATCGTGCTCTTCGACTACGTCGGCGCCGGCAAATCCGACGTCCGGGCATACTCCGCGGAGCGCTACGGCACGCTCGACGGCTACGCGCAGGACGTCCTCGACGTCTGCGAGGCGCTGGACCTTCGCGACGCGGTCTACGTCGGCCACTCCGTCAGCTGCATGACCGGCGTCCTCGCCGCGATCCGCGAGCCGGAGCGCTTCGAGCGGCTGATCCTGATCGGGCCGTCGCCGCGCTACGTCAACGAGCCCGGCTACACCGGCGGCTTCGAGCGCGCCGACCTCGAAGGGCTGTTCGAGGTGATGGACAAGAACTACCTCGGCTGGGCGAGCTTTCTCGCGCCCGTCGTGATGAAGAACGCGGACCGTCCCGAGCTGGCTCGGGAGCTCGAGCAGAGCTTTTGTTCCACGGATCCGAACATCGCTCGGCGCTTCGCGGAGGTGACGTTCTTCGCCGACAACCGCGCCGACCTCCCGAAACTCAAGACGCCCGCCTTCATCATTCAGTGCGCCGACGACGCGATCGCGCCGGACGCGGTGGGCGACTACGTCCAGCGGCATCTTCCCGGCAGCGTGCTCCACCGCATGGCCGCGACGGGGCATTGCCCGCACATGAGCCATCCCGAGGAGACGATCGCTGTGATGAAGGAATTCCTTTCGGCAACCCACCCGGTGGACGTCCCGGCCTTCGCTTCGTCTCTCGCCGACGGCGAGCATCTCCGGCAGGGTTGACGGGCCTTTCCCCTTCGTCCCTGGCAACCGTGGCCGATTCGAAGCTCGACTCTTCACCCGCCGGCTTCCTCTCCTTCGCGGACGACGGACAGATTCTCCGCGCGAACGCGACGCTCGGTGGCTGGCTCGGCCGCTCGCCGGCGGACCTCGAGAAGGCGACGATCGATCTCCTGCTGACGCCGGGCGCGCGCGTCTTCCACCAGACGCACTTCTTCCCGCTTCTGAAGCTCCAGGGCCGCGCCGAGGAGATCTACCTGTCGATGCGCCACGCGGACGGTCAGGACGTGCCGGTCCTCGTCAACGCCGTCCGGCGCGAGGAGCGAGGCGTTGCGGTCACGGAGTGCGCGATCCTGCGGACCCGGCAGCGCGACCGGTTCGAGGAGCAGCTCCTCCTGGCGAAGAACGCCGCGGAGAGCAGCAACCAGGTGAAGTCGCGGTTCCTCTCGATGATGTCGCACGAGCTGCGCACGCCGCTGCAGTCGATCGCGATCTTCGCGGAGATCCTCTCGACCGGCAACCACGGCCCGCTCTCGGACCGCCAGCGCGAAGACGTCGCCGGGATCCAGGGCGCGACGCAGAACCTCGTGACGCTGATCGACGACATCCTGAACTTCGCGAAGGTCGAATCCGGCAAGGTCGACGTCCGGACGGAGACGGTCTCGCTGGGAACGGCGCTGACGCGGGCCGAGGCGCTGCTGCGGCCGCGCCTGGAAGAGGCGGGGCTCGCCTTCTCGTTCGACGCGCGCGCACACGGGACGGACGTGTGCGCGGACCCGGACCGCCTGCAGCAGATCCTGCTGAACCTGCTGACCAACGCGATCAAGTTCACGCCCAGAGGCGGCCGCATCCGGATCGACGTCGAGGCGGAGGAAGGGACGGTTCTAGTCCGCGTGCAGGACACCGGCAGAGGCATCTCTCCTGACCAGCAGGACCGGATCTTCGAGCCGTTCGTGCAGCTCGACCGGAGCCAGGTCCCGGCCGCGAGGCGCGGGGTCGGACTGGGCCTCCCGATCAGCCGCGAGCTGGCAAGAGCGATGGGCGGGGATCTGACGGTCGAGAGCGAGGTCGGCAAGGGCTCGGTCTTCACGATCACACTGCCAGCGGCGGGGTAGGTAGGCTCTCCCCCCTCTCCCCGCGCGCCGGGGGAGAGGGCCGGGGTGAGGGGCGATGAGGAAGCGCGGCACTTGCGTCCAGGGAAGAAGGGGAGACGGCGGCGTCAATCAACTCCTCCGCCGAAACAAGAGAGCCGGG
>JBDUBP010000219.1:0-8243 GCA_040004075.1 Acidobacteriota bacterium | reverse complement strand
GGCTGCTGGTCGACGGATTCGATTCCTCGCCCGTCCTGATGATGACCTACAACCCCCGGTACTACCCCGTGCTCGTCGAGGAGGCCGGATTCCGGAAGGCGAAGGACCTCCTCGCGTACTGGTTCGAGATCAAGGTGGATCCTCTCGCGAGGCTGACCAGGATGGCGGAAAGGATCGCGCGGCGCGAGAAGGACGTGGTCGTCCGGAAGATCTCGAAGAAGAGCCTCGCCGCTGACCTTCCGAAAATCCGCGAGGTCTACAACGCGGCCTGGGAGAAGAACTGGGGCTTCGTACCGATGACTTCCGAGGAGATGGACTTCATGGCGAAGCGCCTGAAGCCCCTCGTCGACGAAGACTTTCTCTTCCTGGCCGAACTCCTGCGCCCGGACGGATCCGCCGAGCCCATCGCCTTCATGCTGACGCTGCCGGACTACAACGTCGCGATGAAGCCGCTGAAGGGCCGACTGCTCCCTTTCGGATGGCTGAAGTTCCTGCTCGGTTTGAAGAAGATTCGATCGATCCGCGTGCTGACCCTGGGGATCCGAAAGGAGTGGCGCCTGCGCGGCATCCAGGCCGTCATGTTCGAGAAAGGGTTGAGGGCCGCTCTCGAACGCCGGTACACCGGGTGTGAGATGTCGTGGCTGCTCGAGGACAACGAAGCCGTCATCCGGGCAGCCGACCTCTGGGGCGGACGGGTTTACAAGACGTATCGGATGTACGACCGGAACATCGGGTAGCTGTCCGCTATAGCTCTCAACTCTCGACTCTGAACTTCCCCACGATCCGATCGTAGAGCGCATCGCCCGCCGGGACGGTGACGGCGGCCAGGACCAGTCCCGCGAGAACGTCCACGACGTAGTGATACCGGCAGTACACCGTCGACAGGATCAGCAAGGTCGCGACGGGAAGGAGCCACCAGAACACGTTGCGCGCGCGGCGGTACGCGACGAACAGGACGGCCGCCGCGAGCATCGTGTGGCCCGAGGGGAACACGTCGAGCTTCGTGTGCTCGAGCTCGTTCAAGGCTTTCGCGATCGCGGCCGCGACGGGCGTCGATTCGAGGACGACCGTCTGGCGGTTCGCCAGAGCGAAGCGCGGTCCGAGCGCCGGGATCACGAAGTATCCCGCGTAGGAGACGTAATAGCAGAGGGTCAGCGTGAAGATGTACCGGCGCAGCGCCGGTACGTCGCGGCGCCACAGCGCGAATCCGAGCGCAAGGGAGATGAAGTAATAGGTCGTGTAGGCGAGATAGAAGAGGTTGGTCAGCCAGGGCCGGACGAACCTCTCGAGCCAGACGGTCACGTCGACCCCGAAGAGGGCGCGGTCGGCGGCGATCAGGAGCCCGTCGCGCGCGCCTCCCCGGGCCGCGAAGATCAGCACGCCCAAGGTCTCATAGAGCACGGGGATGAAGGCGGCCGGGTAGAAGTCGAGGAGGAAGCGGACGAAGGCGGGCAGACGGCGGTCGCGGCGGGCGAGCGCCGCCACCGCCACGAGCGCGGCGGCCATGATCGCGTACCTCAGCAGGAGACCCGCCGGATCGGGCAGCCGCCGGGAGAGCGCGAGGGTGAGAATCGAGACCACGGCGAGAGCGAGGAAGTTCAGCGCTTCGAGCGGGCGGAGAAGCCGCGGGCGGGTCGAGTCGATGGCCGCGCGCGGGGCGGTCGCAGGTGAGGGTGTCCGCGCCGGCACGGCCGGATTATCGCCGAAGAGTCGAGAGTTCAGAGTGGAGAGTTGCGGCGGGAGAGGGCCGCGACTGGGAGGGATAGACTTCCCTCGCATGCAGGCGCGGCTCGCGTCCCTGGTCCTTCTTCTGTGCCTTCTCTGCGCCGCCGCATTCGCCGCCGGGGCCGGGACCGCCCCTCTGGTGGTCGCGGGGCGGATCGCCGGCCCGATACATCCGGCGTCCGCGGCGTACCTGCGCCGGCTGCTCTCGGGCGCCCGGGACGCCGGCGCGAAGCTCGTCATCCTGGAGCTCTCGACGCCCGGCGGTCTTCTCACCTCGACGCGGGAGATGGCGACCGCGATCCTTGAGTCGCCCGTGCCGGTAGCGACCTACGTGGCTCCCTCGGGCAGCTCCGCCGCGTCCGCGGGCTTCTTCCTGCTGCTTGCCGGAGACGTCGCCGCGATGGCGCCGGGAACGAACTCGGGCGCCGCGCATCCCGTCGGTGCCGAGGGACAGGAGCTCCCGAAGACGATGAGCTCCAAGGTCGAGCAGGACGCGCGGGCCTTCATCCGCACCCTCGCCCGACAGCGGGGGCGCAACCCGGAGAAGGCGGAATCGGCCGTGACGTCGAGCGCCTCGTTCACCGAGACCGAGGCGAAGGAGGCGGGACTGATCGACATCATCGCGCGCGACCGGTCCGATCTCGTTCGACAGCTGGACGGGCGAAGGCTCGCGCGGGCCGGGGGAACGTCGGCCCCTCTCGCGCTGTCCGGCGCGAGGATCGAGAGCCGGGACATGGGTTCGCTCGAGAGACTGCTCGGGGTCGTCTCGCACCCGAACATCGCCTACGTGCTCTTCCTGGCCGGTCTCGTCGGGCTCTATTTCGAGCTCGCGAGCCCGGGCGCCGTTCTCCCGGGAGTCGTCGGAGGGATCTCGCTTCTGCTGGCGCTCTACGCTTTTTCCGTCCTGCCCGTCAGCCTCGCCGGGATCGCGCTGATTCTCTTTGCGGTGCTTCTCTTCTTCGCGGAGATCAAGGTCACGAGCCACGGGCTCCTGGCCGTCGGAGGGGCGGTCGCGTTGCTCGCCGGCTCCGCGATGCTCTTCTCCGGCCGTGGGGATGGCGCCGGTTACCGCGTCGACCTGAGGATCGTGCTGCCGTCGGTGGCGCTGACGCTCGCGGTCGTCGGGTTCCTCGCGTGGAATACCGTGCGGTTGAGGAGGCTTCCGGTCCGCACCGGCCGCGAGAGCCTGCTCGGAGAGACCGGGGTCGTCGTCCGGCCGATGGCGGAGGAGGGGCGGGGTACGGTCATGGTTCACGGCGAATACTGGGACGCGCGCGGCGCTCCGGCCGCTCAGGCGGGCGAGAGCGTTCGCGTCACGAGAGTCGAAGGCTTCACGCTGCACGTGGAACGGAGGATGTAATGGCGCAGGTGTTCTCGTTCCCGGGTCTGATCTTCGCCGGTTTCGTCGGCCTGATTCTGTTCTTCAAGTGGGTCAACGTGCTGAAGGAGTACGAGCGCGCGGTCACGTTCTGGCTGGGCCGCCTGGGCTCGCGGCCGAAGGGACCGGGCCTCGTGTTCATTTTCTGGCCGTTCGAGACCATGGTCCGCATCTCGCTTCGGACGATCGTTCACGACGTGCCCGCGCAGGACATCATCACCCGGGACAACGTTTCGGTGAAGGTCAACGCGGTCGTCTACTTCCGCGTCGTCGAGCCCGACAAGGCGGTGGTTCAGGTGGAGAACTACCTCTATGCCACCTCCCAGCTCGCGCAGACGACCCTGCGTAGCGTGCTCGGCGAGGCGATGCTCGACGAGCTTCTCTCGGAGCGCGAGAAGTTGAACGTCGCTCTCCAGAACGTCATCGACCAGCACACGCAGCCGTGGGGGATCAAGGTCTCGCTCGTCGAAGTGAAGCAGGTCGATCTGCCTCCCGAGATGCAGCGCGCCATGGCCCGCCAGGCCGAGGCGGAGCGCGAGAAGCGCGCGAAGATCATCCACGCGGAAGGCGAGTTCCAGGCCGCCGCGCAGCTCTCCCGCGCCGCGGAGGTGATCGGCCGCGAGCCGGCGACCCTCCAGCTGCGCTACCTCCAGACCCTGACCGAGATCGGCAACGAGAAGAACACGACGATTGTCTTTCCGCTCCCGATCGACCTCCTGCGCGCGTTCCTTCCGAAGGAGACGAAGTAGACGGGGGAGAAACGGCGAAAAGGCGAACGGCGAAAGGCCGCGGAAAGGCGATAACCGTCCCGATCGATGGTCCGATCGACCGATCGTTTCTTCTTGTCCGCCCTGCGCCGTTCGTCCTTCGCCCTACGCCCGTCCCTGACTTCGCCCACGCCCCTTCGCCCTCTCCCGACTTGCTACACTCCGCGCCGTGGACGAGCCTCGCACGCACTATCAACTTTCTTTCACGGCGCGGCAGGCGCTTCTGCTGTTCGTCGGGCTTCTCGCCGCCCTCGCCGCGGCCTACGTCTTCGGGCTGATGACCGGCCTGGCGGGGCGCGACGGCTCCGTGGCGCCCGTGGCCGCGAAACGCGCGGCGGATGTCCCCCCTCTCACTCCGACGGCCGACGCGCTCGAAGTCCCGCGCGCCGTTCGCGGCCTCTCGCCCCCGCGCGGACGGGGGGCGACTCCCGATCGCGGCGACCGTTCTCCGGCGGCGACGCCGGTTTCCGTGGCGGCGGGCCCGACGCCTTCTCCGGGCCTCCAGCTCTTCGACGACGGTCCGGGCGGGACGCCGGTCCCGTCGAGCGCCGCGCCTCGGAAGGCTCACACTCCGACCCGGGCGGACCCGGCGGAGGCGTCGGCGAGCCGCCCGGCGTCGGCGTCCGCACCACGTTCCGCGGCCGCGGGGGCGTTCTGGGTGCAGGCGCTCTCGGCCCCCTCCGAGAAGGAGGCCCGCGGCCGGCGCGACCGCCTGGCGGCTCACGGCTTTCCTTCGGTCGTCAGCCCCGGAGCCGGCCCGAAGGGAAGGGTCTACCGGGTTCGAGTCGGTCCCTACGCGACGAAGGAGGAAGCGGAGAAGACGGCCGCGCGGCTGAAGACGGGCGAGAAGCTCCAGCCGTGGATCGTGCCCCCCGGCAAATGACACCCCTTCCGGTTCGCGCGCCCGACTGGATCCGCGAAAAGCGGATGCGGCTTTCGGAGCTTCATGGTGTCAAGGACGTCATGCGGCGCCATGCCCTCTCGTCCGTGTGCGAGGAGGCGCGTTGCCCGAACCGGGGAGAGTGCTTTTCCCGCGGCACCGCAACGTTCCTGATGCTCGGCGACGTCTGCACGAGGACGTGCGGGTTCTGCGACATCGCGCACGGAAAGCCGTCGGCGGTGGACCCTCTCGAACCCTACCGGCTCGCCACCGCCGCGCGCGAAATGGGATTGCAGTTCGTGGTGCTGACCTCTGTCGATCGGGATGACCTGCCCGACGGGGGAGCGTCGCATTTTGCGGAGGCGATCCGCGCGCTGCGCCGTCTGGATCCGGCGCCGGGGATCGAGGTCCTGACGCCGGACTTCCAGGGACGCTTCACGTCTCTGGCGACGGTGATCGAGGCGCGACCGGACGTCTTCAATCACAACGTCGAGACGGTGCCGCGCCTCTACACCCGCGTGCGGCGGGGCGCGCGGCTGGACCGGTCTCTCGGCCTCCTCGCTGCGGCGCGGACCCTCGACCCCTCGATCACGACCAAGTCCGGCTTCATGCTGGGCCTCGGCGAGCGGAAGGACGAGATCCTCGCGCTTCTGGAAGAGCTGCGCGGCGCCGGCGTCGACATCGTGACCATCGGCCAGTATTTGCAGCCCTCCCGCGAGAATCTTCCCGTCGAGGAGTACGTCCATCCCGAGAGGTTCGCTTTCTACCGGGAGGCGGGCGAACGCCTCGGCTTTCGGCACGTCTTCTCCGGCCCCTTCGTGCGGTCCTCCTACCGCGCCGAGGAAGCGCTGCGCGCGTCCGAGTCGCGCGTTTCGGCTCGCTGAGACGCGTCCTCGATGAGCGTTTCGCGGTGGAGGACGCCCGCCGCGGGCGTGCTGTCCGGTCTTCTCCTCGCGCTCGCCTTCCCGCCGCACGACGCGACGGTCCTCCTCCCGCTCGCTCTCGTGCCGTGGATCGTGGCGCTCGTCTCCGAAGAACGCCGCGGCCGCGCTCTCCTCTCGGGAGCACTCTTCGGGCTGGCGTTCTGGTGCGCCTCGGTTTCCTGGGTCTCGTATGTCGTGACCGTCTATGGTGGGCAGCCGCAGGCGATGGGCATCGTCTGCGTCGGCATCCTGGCGACGATCCTCGCCGAGTGGACGGCGGCGGTGGGGTGGGGGATCGCGGCCGTCGCGCCTCCGGGCTCCTGGAAGCGGCTCGCTGCGTTTCCCCTCCTCTGGACGGCGGCGGAGCATGCGCGGTCCGTCATCTACGGAGGGTTTCCCTGGAATCTCACGGGTTGGGCTCTCGCGCGCCGCCCGGTCTGGATCCAGACGGCGGCGGTCTGGGGCGTCTACGGTGTCGGCTTTGCGGTCGTCGTCGTCGCGACGCTGATCGCCGCGTCGGTCGTGGGCCGCCGGCTCGTGTTCCTGGGCGCGGCCGCCGGGATCGCGCTCGCCCTCGGCGTCGCCGGGGCTCTCCGGCTGACCTCCGCGGCCGCTCCCGGCGGCGCGCCGGTCCGCGTCCGATTGATCCAGCCAGACCTCGCCGAAGAAGACCGCCGGACGTCCGAAAAGGCGGCCGCCGGATACCGGGCACTGCTCGCGCGCGGGGAAGAGGCCGCCGCCGCGGGGGCCGACCTGATCGTGTTTCCCGAGTCGGCCTTCCAGACGTACTGGGAGAGAAGCCCGCGCTTGCGCGAGGACCTGGCGCGCCTGTCGGCCGCCTGCCGCTGCGCGATTCTGTTCAACGACGTGACGTCCGAGCCCGATGGGCGCGCGTCGAACGCCGCCAGGATTCTGACTCCGGAAGGGCTCGCGCCGGGCATCTACCGGAAGGTGCACCTCGTGCCGTTCGGCGAGTACGTTCCCCTGCCGCGCCTCTTCTTCTTCGTGCGGCAGATCTCGCAGGAGATCGGCGAGTTCCTTCCCGCAGAGTCCCCGATCGTCCTGCGCTCCGGCCCGCTCGCCCTCGGAGTGGGCATTTGCTACGAGATCATCTACCCCGGTCTCGCGCGGCGGCAGACGGCCGACGGAGCGAACCTGCTCGCCACGATCTCCAACGACTCGTGGTACGGCCGCGCCGGGGCGCAGGAGCAGCACTTCGCGGGCGCGCTCTTCCGGGCCGTCGAGAACGGCCGTTATCTGGTCCGCGCGGCGATCACGGGAATCTCCGGGATCGTGGATCCCAGAGGCCGCATCCTGGCGGAGATTCCGCCGAACACGGCCGGAACGGCCGCCGGAACGGTCCGCCTTCTCGACGGCGCGACGGCCTGGACGCGGTGGGGTCATTTCCTGCCGCTCCTCGCGGATGCCGCCGCGGCGGGCGTGCTACTGTTCGGCCTCGTCCGGTGGGGACGCGAGCGCTCGGCGCGGCGCAGGCGTCCGGCGGCGTTTCACGGAGACACCTCATGACCTCGCGCGACGACCTCATTTCCTCGCTGACGAACGCCTCGGAGCGGCTGCTGTCGCTTCGGGGCTATCTTTGATCTCGACGCCGCGCGGAGCGCGCTCGAGGGACTGAGGGAGAAATCGGCCGCCGGTGATTTCTGGAGCCGGCCCGAGGAGGCGCAGGAAGTCCTCCGGCAGACCAAGTCCCACGAGCGCCGGATCGGGACGGTGACCTCCTTGGACGAGCTGCGCGACGAGCTCGAGACCCTGGCCGACCTGCTGCGCGAGGGCGAAGAGGCCGACGCGGACGCGCGCGAGACCCTGCGGAAGGCTGAAGCTTTCGCCGACGAGCTCGAGCTCTCGGTCAAGATGGGAAACCCCGAGGACGAGTCGAACGCCTGGCTCATGATCCACGCCGGCGCGGGGGGGACCGAGTCCCAGGACTGGGCGGAGATGCTCCTCCGGATGTACATGCGCTTCGCCGAATCGCGCGGCTGGAAAGCGGAGCTGATCGACCGCCAGGACGGCGAGGAGGCGGGCCTGAAGAGCGCGACGCTCCACGTGGTCGGCGACCACGCGTACGGGTATCTGAAGAGCGAAATGGGCGTGCACCGCCTCGTCCGCATCTCGCCCTACGACTCGGCGCAGCGCCGTCACACGTCCTTCGCCTCGATCTACGTGTCGCCCGAAATCGACGAGCACATCGAGATCGAGATCCTGGACAAGGACCTGCGGATCGATACCTACCGGTCGAGCGGTGCGGGAGGACAGCACGTCAACGTCACGGACTCGGCCGTTCGCATCACGCATCTCCCGACGGGGATCGTCGTCACCTGCCAGAACGAGCGGAGCCAGGGTCGCAACCGCGACACCGCCATGAACGTGCTGCGCGCCCGGCTGTACCAGAAGGCCCTCGATGAGCGGCGCTCCGACGAGGAGAAGAAGGTGGGTGAGAAGAAGGCGATCGAGTGGGGAAGCCAGATCCGCTCGTACGTGCTCCACCCCTATCGGATGGTCAAGGACCACCGCACCGGCTACGAGACGGGGGACACGGACAAGGTGCTGGA
>JBDUBP010000008.1:0-2476 GCA_040004075.1 Acidobacteriota bacterium | reverse complement strand
TCGGGATTGGCCTGCTGCCGGATCGTCAGTCCGCGCAGGGCGATCGATCCGCCGAAGAGCGAGAAGTGGAGCTTCGGGATCTGCACGCTGTATCCCTTGAGGCTCTGGTTCATCCGCCGCTCCATCTGACTGCGCATCGGCTCGTCCACGAAGAAGGAGGCGATGATCAGGAGAACGATCAGGATCAGGACGGCCGCGCCGACGCGGAGGATGGTCTTACGGGAGAAGCGGCCGGCGCCCCTGATTCCGGAGAGCGTGCGGTGCCACGTCCCGCGTTTGCGGGACTTCTTGGGTGCAGGTTCCGAATCGGGCTTGCGGCGGGTGGACATGGAACCTCCAGGGCCAACCCCGGGGCAATTGGCGTGCCAGACGCCGACAGGCCAGGCCGTAAGATGTCGCGTCCATGCCGCTTCCTTCGGGTTCTCAAACCGCCGCCGCCCCGCTCCTGGAGGCTCGCGCCCTCACCCGAAGCTACACGCTCGGCTCGGGCACCGTTCCAGCGGTGAGGGACGTGTCGCTGACGATAGAGGAATCCGAGTTCGTGGCGCTCCAGGGGCCGAGCGGGTCGGGAAAGACGACGCTCTTGAACCTCCTGGGGCTTCTCGACCGACCCGATGGAGGCACCCTGACCGTCGACGGCAGGGACGCCGCGGGCCTCTCCGAGAACGAACGCGCCGACCTCCGGCGAGACCGCTTCGGCTTCGTCTTTCAGACGTTCAACCTGATCCCCGTGCTCTCCGCCGAGGAAAACGTGGGATATCCGATGGCGCTGGCCGGCGTTCCTCCCGGGGAGCGGCGGAGCCGGTCGCAGGAGCTTCTCGCGGCCGTCGGTCTCGAGCAGAAGACATCCGTTCGCCCCGACCTGCTTTCCGGAGGACAGAGGCAGCGGGTGGCGATCGCGCGCGCCCTCGCGAATCGACCCGCCGTCGTCTTCGCGGACGAGCCCACGGCGAACCTCGACTCGAAGACGGCGGAAGAGATTCTCGACCTGATGCGCGGGCTCTGCGACTCCCGGCGGGTCGCCTTTCTGTTCGCGACCCACGATCCCCGCGTCGTGAGCCGAGCCCGCCGGGTCGTGTCCCTGCACGACGGCCGGGTCGAATCGGACGTCGTCCCGGCCGCGGCGGGGGCATGAGCGCGCTCGCCCTGGCGTGGCGCAACCTGATCCGGCAGCGCCGCCGCACCGCGCTGATGGGCGTCGTGGTGGCGTTTGGTTTCGCGGCCTTCGCGCTCGCGGGAGGCTTCATCGCGCAGTCCTTCGAGGGTTTGCGCGACGGCACGATTCGCAGCGTCGGACAGCTCCAGGCCGTCGACCGTCGCGCCGTTTCGACGAGCGAGGAGACGACCCTGGAATTCGGTATCCCAGACGCCGCGCGTGCGCGCGTGATCGTCGCCCGCGACCTCGACGTCTCGTACGTCCTGCCGCGGATCGACTTCGTCGGGCTGGCGACGAACGGCACCAAGTCGATCCCCTACCTCGGAGTCGGAGTGGATCCGGAGCCCGAGGCGGCGGCCACCGGAGCGCGAGGCCTCGTCACGGTCGGCTCCTATCTCTCCGGAGACGGCGGCGACGGCGTCCTGCTCGGGACCGGCCTCGCCTCGGCGCTCCGCGTGCGGCCAGGCGACCGCGTCACGCTGATGGCGACCACGCCGGACGGATCCCTGAACGCCGTCGACGGCGTCGTGAGGGGCTTAGTCGACGTTCGGATCAAGGAGTTGAACGACAGGTACCTGGCGGCCGGGGCCCCGCTCGTCTCGCGGCTGCTGCAGAGCTCCGGGACGGTCTCGAAGCTCGTCATATTCCTGAAACCCGGTGCGGACGAGAATGCCGCTTCGCGGCGGATCGCCTCCGCGCTTTCGGGCGCCGGATACTCCGTGGTCCTCCGCGGCTGGCGACAGCTCGCCGTGTTCTATGAGCAGGTCAAGCTGCTGTACGTCGGCATCTTCGGATTCGTGGGCGCGGTGCTGGTCGTGATCGTCATCCTGTCCGCGGCCATCGTGATGACCATGGCCGTCACGGAGCGGACGCGCGAGATCGGGACGCTCCGCGCCCTCGGCACGCGGCCGTCGGGAGTCCTCCGGATGTTTCTCGCCGAGGGCGTGGCGATCGCCCTCCTCGGCTGTGTCGCGGGAGCTCTCTTCGCGCTTCTCGTCCGCGCGCTGTTGAACGTCTGGGGCTTCACGCTGCCTTCGCCCCCGGGCGGGACGCACGGAGACCCCATCCACGTTCAGCTCTATCCCCTGGCCTACGCCGCCGGCCTCGTCGTCATGGTCGCGACGATGGCGATTGCGTCGTACTTCCCGGCGCGCCGTGCCGCCCGGCTCTCGATCGTCGAGGCGCTGGCGCATATCTGAGCTGGGAAGTCGAGAGTTGAGAGTTGATTTTCGATCTGGTTGACCGCGGAGTAGCGCGGCCGTCTCGCTCCCGTTGGTCGCTCGGCTCCCGTTTCCCGGCCCCCGTCATTAAACGGAACAC
>JBDUBP010000075.1:0-2479 GCA_040004075.1 Acidobacteriota bacterium | reverse complement strand
CCGTCGTCCATCTTGACGGGAATCGAGACGGTGAGCTGGCGCTTCGGATTGCGCAGGACCTCCCGCATTCCGGGATCCAGGGCGAGCAGGTCGGCGGCGCGGCCGAATTGACGCAAGGCGAAGTCGTAGGGATTCAAGTTCTCCGCGGAAACGACCGGCTTCGGGTTCGCCGCCATGAGTCCTCCTTTTCTCGTGCGGGGCGAGGCGGACCTCCCCCGATGTAGAACGACAGCGTTTCCAGGTTGATCTTGAGATCGACGTTCTTGACGTGGACGTGGGCCGGGGGCGAGAGCCGCGCGGGCGTGAAATTCAGGACGGCCTGTATCCCGGAATCCCAGCAGAGCTGTGCCGCCGCCAGCGCGGCGTCCCCGGGCACCGTCAGCACGGCGATCTGGATGCGGAGCGCTTCGGCTTTTTCGGGCAGCTCGCCGATTTCGGAAATCGTGACACCCGAGCGGGTCTGCGTTCCGATCTTCGCGGGGTCCGTGTCGAACATCGCCGCGACCGCAAACCCCCCGGACCGGAAGCCCGGGTAATCCGCGAGGGCGGTGCCCAGCCGTCCCGCTCCGACGATCGCGAGGTGCCGGGTCCGATCGAGGCCGAGGAGCGCGAGCAGGTGACGCCGGAGCGACGAAACCTCGTATCCCACGCCGCGCACACCGAACTCGCCGAAAGTGGCGAGGTCCTTGCGGATCTGCGCGGAGTTTAAGTCGAAGCGGCGCGCGAACGACTGGGAAGAGACGTGCCCGACCTTTTCGGCCTCGAGGACCTCGAGCGACCGCAGGTACAGCGAGAGCCGCGCGGTCGTGGACTCCGAAACGGACCGGCGATCGAGCGTCATGGGACGGTCCGGAGGCTCCTGGCCGAGGTCAGGGACCGAAGAACGGGAAGCTGTCCGCGGCCCCCCGCGCGAGGTCCCAGAGCTTCGAGGGAAAAATTCCGAGGACGAAGATGACGGCGGCGCAGAGGCCGAGCGCCAGCCCGTCGGCCACGTCGAGGCGCGGCGCGCGCTCGGCGTCGACCGGGTCGCGCATGTACATGATGTAGACGACTTTCAGGTAGTACCCGATGGACACGAGGCTGTTCAGGACGCCGATGATCGCGAGGGCGAACAGGCCGCGGTCGACGGCCGCCTTGAAGAGGAAGAACTTGCCGATGAACCCCGCCGTCGCGGGGATCCCCGCCAGGGAGAAGAGGCAGAGGGCGAGGACGCCGGCGGCAAACGGAGATCGGCGGCCCTCCCCGGCCAGGAGCCCGATCGGATGCGGCTTCGTCTCGTCGCGAAAAAGCGCGGCGACCGCCGCGAACGCCCCGGCGTTGGAGGCGAGGTAGGCGAAGAAGAAGACCACCACCGCGGCCAGAGCGTCCCGTCCGAAGACCGCCAGCGCGATCAGCACGTATCCCATCTGCGCGATCCCCGAGTACGCGAGGAGCCGTTTGATGTCTCTCTGGGCGAGGGCCACGACGTTGCCGAGCGTCATGGACAGGATGGCCAGCGCGGCGACCGCCAGCCGGAAGCGGTCCGGAAGGCCCCCCTGAAAGACGGCGGTGAACACGCGGTAGAGAACCAGAATGCTCGCCCCCTTGGGCGCCACGGAGAGGTACGCCACCGCCGGCGTCGGCATCCCCTGATACACGTCGGGAGCCCAGGCGTGGAACGGAGCGATCGACATCTTGAACCCGAAGCCGACCAACAGAAGCAGGAGGCCGAAGAGGACGAGCGGATCCTGCCCGAGCCCGACCTGCGACAGCGCCGACAGGCGGACGCTGCCACTCTTGGCGAAGAGAAAGACGATTCCGTAGAGCGTGAATGCGGAGCCGAAGGATCCCGTCAGGAAATACTTCAGCCCGGCTTCGGAGGAGGCCGGGACCGTGCGGAAGATCCCGGCGAGGACGTAGAAGGAGAGCGAGAGCAGCTCGAGCCCCACGAAGAGCACCAGCAGATCGAGGCCGCGCGTCAGGAGCGAGACGCCGACGTGCCCCCAGAGCAGGAGGGCATAGAACTCGCCGCGCTCCTCGCCGGTGCGCCGCAGATAGTTCTTCGCCACGAGGATCGAGACCGCCGCGGTGCCACCGATGAATATCCCCATGAGCGAGGTCAGGGCGGACGTCTCGAGCCGGCCGCCGAAGGACGCGCCGACGGGCGCCTTCAGCAGCATCGCCAGGGAGCCCGCGATCGCCGCCAGCGACAGCGTGGCGAACAAGCCGCGCGACCGCGGCGCAAACGCCTCCAGGAGCACGAGCAGGCAGCCCGCGCCCGCCAGGATGATCTCCGGCCAGATCGCCGCGAGCTCCTCCGGCCCGAACTGGATGAGCCCCGAGGTCATCGGCGCGCCTCGCGCGGCAGGGACGGCGAGGCCACCTCGGCGCGCGCCTGGACCCGGCGGGCGTTCACGGAGGTCTGCAGGGCATCGACGGAGGGGCGGATCCGGTCGAGCACGTCGTTCGGCCTCACCCCGATCCACACCATCAGCGCGAC
>JBDUBP010000213.1:0-8272 GCA_040004075.1 Acidobacteriota bacterium | reverse complement strand
TCCTACGACTTCCCCTTCGCCATCACGAACAACGACGGGACTCAGCAGTTCTTCGTGAGCGCGCGCACGGACAACTATCCGCAGGCGGGTCTCGCGTTCGTGGGAGACACGGTCCTGTACCGCGAGTGGGGGCCGCTCTCCGGCCGGCGGTACCGTTTCGGCTACACCTGGGCGCCGGATCTGAAGAAGGACTCGAACACCGTCGGTTCCAACGGCCTCGCCGTTTCGAACGGATCCACTCTGACCGCCGACGTCACGGTCGACCTGCGCCACTACTTCAAGATCACCGAGCGGTCGCTCATCGCGGTGCGCCTCTTCGGCGCCCGCTCGACGGGCAACTTTCCGAACGTCTATTACTTCGGCGGGCTCGACACCCTGCGAGGCCTCGACTTCCGCGAACAGATCGGAAACACGCTCGCTTACGCGAACTTCGAATACCGGTTTCCGCTCATCGATCTGCTCGCCTTCCCATTCGGCGGGTTCGGAAACATCCGCGGCCGCTTCTTCGTCGACCTCGGCGGAGCGGCTCTCAAGGACCAGAAATTCCGGTTCTGGGACGCGAGCAATCATCAGTTGATCGACGGCAGGGCCTCCTACGGATACGGCGTCCAGTTTTCGTTCCTGGGCCTGCTCCTGCACTGGGACTTCGCCCATTTGACCGACTTCCGCAAGACCTACTCGGGCCTGAAGACGTCCTTCTATATCGGAACGGAGTTCTAGGGAGTTTGAGAGTTCAGAGTTGGGGTTCAGAGTTTGGGGGCTCGGGCTTGAGGGACTGAAGCGCGCGCTTCGGGTCCTCGGCCCTGGGCCGCCGACCTCGCCTCAACTCAACT
Organism: Acidobacteriota bacterium; assembly: GCA_040004075.1. Taxonomy (GTDB): domain Bacteria; phylum Acidobacteriota; class Thermoanaerobaculia; order UBA5066; family Gp7-AA6; genus JALYUA01. The sequence continues at coordinate 7,439 of JBDUBP010000213.1, read as the reverse complement.
TTCGACTCCCAACTCTCGACTCTCAACTCTCAACTCCCTTCGGGCTATCATTCGCCCAACGTGTCATCGGGAACGTCGTTGGCGGTGCGGGCCCTCGGCCCATACGGGGGCTCCGCGCCGGGATACCGGCTCACTACTTTTCTGATCGACGGAGAGTCCGCCCTGGATGCGGGTTGCCTGACGGATGCTCTCCCGCTGCCCGCCCAGCGCCGGGTGCGGCGGGTTTTCCTGACCCACGCGCATTTCGATCACATGGCCTCGCTCCCGATGCTCATGGAGAATCTCTACGGGCAGGGGCCCGGGCTCGACATCCTCGCGCCCGAGCCGGTCCTCTCGACGTTGGGACGCGACATCTTGAACGGGCGGATCTGGCCGGACTTCCGCCGGCTCCCCTCCCGTGAGAAGCCGAGCGTGCGCCTGCGTGTTCTACAGGAGGGCCGCCCGTACCGCGCCGGGGCGGTTTCCTTCACGCCCTTCTCCGTGAGTCACGTCGTTCCCGCGTATGGCTACATCGTCTCGAAGCCGGGCCGCTCCGTTCTCTTCTCGGGAGACACGGAGCAGACCGACCGGCTGTGGGAGGCGGCTCGCCGGGCGAGAAACCTGAGGGCGATCTTTCTCGAGCTTTCCTTCTCCGATACCCAGCTCGCGATCGCGCGCGTCTCGCGGCATCTGACCCCGTTGATGGTCCGCGAGGAGCTGCCGAAGGCGCCGCCGCGAGTTCCCATCTTCCTGTACCACATGAAACCGCCGTCGCTCGCGCGGATCCGCCGGGAGATCGGCGCCGTTCACGAGCCGCGCCTGCGGCTTCTCGAGTCGGAGCGCGGGTTCCGATTCTGAAGGAGTCTTCAGTTCTCAGTTCTCAGTTCTCAGTTTTGAGTTTTCAGTGACGAGACTCGTGGACTGGCTGACGGAGAGCTGACGGCCGAAGGCTGACAGCTATCCGAGCCTCCTCGACCACGCCAGCAGGTCGAGCGCGAGCGTGCCCGCCAGCCGCCCCCGGAGCGAGTCATTTCTCAGCAGGTCCGGCCGCGAACCGTTCAGGACCGAACGGCGGATGAGAAAGACGCGGCCGAGCCGCTCCTCCACGCGCCACGAGGACCGCTGGACGCCTCTGCGCACCGAAAGAGTTCGCGTGGCGTCGTCCGCCGAAACACTCTCCTCGAGCGGGTCCGCCGCGGGGGCCGGCCTGTCGGGTTCCGACGGCAGGGAGAGCCGGGCCGTCCAGGCTCTCGGCCCGGTCGCTTCGCACGCCACGCCCGCGACCCCGTCGTGGAGGCGGGCGTACCCTTCGGGCGAAGCGATCGCGTGGAACGCCGCGTCCGCGGCGTCAGCGCCCGCCGGGGCCTCCAGGAAGACCTCGATCCGCGCGTCCGGACTCTCGGGTTCCGGGTCGCCCGCGCGGGCGAAGGCCTCGTCGAGCACGGCGGCGTCGACGCCGAACAGCTCGGAGACGGACGCCGACCGAGGCGCGGGAAGCGGGATTCGGGTCCGCGAGTGAAGGTCGTCCACGCGCGCTTCCCCGCGAGCAAAGGAGACGGTGCGATTCTCGAGCGAGCGGCGGAGGACGACCTCTCTCAAGAACTTCGACTCCGGCTGGAAGGTGCGCTCCCAGCGGGCGGCGAACTCCTGCTCCGAGACCTCCGCATCGAAGAGCTCCAGCGAGCGGGGGCCCTCGGGAACGCCGCCCTCGAGCTCCACGGCCCAGCCTCTCGCCGTCGGAGAAACCGCGACGGTCGCGACGGAGGTCTCCGTGCGGCCTTCCCGCGCCGCCAGAAGCGCGGGCAGCGGAAATCCCACGTCGCAGATCCACTCTCCTCCGACTGAGACCAGAAGGCCGGCGTGATCGAAGTCCGCCAGGACGCGTCCCAGGACGCGCCTCGTCCGGAAGCCGAGTGCCGAAATCAGCGCGTCGAACGCCGCGACGCGGGCGAAGCACGTCCCGCCCGTCCCCGACTCGAGCCGTTCCTGCCAGAAGACGTCGGGCCGGCGCGGCTTGCTTTCGGGATCGGAGACGAGGTGGTCGCGCAGGATCTTCGAGGCGGATTCGAAGGGCACGCGCTCGTTGAAGCGGTGAAAGAGCCGCTGGAGATACCCCACGCCCGCGCTCGCGCGAGACACCTCGAGGTCCTCGAGGATCTCGTCGACGGGAACGGTCAGCGTTTCGATGTGAGCTTCTCGACGAGCGCCGCGATCTTTCGCCGCGCGTCCTCGCCGAACCAGAAGTCGAGGAACGGGTCGGCGTCCGCGGCGGCATCGAAACGCGCCAGGGCGTTCGCCCGGGATCGGCGCTTGATTTCCGCGTAAGCGGCGCGGGGCCGCGCGCCGAGCGCGGCGGCGCGTTCCGCCGCCCGGTCGGAGAGATCCGCCGCCGGGACGATCGCGTCCACGAGTCCGATGGCTTCTGAATCTACAAAGGAGATGTTCTCGCCCGCGGCGCCGAGGCGCTCCGCGCCGCGGTCGCCCAGCAGGTAACGGAAGATCTCGAAGAGCGGGGCGGGAATGGGCACCGCGAGCGCGACCTCCGAAAGCCCGAGCCGCCCCTCCCCCGCCGCCGCGATGCGCTCGTCCGCCGCCGCGGCGAGAATGAGACCCCCCGCGATCGCGTGGCCCGACAACGCCGCGATGATCGGACCCTCGTAGGTGAATACGTCGCGGACCAGGCTCGTGTAGAGAGCCAGGAAGTCCGCCATGGCCGGCCTGTCGCAGCCGACTAAGAGCGGGAGGTCCCAGCCGCCCGAGAAGATTTTCTGGGAGGAAGCGAGGACGACGGGAGCGCCCCCTGCGCGGCGGAGCGCCTCGCGGCCATCCTCGATCAGCTCCGGCGAGATCGCGTTGGCGCGAGGGCGATCCAGCGTCAGGACCACGACGCCCGAGGAGAGCGCGGTGACTGCGACGAGGCTCATCGAGCTCTCACCCACTTCATCGCTTCATCGCTTCATCCGAGGACTTCCGCGGAGATTCCTCGATCACCCCCTGGAACGCGAGGCGATGCACGCGCTCATCCGAGGTCAGCTCCGGGTGGAAAGTCGCGGCGACGACGTTCCCCTGCCGGACCAGAACCGGCTCCCCTTCCCGGGTCGCGAGCACATCCACGCCGGAGCCGACTTTGCGGATCCGCGGCGCGCGGATGAACACGGCCGGAATCTGTCCGCCGAGAGAAGGCGCATCGACCGTGCCGATGAAGGAGTCGGCCTGCCGGCCATACCCGTTGCGTTCGATCGAGACGTCCAGCAGCCCCAGCGCCTTCTGGGCGGGGTTCGTGACTTCGCGCGCGAGGACGATCGCGCCCGCGCAGGTGCCGAGCATGGGCCGGCCGCTCGCGGCAAACCGCGCCAGCGCCTCTTCCCAGGGCGCGAGCTCGAAGAACTTCCAGAGGGTGGTCGACTCGCCGCCGGGAATGATCACTCCGGCCGCGTCTTCAATCTGGGAAGGCTTCCGCGCCTCGAACGACGCGATTCCCATCCGCGCCAGCGCCTGCCGGTGGGCCTCGAAGTCGCCCTGGAGCGCCAGCACCGCCACGGAGGCCGGGAATCGGGAATCGGGAATCGGAAATCGATGGGCTTCGCCGGGCCGTCCCGTTTTCCCCAAATGACGTGGCATCGTCCAATCCTCCGATCGCGTCACGACCTTTTAAATCCCCGCCTTTTCGATTCCCGTTTACCGTTTCCCGATTCCCGCCCGGTCACCATCCTCGCGTCTGGAGCTGCGCCTCCTCCGGCAGGCTTGCGGCGTCGATCCCCTTCATGCCCGCGCCCAGGGACTCTTCGGCTTCGACGAGAGCGTCGGCGTCGCGCCAGTGCGTGGCCGCCTTGACGATGGCTCGGGCGCGCGCCTCCGGATCGTCCGACTTGAAGATCCCCGATCCCACGAAGAGCGCCTCCGCGCCGAGCGACATGCAGAGCGCGGCGTCCGCCGGCGTCGCGATGCCGCCCGCCGCGAAGTTGGGCACCGGCAGCTTGCCCGTCTCCGCGACGGCGACGACGAGCTCGTAGGGCGCCCCGAGGCGCTTGGCCTCGCGCATCCTCTCGTCGCGGCCCATCAGCGTCAGGTTGCGCATCTCGCGGCCGATTTCGCGCAGGTGTTTCACGGCATGCACTACGTCTCCCGTTCCCGCCTCCCCCTTGGTCCGGATCATGGCCGCGCCCTCGCCGATGCGCCGCAGCGCCTCGCCGAGATTCCGGCAGCCGCAGACGAAGGGAATCCGAAAATCGTGCTTGTAGACGTGGTTTTCCTCGTCCGCGGGCGTCAGGACTTCCGACTCGTCGATGAAGTCGACCTTCAGGGCTTCCAAGATCCGCGCCTCCGCGCTGTGCCCGATGCGGCACTTGGCCATGACGGGGATCGACACGGCGGCCTGGATCTCCCGGATCTTGGAGACCGGCGACATTCGCGCGACTCCCCCATCCCGGCGGATGTCGGCGGGGACCCTTTCGAGCGCCATGACCGCCGCCGCACCCGCGGATTCGGCGATCTTCGCCTGCTCGGCGTTGACGACGTCCATGATCACGCCGCCCTTCAGCATCTCCGCGAGCCCGACCTTGACGCGAAAGCTGTCTTCCTGGTTCATGCCGTCTCCTCGTTCGATGACGTTGCGATTCTCGAGCTTGCGATAGCGGTCAGACGACGGGGGCGGAATGCGCCGCGCGCCCGCGCACGGACTGGACCGCCTCCGCGAGCAGGGCGATGCCGCGGTCGATGTCGCGTTTGTCGACCCGGGAGATCGAGAGGCGGATGTTGGGCCGGTCGTCTCCCCGGGGATCGAAGTCGGCGCCGGGCGCCACGCCGACGCCGCGAGTGGCGGCCGCCTCGGCCACGGCCCGGCCAGACATTCCGGCCGGCAGGTGAAGCCAGAAGAGCGCCGATCCGATCTCGCCGCCCCACCACGGGAGGTCCGGAAGGTGGGAGCTCAGCGCCCGGACGCCCGCGATTCGCCGGGTCTCGACCTCCAGGCGCCGGCGGCGGCGCGCGAGGCGGTCGGCGCCCGCGCGCAGGAAATCCGCGACTGCGGCCTGGATCGGGAGAGGCGTCTGGAAGTCCGCGGTCTTCTTGACGCGCGCGAGCCGCTCGATGATGGCGGAGGGCCCTGCGATCCACCCCAGCCTCAATCCGGGCACGAGGTCTTTCGACAGCGTCCCGAGCCAGACGACGCGTTCGGGCGCGCGCGCGGCCAGCGGGAGCTCCCCCGACTCGGGCTCCTCGTATCCATCCTCGATGATCAGGGCGCCGGCGGCGGCCGCGCCGTCGAGCAGGGCGTCCCGCGCGGCGGCCCGCATGGTCACCCCGGTCGGGTTCTGCCGTTCGGGCATCACGTAGACCAGCTTCGCGCGACGCCCGAAGAGGGGAGAGGCGTCCAGGCCCTCGGGGCCGACCGGAAGCGGGATCGTCTCGACGCCGGAGAAGCGCGCCAGCGCGATCGCGCCCGAGTAGCTCGGGGATTCCATCGCGATCGCTTCGCCGGGGTCGGTGAAGGTCCGGAACAGGAGGTCCAATCCCTGCTGGGCTCCGCTGGTGACGAGAATCTCCTCGGGGCCGCGCGAGATGCCCGATTCCGAGAGGCGCGCCGAGATCTCCGTCCTCAATTCGAGCAGGCCGAGCGGGGGAGCGTACTGCCAGAGATCCCGCCGCCGGCTCCAGGCCGCGGCGAGCGTCGTGGTGAACTCCTCGAGAGGGAAGAACCGCTCGTCCGGAGTCAGCCTCGAGAAGTCCGCGACGGCGTGATCCGAGTCGGGACGCGCCGGCTCCGAGGCGATCGCGGCCGCGCGCCTGGACAGAAGGACCGTCGCGTCGAAGACCGCGGACGAGGCCTTTCCGACGACGACCGTTCCGCTGCCCACGCGTCCTTCGACGAGACCGCTCTTCGCCAGGCGCCGGTACGCCGACTGCACCGTGCCGCGATTGATCGAAAGCGCGTCGGCGATGTCGCGGGTGGTGGGAAGCCGATCGCCCGCAACGAGCGCGCCGGTTGCGATGCGCGCCTCGATCGCCGCGGCAAGCTGATCCCCGATCGGCTCGCGCGACGCGCGATCGATGACCACCGCATTGGCCCAACCCAATTGGCTCGACACAAGGCCAATTGTATCAATTCGCCCGGACAGGCGCAAGGCGACCCGCGCGGACTTATTTGTCTGTGGAGTTTCGGTAACACTCTTCAGAGACATAGTTTAGCTTGAAAATACTGCAACCGTCGCGCCTCTCCGGCGCGCGGGAGGGGGAGCAGAAAGGGGCAGAGCTGCGCTTCGGATCGAGGTTCAGTTCGCAGCGTGAGAAGTCTCCCGACCGAAGGGAGGGAGGAGGCTCACGCTGCGGGAGCGAAGCGAGCGGAGGGGCCCGGCGAGCGGTCGAGCCGACAGGCGATCCGCTCGCCGCGTTCGCCCGCGGCGAACGCGGGCCCCGCAGCGAGCGCAGCGACGGTTATGCGCCGTGCTTCCGAAGCTCCTCTTCGAGGCTCCTCGCGAACTGATACTCCTGGTCTCTCAGATCGACGTTCTTGCGCCTCGCGAGCTGGGCGGAGACCTTCTCCTCGATCTGCTCGAGCTCCTTGTACGTTTCCGTCAGGACCCGCACGATCGCCCGCCGCACGGTCTCGTCGTCGCTTCGCTGGATCAGGTTCATATTCTCTTTGAGCTTTCGGGCGATGACGCGGGAGAGGTACAGAATCCGATCCGCGGAGACCTTCACGGCTCCTCCTTTCGCCCGGCCAGGAGCTGCTCCGTCAAGGGGTGCCGGTAGAGCTGCTCGAGCACGGCGACCGGGACTGTCGCGACGTCCGCGCCCATCAGCGCCGCGTCGAGAACGTGGACGGCGTTGCGCACGTCCGAGACCAGGATCTGGCTCTGGAAACCGTAGTTGTCGTAGATCCGGATGATCTGCTCGACCAGGTCCATCCCGATCGATCCCATGGCGTCGAGAGGGCCGACCGCCGGAGCGACATAGCTGACGTTGGCCTTGGCCGCGAGAAGGGCCTGGGAGGCCGAATAACAGGCCGAGGCGCAGATTGCGACCTGGTCCTCCGCGAGAAGCCGGGCCACCCGCATGCCCGCGGGCTCGATCGGCAGCCGGATGACGACGTCTTTGCCGAGCTTGGCGAGCTCCCGCGCTTCCTTGTACATGCCCTTCTGGTCGGCGGATCCGGGCTCGACGCAGATGGGACCGTCCGTCAGAGCGGACAGCTCCCGGACGACCCGCCGGTAGTCGAGGCCGGCGGCGGTCGTCGCCTCGAGCGAGACCCAGACCCCGTCCAGGAGGCCCCAGTCACGAACCTTTTTCGCGTCGTCGACGCTCGCGCCATCCAGGAAAAATCGCATGGGCGCGGGATTCTATCGTGAGGGGACGTTGAGAGTTGGGAGTTGGGAGTGAGTGAAGAGTTAAGAGGGAATACGGGCCCGAGCCCGGATCCAGACTTCCCTTCGCCCTTCGCCCTTCGCCCTTCGCCCTTCGCC
>JBDUBP010000038.1:0-8278 GCA_040004075.1 Acidobacteriota bacterium | reverse complement strand
GTGAAGACGTAGAAGTCGGAGCCTCCCGCCCGGTTGACCGCGACGAAGTCCTCCGTCGCGAAGACGGTGCCGAGCATCCGGCGGAGCGCCTTGCCCGTGTGCCGGAGCAGCGCGTCGAACACCTCCCAGCCGTACGTCTCTTCGATGTGGCTGTACTGCTCCACGTCGATGAAGAGCACCCCGAGATCGCGATTGTCGAGAAGCCGGTCGCGTAGCGCGTCGATGATGATGGGGACCGTCGGAAGCTCGGTGACTCCGTCGAAGAGGAGGTTCTTGAACCGCACCTCTTCGTTCTCGGAGGGGATGTACGCCGGGACTTCCTCGCCGCGGTCGTCGAGCAGCTTGCGGACGGTCGAGAGGAGCTTTCGCCGCGTGAACGGCTTGGTGATGTAGTCGTCGGCGCCGACCTGCATCCCCGTGATGAGGTCGCGGATCTCGCTCTTGACGGTCAGCATCGCGATCGGGATCTGCCGCGTTTCCGGCGCGTTCTTCAGCGTCGTGCAGACTTCCCATCCCGAGAGCTCCGGCATCATCACGTCGAGCAGGATCAAGTCGGGCCGTAGCTCGAGCGCCATGTCGACGCCTTCGCGCCCATTGTGGGCGGTCATGGCGGAATATCCCGCGGAGGCAAGGATCGTCTGGACGATCAGCAGAATGTCCTCGTCGTCGTCGACGATGAGGATCTTCTCAGCCGTCATGTCGGACTTTCGTCACCTGGGGATTTGTGATCGTCGAGATTGTTCATAATAGCAGCACCGAGTGCACGGGCCGCGGCTCGATCCGGGCGCGGCCCCCGAGCGCGGCGAGCTCGATGAAGACGGCGACGCCGAGGATCTCCGCGCCGAGCGCCTCCGCGAGCCGGCACGCCGCCTCGGCCGTCCCGCCCGTGGCGAGGACGTCGTCGGCGATCACCACGCGCTCGCCCGCCGCGCAGGCGTCCCGGTGAATCTCCAACGTGTCGGTGCCGTACTCGAGGCCGTAGCTGGCGCGGACCGTCTCGCGGGGAAGCTTTCCGGGCTTGCGGACCGGGACGAAGCCCACGGAAAGCTCGCGCGCGAGGGCGGCGCCGAACATGAACCCGCGCGCTTCGATGCCGAGGATCTTCGCCGGGCGCAGCGTCTTCCAGGGCTCGGCCATCTCCCGAATGGCGCGCGCGAACGCTTCGGGAGACGCGAGCAGCGGTGTGATGTCACGAAACAGGATCCCGGGCGACGGGAAGTCCGGCACGTCGCGCACGAGCGCCCGCAGCTCGGCTTCGCCGGCGGGGTCCTTCACGGGCGGATCTCGAATCCCTGAAACCCGCGCGGGGGAAGCTCCTCTTCGGACAGGCCCGAGACAGAGCCGACGAGTGGGCCCCGGCGAAGCTTCTCGAAGTAGCGCGCCACTGCGGCGTCCTCCCCTTCCACTTCCGTCTCGACGCGGCCGTCGGAGAGATTCCGCACCCAGCCGCGCACTCCCGCGTCGTGCGCGGCGCGGCGGGCAAAGGCCCGGAACCCGACCCCCTGCACCCGGCCGGAGACAATGGCGCGGCGCGCGATCTCCGTCAACCCGGAATACCCGCGCGGCCGAACTTTCCGACGAGAGGCACGAAGACCACCGCTTCGCCATCCTCCTGCGCGAAGTCGGTCTTGCGGCGGCGCACGACGCGGATCCGCTGGCGCTCGGGCGGCCCGATGGGCACGACGAGGCGGCCCCCGACCGCGAGCTGCGCGAGAAGCGGCTCCGGCACCTCATCCGTGCCGGCGGTGACGAGGATCCGGTCGTATGGCGCGGCGGCCGGATAGCCGTACGTCCCGTCGAAGGCCTTCACCGAAACGTTCTGACAGCCGAGCTGCCGAAGCAAAGCCGAAGAGCGGCGCGCCAGCTCGTCCAAGCGCTCGAGCGAATACACCGTGCGGGCCAGGCGCGAGAGGACCGCGGTCTGATATCCGGATCCCGTGCCGATCTCGAGCACCTTGTGGCCCGGCTCGACCGCGAGACGCGACGTCATGATGCCGACGACGTAGGGCTGCGAGATCGTCTGGCCGAACCCGATCGGCAGCGAGTGATCGCCGTAGGCCTTCGCGCGAAGCGGCTCGGGGACGAACAGGTGCCGCGGCACTTCGCGCATCGCGGCGAGCACGCGGGGATCGTCGACCCCCCGGGGCGCGACGAAACGCTCCACCATCTCGCGCCTGGCGGACTCCTCGCGGGAGGCCGCCGGAAACCGGACGGAATCGGAGGGCATCTCCCTCATTTTAGGGGGGGTTGCGCCGGAAGAAAAGGAAGGATTTGGCGGAGGCCGCCGTTAGAATACGTGTTCTCGCAGACAGCGGAGGAAGCCCTTGACCGAACACACGGCGCAGCTCGATCGGGTTGCAGATGTCCCCCGGACCGACGTCTCCCGCGAAGAGCTCAAGAAATGGTACGGCGTGATGCACCTCGGACGGGTGCTGGACGACAAGGCGCCGAACTACCTGAAGCAGGGCCTCGGCTGGAGCTATCACGCTCCGTGCGCGGGTCACGACGGAATCCAGCTCGCGCTCGGGATGACGTTCCGGCCGGGCCGGGACTTCCTCTTCCCGTACTACCGGGATCTCACGACCTGCCTCGCGGCCGGGCTGACGGCCGAGGAAATCCTCTTGAACGGCATGTCGAAGGCGGCCGACGTCGCGTCCGGCGGCCGGCACATGTCCAACCACTTCGCCAAGCCGGAGATCGGGATCCAGAACGTCTCGTCCGCGGTGTCCAATCACGCGCAGCACGCGGCGGGCCTCGCGCGCGCCGTGAAGACCTACGGGACCGACGCCATCGTGTACTGCTCTGTCGGCGAGTCCTCGGCGTCGGAGGGGTATTTCTACGAGGCGGTCAACGGCGCCACCCGCGAGAAACTGCCGGTCGTCTTCGTCGTGCAGGACAACGGATACGGGATCTCGGTCCCGAAGCAGGACCAGACCGCCAACCAGTACTCCTCCGACAATTTCACGGGATTTCCGAACCTCCGGATCATCCACTGCGACGGGCTCGACGTCTTCGCCGCATTCCGCGCGATGCGGGAGGCGGTCGAGTACGTGCGATCCGGCGCCGGAGCCGCCATCGTCCACGCGGTCGTCGTGCGGATCCATTCCCATTCCAACTCCGACCGCCAGGAGCTCTACCGCACACCCGAGGAGCTCGCGGCCGCCCGGGCGGCGGATCCCCTGCCGCGCTTCCGGCGGACGCTCGTCGAGAACGGCCTGGTTCCGGCCGCGGATCTCGAGGCGATCGAGGCGCACAACCAGCAGACCTACGACGAGGCGGCGGACCGGGCGAAGCTCGCGCCCGACCCCGACCCGGGCTCGATCTTTGACTACGTCGTCCCCGAGCCGTGGGCGCCGGAAGCGTGGCCCGAGGGGCTGCCCGACGGCACGGGCGATCCGCAGACCCTGGTGCAGGCCTTGAACGACACCCTGAAGACCGAGTTCCGCCGCAACCCGGACACGTACATCTGGGGGCAGGACGTCGCGTACCGGGACAAGGGCGGCGTGTTCAACGTCACGAAGGGGATGCAGCAGGAGTTCGGGGTCAAGCGCGTCTTCAACGGACCGATCGCCGAGGACTTCATCACCGGCACCGCCGACGGGTTTTCGCGCTTCGACGAGAAGATCCGCGTCGTCGTCGAGGGCGCCGAGTTCGCGGACTACTTCTGGCCGGCGGCGGAGCAGATGGTCGAGATGTCGCACGAGTACTGGCGGACGAACGGCCAGTTCGTCCCGAACGTCACCCTCCGGCTCGCGTCCGGCGGATACATCGGCGGAGGCCTCTACCACTCGCAGAACATCGAGGGCTGGCTGACGACGCTCCCCGGCCTGCGCGTGGTGTACCCCGCCTTCGCGGACGACGCCGCGGGTCTGCTGCGCACGTCGATCCGCTCCCGCGGGCTGACCGTATTTCTCGAGCCGAAGTTCCTCTACAACAACCCGATGGCCCGCGCGAACGTCCCCAAAGAGTTCGCCGTGCCGTTCGGTAAGGCCCGGCTGCGCCGGGAAGGAAAAGACCTGACGATCGTGGCGTATGGCACGCCCGTTCATTTCGCGCTCGAAGCCGCGCAGACGCTCGAGAAGGAGGGGCGGTCGGTCGACGTCCTCGACCTGCGATCCCTCGTTCCGCTCGATCACGAGGCGATCGAAAAGTCCGTCCGCAAGACCAATCGCGTGCTCGTCGCGCACGAAGACAAGGTGCACGGCGGATTCGGCGGTGAGATCGCGTCGCAGATCCAGGAACGGCTGTTTTCCTACCTCGACGCCCCGGTCGGCCGCGTCGGCTCGACCTTCACGCCGGTCGGATTCAACCGGATTCTCGAAAGGGCGATCCTGCCGAACACGGAGAAGGTGCTGGAGGCCGCCCGGAAGGTTCTGGGGTACTGAGAGGGAACGGGGGCCGGGAATACGGGCCGGGAATCGGGAAACGGGAATCGAAAGAGAAGAAAAAAAGAGAGCTCAACGTCCCGCGTCGGTGTCTTTCCATTTCAGAGACCTTGCCGCTGTTTCCAGAGCTTCGATGGATCGGTAGTCCGTGAGATCCAGGTGGAGTGGGCTCATCGAGATCCACTTCTCGGCGACCGCGGCGATGTCCGTTCCGTCTTCCACGTCGCCTTCCGGGATCGTGGATCCGATCCAGTAGTACGGGCGGCCGCGCGGATCCTGCTTCTCGATGACGGCTTCTCCGTAGCGCCGCTTCCCGAGGCGCGCCACCCGGACGCCGCGAATCGAGCCCGCCGGCACGTTGGCGTTGACGAGCGTCCCCGCGGCCAGCGGTTCCTGAAGCAGCCGCCGCGCGATGCGCCGGGCGAAGTCCGCCGCCGCGTCGAAGGAGAAACCCGTCTCGATCTCCTGCGAGATCGCGACCGACGGCACGCCCAGGATCGTGCCTTCGAACGCCGCGGCCACGGTCCCCGAGTACGTCACGTCGTCGCCGAGATTCAAGCCGAGGTTGATCCCCGAGAAGAGGAGCTTCGGGCGGTCGCTCTTCAGGAGGTGGAGAACGCCCCAGTTGACGCAGTCGGTCGGCGTGCCGTCCACGGACCAGCGTTCGGGCCCGACGAGCTTGGCGCGAAGCGGGTGCTGGAGGGTCAGCGAGTGGCCGGCGGCGCTGCGCTCCTGGTCCGGCGCCACCGTGACGACGTCGCCGACCTCCGAGAGAGCGGCGGCCAGTCGCTCGATGCCCTCGGAAAAGATGCCGTCGTCGTTGGTGACGAGGATGCGGGGCCGGGTCACGGGGCGGCGGCGTCCGCCCGGGGCATCACGAACATGAGGACGATGTACGCGAGGATGCCCGGGAACGCCGCCGAGACGATCGACACGATCACGTAAAGGACGCGCACGAGAGTGACGTCCATCCCGAGATACTCCGCCAGCCCCCCGCACACGCCGGCGATCATCCGGTGCCGGCTCGAACGGGTCAGGCGCCGCCGCCCGGGCTCCGCGGGAGGCAGCGCGCTCACAGGACGCTCCCGGCGGCCTCGGGCGGCCGCGGGCCCTCGTAGACGACGCGGTTCCTGGCGGTCTCGTTCAGACTGACGCGGACGAGCCGGGCGGGTGCGACGCGGCGCTCGAGCTCTCCCCAGATGGCGACCGCGATGTTTTCCGCCGTGGGGTTCACGCCCGACAGGAAAGGAACGTCGTAGTTCAGATGGCGCCGGTTGACCTTCCGGATCACGGCGTCCTCGACAGTGCGCTTCAACTCTCCGAAGTCCATCACGTACCCCGTTTCCGGGTCGATGTCCCCTTCGACCGTGACCTCGAGCTCATAGGTATGGCCATGCCCGTGGGGATTGTTGCACTTGTCGAAGACGCGGCGATTTGTCTCGGCGTCCCAGGCATCCCGGTGCAGCCGGTGCGCCGCGGCGAAGTGCGAGCCGGAGACGAGCCGAACGCGCATCCGCGGAAGATAGCAGGCGGGCCTGATGAGGAAAAACCGAAAACAGAGGACGGATCCTCGGATTTCGGTTAGTTTCTACTCGAATGTCCTCTCCGACCCCGGAACGCATCACGATCCCCATCCTCGACGACGTAACCCTGACGGCATCCTGGCGCGAGAGCCTCCGCGCCGCGAGGAAGCAGGTCGCGAAAATGGAGGAGATCCCTCTCGACGCCGTCACCCCGGAGAACGTCCTCGAGCAGTGGGACCGCGATTCGATCGCGCTCGAGGACGTCACCGGCCCCATCTCGATTCTCAACAACGTGCATCCCGACAGGAGAGTCCGCGACGCGGCGGACGCCGTGATGATCGAGCTCGCGGGCTTCGAAAGCGAGATCTTTCAGAACGAGAAACTCTACGAACGCGTTCGCGCCGTTCGCCCCGCCTCTCCCGCCCAGGTCCAGCTGCAAAAGGATCTGCTCGAATCGTTCGAGGACAGCGGCGTGTCGCTTCCTCCCGAGAGGCGCCGGCGAGTGAGGGAGATCGACGAGAGGATCAGCGAGATCGCGCAGGATTTCGAAAAGCACATCCGCGAGAACGAGGCCAGCCTCACCTTCCGGCCGGAGGAGACCGCCGGCCTGCCCCAATCCTGGCTCGAGCGCGTCGCACGCGACGGCGAGGGAAACGCGGTCGTGGGCTTCGATTCCCCCGAATACGTGCCCTTCATGGCGAACGCCGACAGCGAGGGGGCCCGCCGGCGGTACTACGTCGCGTACTCGAATCGCGGCACGCCCGGGAACCTCGCGCTCCTCGACGAGATGGTCCGCCTCCGCAAGGAGCTTGCCGGGCTCTACGGCGTCGACAGCTATGCCCACTACGTCACCCGGCGCCGCATGGTCGAGAACCCGGAGACCGTGCGGCGGTTTCTGGACGACGTGCGGGAGGTCGTTGCGGGCGCGGAGCAGAGAGACCTCGCCGACCTGCGCGCCATGAAAGCAGAGCTCACCGGAACGCCGGTGGAAGAAACGCGCCTCCACCGCTGGGACCTCTCCTACTACACCGAGCGGGTTCGGGAGCGCCGCTTTCGGGTCGATCAGGAAGAGCTGAGAAAGTTCTTTCCGACCGAGCGGACGATCGACTGGGTCCTCGGCATCAGCGAGCGGCTGTACCGGGTCCGCTTCGAGCGGGCCGCGGTTCCGCTCTGGCATCCCGAAGTTCGATATTTCGACGTGAGGGAGGCCGGTTCGCTGCGGCTCCTCGGCGGCGTCTACATGGACCTCTTTCCGCGCGAAGGAAAGTTCAAGCACGCCGCCGCCTGGCCCGTCCGGGGCGGGAGCCGCAAGTTCGGGCGCACGCCGCTCTCGGTCCTGGTCTCGAACTTCGACCGCAGCGGGTTCACGCACGACGAGCTGGAGACTTTCTTTCACGAGCTCGGTCACACGCTCCACGGGGTGCTCTCGGAGACCGAGTACAACCAGCATGCCGGAACGTCCGTCCAGCGGGATTTCGTCGAAGCGCCGTCGCAGATTCACGAGGAGTGGGCCAGGCGCTACGAGAGCCTCCGCACTCTCGGCGACGCGTGCCCGGAATGTCCGACGATCGACCCGGCGCTGGTCGAGCGGCTCGACGCGGCGAGGCGCTTCGGTCAGGGAATCCTCTACGCGCGGCAGCTCCTCTACTCCGACTACGACATGGCGCTCGCCGGGGAAAATCCGGAGGGCGCGCTGGAGACCTGGAAGCGGATGGAGGGAGCCACGGCCCTTGGCTACGAGGAGGGAACGTCGTTTCCGGGGACTTTCGCCCACATCGCCGACGGGTACGCGGCCGGGTACTACGGCTACATGTGGGCCGAGGTGCTCGCGCTCGACATGCTCTCGGCCTACGGCGACGACCTCATGGACCCCGAGGTGGGCCTGCGTTACCGGAAGACGATCCTGGCGCGGGGCGGCGAAGAGCCCGCGCGGGCTCTCGTGGAGAGATTTCTGGGGCGCCCCGTCGACAGCCGCGCCTTCTTCGCGGAGATCACGGGAAAGAAGAGGGGCTAGCTGGCAGCTGCCAGCTCTCAGCCGATCCCGTTCGCACGGGCGTGGCAGAATTCGTCTTCCTCGCGAATTGAAAATGAGGAGGTCTCGATGGCTCAGCCGCGGCTGTGGGTCGTTGTCGCCGTTTTTCTGTCGTCGCTTTCGGGGACGGCGCTCGCGGAGAAGAAGCCTTTCACCGCCGACGACCTCTGGGCGGTCCAGCGCGTTGCATCGCCCGCGCTGTCTCCCGACGGCACGCTGGTTGTCTACACAATTACGACATTCGACGTCGAGGAGAACCGGGGAAACGGAGACCTCTGGATCGTTCCGCTCGCGGGAGGACGGCCGCGGCGGCTCACCTCGAACAAGGCGTCGGATTC
>JBDUBP010000179.1:0-27012 GCA_040004075.1 Acidobacteriota bacterium | reverse complement strand
GCCAACATGACGATCTTCAAGGAGACCGACGTCGAAGAGGTCGAAGAGCTCTGCCAGCTCCTGACCTCTCTCGGCGTCGAGGGAATGCTCGTTTCTCCCGGGTACCAGTACGAATCGGTGACGCGGGACATCTTTCTGACCCGCGAGGAAATTCAGACGAAGTTCAAGCGCGTGCTGGCGATCTCCAAGAAATACCGCCTGACCTCGACCCCGATGTTCCTCGAGTTCGCCGCGGGGCTGCGGGACTACGACTGCTCGCCGTGGAGCACCGTGACGTACACGCCGCGAGGCTGGAAGGGCCCCTGCTACCTGATCGGGAAGAAATTCTCCGAGGAGTGGGAGGAGTTCTGGAACGAGACCGACTGGGATTACTGGGAATCGCGGCAGGACAGCCTCTGCCAGAACTGCGCGATGCACTCGGGGTTCGAGGCCTCGGTCGTTCGGGAGCTGCCCAAAAAGCCGGGCGACATGCTGCGGCTCGCCGCGTGGAATCTGTTGGGGTAGTTCTCAGTCGTCATTTACCAGTTGTCAGTTATCAGTAATCCGTTATCGGTTTCGTTCCGCTGCGTGAGTTCTCGCCCGGCTCCGATGAAAACTGAGAACTGAAAACGGATCACTCCTCGCCATGAACCTCGTCACCGGGGGCACCGGGTTCGTCGGCTCTCACATCGTGCGCGCTCTCCTCGCGCGCGGGGAGACGGTTCGATGCCTGGTCCGGCCGGAAAGCCGCCGGACGAATCTCGAAGGCCTGGCCGTCGAGCTCGCCGTCGGCGATCTTACGGAGCCCCCTTCGCTCCGGGAAGCGGTTCGCGGCTGCCGTGTCGTCTATCACTGCGCGGCCGACTACCGGCTGGGGGCCCGGAACCCCGAGGCGATCTTCGCCTCCAATGTCGCGGGGACGGACAACCTGCTGCGCGCCGCGGCGGACGCCGCGGTCGAGCGCGTCGTGCATACGAGCTCCGTGGGGGCGCTCGGCCGGCCGTCAGACGGCTCGCCCGCGGACGAGAACACGCCGGTGGCCTACGAGTCCCTGATCGGCGCCTACAAGAAGAGCAAGCACGACGGGGAACGGGTCGCGCGGGAGTGGGCCGGCCGCGGGCTGCCCGTGGTGATCGTGAATCCGTCCACGCCGGTCGGGGAGCGCGACGTGAAGCCGACGCCCACCGGAAAGATGATCCTCGACTTCCTCAATCGGAAGATGCCGGCGTACGTGGAAACCGGGCTGAATCTGATCGACGTGCGCGACGTCGCGGAGGGCCATCTGCTGGCCGCCGAGCGCGGCCTCGCGGGAGAGCGCTACATCCTGGGAAACCGCAACATGGCCCTGAAGGAAATCTTCGACGCCCTGTCGGGCTTGACGGGGATCCCCTCGCCGAAGTGGAAATTGCCTCACTGGGTTCCGCTCGTCGCGGCGTCGGCGGATCTCGTGATCTCGCGCCTCCGGAGAAAGGACCCCTCGATTCCCCTCGAGGGGGTCCGCATGGCGCGCCACCCGATGTACTTCGACGCATCCCGGGCGGTCGCGGAGCTCGGCTTGCCTCAGAACGACGTGATCCCGGCGCTCGACCGGGCGGTCCGCTGGTTCGAGGCGAACGGGTATGTCCGCGGGTGACGCCTCGGCGGATCGCGCATCTCCCGTCCTGATCGTCACCGCTCTGCGGGAGGAGACGGACGCGTTGATCGAGCGGGCGCGGGGCGTCTCACGCGTCGCGGGCGCGCCGCGTCCGGCCTGGCGCGGCAGTCTTTCGGGACAGCCCGTGATCCTGGCGCGGACCGGCTCCGGGCCGGCGAACGCCGCCGCGGGGCTGACCCAGCTCTTGCGCGCGCTCGGACCCTGCCGCTGGATCGGCGCCGGGCTCGCGGGCGCACTCGCGCCGGACATCGCGGTAGGACAGCTTCTCATCGCGCAGACGGTCCGCGATGCCGACGGAACTGTGGCGGAGGGGCCCGATCCGGAGTGGGCCGCGCGCGCGCTCGCCTGTGCGCCGGGCCTCCGCCGCGCGCGCCTCGTTTCGAGCCCGCGGGTCGCCGTCACGGCGAGAGAGAAGACGGCGCTGCGCGCGGGGCTGGAAGAGGGCGACGCCGTCGACATGGAGTCGGCCGGATGGGCCCGGGCGGCGCAGGCGGCCGGACAGGGCGCCCCGTACCTCCTCGCGCGCGTCGTGTCCGACTCCGCCGCCGAGGACCTGCCGGAGTTTCTTGCCCTCTCTCTGGCGGCCGACGGATCTCTCGACCGCGGCCGCATCGCCCGTCACGCGATTCTTCGCCCGGCGGCGATTGGTAAGCTCCTCGATCTCCGGCGGCGCGCCCGCTCGTGCGCGGGCTCCCTCGCGGAGTTTCTCGACCGCTTCGCCGCGGCGGGGTTCTGAGGCGGAGGCGCATGGCGGATCACCCGGAGGCCACGGAGAAGCTCGATCGGCTGCTCGTCGAAACAAGCCGGACGTTTGCGCTCTCGATTCCCCGCCTGCCGGAGCCGACGCGCCGGGAGGTCACGGTGGCGTACCTCCTCTTCCGGATCGCGGACACCTTCGAGGACGCCGCGGAGTGGCCGCGAGCCGCGAGGATCGACGCGCTGCGCGAGTTTGGGGCACTTCTGACCCATCCCTCCTTGCCCCCAGCCCGCGACCTCTCCGAGCGCTGGGCCGCGGCACGTCCCTCCTCTCACGCCGGATACATGGCGCTCGTTTCCGAGATCCCCGCGGTGTTCGAGGACTTCCTCTCTCTCGACCCTTCCGCGCGCGCCCCGATTCGCGATCACGTTCTGCGTTCCGTGGAGGGGATGGCATCGTTCGTCGCGCGCAGCGACGAGCGGGGAGCCCTCGCGCTGACGGGAATGGCGGAGCTTCGCGACTACTGCTACGCGGTCGCCGGCCTGGTGGGCGAGATGCTGACGGAGCTCTTTCTTCTGAATCGCCCCGCGCTCTCCGCGGCCGCGCCGGAATTGAGGCCGAGAGCCAGGCTGTTCGGCGAGGGGCTCCAGCTCGTGAACATCCTGAAAGACTCGGATGAGGACACTGCGGAGGGTCGAAGCTACATCGCTCGCGATCTGCCGCGTTCGGAAGTGTTCGCGCTCGCGCGCCGCGATCTTGAAGCGGCCTCGGAGTACATCCTGTCGCTGCAGGCCGTGGGCGCCCCCCGCGGGATCCTGGCGTTCACCGCGCTTCCAGTGGAGCTCGCCTGGGCGACCCTCGAGCGGGTCGAAACCGCGGGCCCCGGTTCCAGGGTCACGCGGCTCGAGGTCGCCTCGATCGTGGCGACGCTCGAGGCGAAACTGCTCGCCGGCCGGCCGGCGGCGAGGGGGAAGTAAGCAGTCGTCAGGAATCCAGTCATCCGTCATCAGTCATCCGTCGTCTCCCCGTGCGGCGGGCAGGGTCCACAATAAAAACTGACAACGGACAACTACTTCTTCAAATCGACCTTGAAATCCGCGCCGAGAAACAGGCTGGCTTCCGGGGAGCCCAGCGCGCGGGACAGACCCGCCCCGAAGACGCCGGTGCGGGTGACGTCGAGACGCCGGGGCGCGCGCACACCGTCGGGATCGCGGAGCGACACCGTTTCGTTCCCGTAGCCCAGCCGCAACGAAGCGCGAAGCCGCACGGCGCGCCCGAGCGCGTGGCGCACGGTCACGTCGGCGAAGACCTGCCGCGTCCGCGAATCGGAGGAAAAGCCCTGCTCGAACGCGACGGTCTCCGTTCCGAGAGGCGCGAAGGAGACGAACGGCAGACGCGATCGGTCCCACGTCGCGGACGCGACGGCCTCGGTGCGCCCGCCGGTCCAGAGACCTCCCACGCGATAAGCCTCGAGTGACGCGGGCGCCGCGGCGTCGTGGGACCGGAAGTCGGGCGCGCTCTCCTCGTGCACGGTCAGCGATCCGGCGGCCCTCTCGGCGGCGGCCCATACCGTCCAGCGGCCGCGCCGCGCGCGGAGCTCGAGCCCGGCCCCGTAGAGCGGGCTGCCCGCGATTCGAAAAGTCCCCGTCGTCCCCGTGCTTCCGGACGGCTTCGCGTAACGGGCCGACACAGCGGCCTCCAGCCCCGGCCAGCGGTGCCGCCATCCAAGCGCGAGGTCGATCCGCTCGGCGGAAAGCGTGCGCTCCTCTCCGAGCACGAACCGTTCACCTCCCAGGTGGACCAGGTCCGTCGACTTGTGGGTCTTGCGAAGCGCTCCGGCCTCGATCGAGTCGCGCGCGCCGGCGGGCAGCCGCACGAAGAGCGAAAAATTTTCGTAGCGCCCGGTGCCTGTCGTGACGACGTTGTCCAGAGAATACGGCGTCTGGGTCTGCTCGGAATGCGACGGCGCGAGCGCGACACGAACGCCCCACTGCGCGGCCGGCGTTCCGGCCCCGAGGTCCCCCGCCGGCTCGCGCGCTCCGCCCGCCCCGACGAGCACGAATTTGGGAGTGACGTCGGAGAGGTCCTGCCGGCCCGGCGCGGGATCGACGCGCCGCGCTCCGGTCCCGTAGGAGAACCCGATCTCCGCTCCGAAACCGGGCCATGGCGGCACGTCCATCCCGAGGACCAACCCGGCGCAGAAGACGCAGGCACTGAAGAGGTCAGTCGACATCGATCAGTCGGCGGGGATGCGTGTGCACCGCGAGAAAACCCCGGCGGTCAGGAGCGGAAGGGGAGCCGCGCCGCGCCAGGGACGCTCAACCCTGCGCCCTCAGCGCGCGGTCCGCGCCGCCGCCCGGCAGGACGCGCAGGAGGGTTCGCACCGCCCCGGGCGTGAGCGTCGGGCGGAGGAGCCGCTCGTCGTAGGGCGCGAGGCGACGAGCGTTCTCCCCGAGGCAGAGCTCGAGAAAAGAGCGCAGCGAGAGATCCCCGAGCTCCGCATGCGTCTTCATCGTGAAGCCGTCCTGCGCCTTCGCGCCCTTCATGGCCATCGCGCCGCGAAGGCGGTCGAATGCCTGCGCCGCGATATTCCACGCGCGCCGCGCGTCGAAAGCGAGTCTCCCGAGCCTCGAACGCCGCGCGCGTACGTCCTCCGCCCAGTTCACGAGGAAGAGGATGTGCCGCGCCTCCTCCTGCATGATCTGGTCGAAGATCGCGATCAGCTCGTTCGGAAAGAACTCGGTCCGCCGGCCGATCTCGAAGAGTCCGAAGGCAAAAAAAGAATCGAGGCACTCGCCGTATCCGGTCCGGAGAAAAGCCCACGTGGGATCGAGCGGCGGCGTCGGATCCGGGAACGGATCGACCCGGATACCGTACCGGCGGGTCAAATGAGCGATGACGGCCGCGTGCCGACCCTCTTCATACCCCTGAAGGGAAATCGCCTCTGCGAGCAACGGGTCGCGCTCCGCCCTCCCGAGCGCTTGCACTTTAACGGCCGTCGCGGCCTCGGTACGCACCGCCTCGTTCCATACCGGAAGCGCCTTCAGCCGTGCCAGCGCTTCGAAGTCGAGGTCCGGCCAGGCGACGTCCTCGGGCCTGTACGGGTTGTGGGTGTCGACAAACGTCCGGCAGTAGAGGCGACGATGTTCTTCCGATCCGATGGAGACCGGTTCTCCCTCGATTGCCGCGGCATACGCCTGCCGCGGGAAATCCACCCCTCTATTTTTCAATCTGACCAACCGCCTTGCCGACGGGGGCGGAATGCCAGTACCGCTCCCCAATCTTCAACTGCTCATCGGCATCATGGAAAAAGAACTCTGTGGCATTGATGGGCGCGGTGACACGCCGATCCAGATTGTCACTGAAAGCTACGTGCACACCATCTCGTCCAGCGGTCTGATGACACTGAGCGCAGGTAACCCTGTTGAAATTCAAGCCGTGGACATCCTGTCTTTTGGGGTCGCGGTAGACACCCATCGTCAAGTCGTCCATGTGTTTCTCCAAACGCTTCTTTCTCTCGCCAGTACTCCTGGCGATCTCGGCCCTGAATACATCGTTATCGTAGACCGACGAATAAAAACCGACATCCACTCCGTCACGAACATTCCGAGCTGCGATCAAATCTCTTTCGACATTGTTATTTCGTGTAAGGCTTCCAAAAATCCAGATTCCGGTCAGAGACGAACTGAAGGCCACGGTTTCGACTGGCCTGGCTGACGTGAACTCATGAACAAAATCAGCCAACACGGCTGCAGAATGACCTGCGTGGGTCTCGCGCGCTCGGGTGAGCTGATCCACCTGGCGCAGGAAATACAGGTGCTGACGCCGACGGATGGCCTCAGTCGCCGATCTGTCTACGACATCCCATTTCAGATGGAAATAGAGCTGTTCAAATGCGCGGGAAGGGTTTCGGGGGTCGGTCATTTGATACACGAAGTGAATCTGCGGGATGACTCGAACCCCTGTCCATGAAACATCATCTTGATCTTCGTAGGGTTTGATTGTCATGGCCACGAGTCTGAAGTTCTTCGGGTTAGACACATCGGGCACCGCGGTCTGAATGCTTTCGCTATCTAAACCCGACGTATAAACATTTGTGTGGGTCACATCGCTCACGCGCAACGTGTCGTGCCCCGGCTCGTTGTCGGGATCAAAATCGGCCGTAGGCCGTCCTGACAGAAATGTCAAGACCTTGTGAAAATCGGCGCGGGGTAAGAGAGACTCCAGCGGCAACCGGTCTTGTGCTTGATGTGGAGCCTCTACAATCAGGTGACGTGGGAGCTTTAACCACTGTAAACCAACCTGGGGCCGCTCCATGGCGATGCCATAATCAAAAGCGTGACCATTGGGATAAAACCAGAGCGAATTGTTAGTCAGCTTATTTAAATCGAACCTCGGCCACTTCGGGGACATCGTCTGCTTGAGATGGTAGATGACCGAAAACTTTGCCTCGAACCGTGCCAATTCGCTCTGCGTAAAATCCTTGAGCGACATCGCGTTGTGGTGTCGCTTCAAAAACTCTAAGGGGCTGAAATGCGGATCTGGATCGTTGGACCGATGGCGCCCGCATTGGGCGTCAGGTCTTAGACGGGTATAATATTCGAGGCGAGTGACAGCGAGAGTGTAGCCGTCCTTTCTTTCCTGGGTCAGCACATCCTTCGGATATTCATCGATGCCCCTTAACAGATATGCGCCATCTACTTGGCAGCCCTCGGGGGTCACTAACGATGTGTAATGATCGATATGGCGGCGCTTTTCCGAAATGGCTGCCGGAAGTATTTGTGCATAGCTTCCCTGATGGCCCTTCTGATACATGGGATAAAGAGGCTCCGCGGCGCCAAGCCCCGAGTCGATGAATTCGTAATTGAACCCCGGATCGGGCAATTCTGGTAGGGATTCAAAATAAGTCGCGTTATCGTAAACCGATCCTGGCCTGAGGCTGACGTTATTACTTTCGAGAATTTTCACGCGGGTGAGATGTTTGACAGTGGCCATAATGTGTTTACTATAAACAGGGGCGACGCCGGAAGTGCCGCGGCCCTCGGCGTTGCCGCCGCCCGTCTTCTTCCCGAACCCGGCCGCGTTGTGAGCCATGGTGGCGGTGGCAGGCTCTCGGGGTCCAGCACTCGTCCCGGATGCCCGGATTGGTTCGCTCGTGAGGCTCCCCGGCCCGGGGACTTCGTTGTGCGATCGTTGCAAGACGGGCAGACCGACAACCAGAAGCAGCGCCGGCGTCGCTGCCAGCCAGCCGAGGCGCGGGACTCGACTGAAGCGGCCCGGAAGGCGTCTGCTCGGCCCGTGCAGCTTGATGATGAATGGCCCTTCGTCTGGGTCAACCGCCGAATGGATCCTGGCCTCGATGGGAACTCTGTTCACAGATTTCTGAGTCAGGACACGAGGTGAGAAGTAACATGGGGTAGTTCGGAAGTCCATCCTCCAAAAGGAGATTTCGCACTCCTGGCGCACTCCTGGCGCACTCCTGGTTAGTCTCGGGCGCCTGGGCTTTGCGGCCGATCCCGTTCGCAGCGCAGGCGCCCGCGGCGATGCCGGCCGCTCCGGATCCGTCCAGTCGCGCCGCCGGCCGCCATCCGCCGTGGCCAGGCCAGCCTCGTGTGCACGGGTTTACGGGGTCGACCCGCCGGCGGGGGCGTGGTCTTGCCATCGGCGGAGTCCGGCCTGATCTGCTGCAACCGACCCCCTTGCCCACCGCGCCCCAGAGGTCCGAGCGCCGCCACCGCCGCCACCCTCACAGCCCGTCCTGACCCAGCGTCGGCGGCCTGGCTTGTGCCGGATTCGCCGCGGCCTGGACGCGGGTCAACTCCGTTCTGCTGCAGGCCGGGGGCCGTCGTGCGAGAAGTCGAGCCGTCCGGGGACTCAAAAGAGTGGCCGCCGGTTCCATCGGCTGCCTTGGACCCATCCTTCTGGCGCCTGGTTGTGCGCCGCCACGGACTCGTCCTGCGCAGACGAGAGGCTTTCGGTTGAGCCCCTGGTCCGCCCGGAAACACCGCGGCGGCGGACCCTGTTGATATATTTTGCGACCGAATCGACGGGCGCCCGCATCCCGTCCCCGCGTTCCGTCGTATATCGAAAAGAGCCCTCATGCCACTGAATAAGACGGGCAAACTCTCCCCCGGCGAGAATTCGGCACGCGCGAAGACCCGGCTGCTCGACGGGATCGACTCTCCGCAGGACTTAAAGCAACTTGGCGTCCGGGATGTCCCGGAACTCGCCTCGGAATGCCGCGATGTCATCATAGAGACGATCACCCGCACCGGGGGGCACCTCGCCTCCAACCTGGGCGTGGTCGAGCTGACCCTCGCAATCCACCGGGTCTTCGACAGCCCGAAGGACCGGATCGTCTGGGACACCTCCAACCAGTGCTATACGCACAAGCTCGTAACCGGACGGCGCAAGGAATTTGCGTCCATCCGGACTCCGGGCGGCCTTTCCGGTTTCACGGAGCCCGCCGAAAGCGCCCACGATGTGCTCGCGGCCGGCCACGCCGGAACCGGTCTCTCCTACGCGCTCGGGATGTCGGCCGCGCTCCAAGGCGATCCCGCGGAGCCGTGGGTCGTGGCGGTGGTCGGCGACGGTGCTTTGACCTCCGGCACGAGCTACGAGGCGCTCAACAACATCGTCCATTTGAAACCCAAACGCCTCGTTGTCGTGTTCAACGACAACGGCTGGTCCATCTCGGAGAACATCGGCTGGTTGAGCCACTGGCGCAACCGGCTCGTTCTTCACCCGAGCTACCAGACGCTAACGGGAGCCGGGCAGAAGCTCCTCTCGAAGCTGCCGCTCGGCGAAGAGGCATGGGAAGTCGCGCGAAAGATCAAGACCTCTGTCGAAGGCCTTTTCCTCCCCAACCTCATCTGGGAGGAGATGGGACTGCGGTACATCGGTCCGATCGACGGACACAACCTGCCGGAGCTGGAAGAAGCGCTGCGAAGCGTGCGCGACATCTCGCGCGACGGCACTCCGGTCGTGCTCCACGCCCTGACGCACAAAGGTCGCGGCTACAAGCTGGCCGAGGACAACCCGTTGAAATTCCACCAGCCCGGTAGCCCGTCGCCGGGGTCGGCGCCCGGCGCCCGCTACACCTATTCCCAGGTCTTCGCGCGGACGCTGATTTCGATGATGGAGTCCGACCCCGCGATCGTCGGGATCTCCGCGGCGATGCTCGAAGGCACGGGACTCGCCGAGGTGAAGAAGCGCTTTCCGAGCCGGGTCTACGACGTCGGGATCGCGGAAGAACACGCCGTCATCATGGCGGCGGGAATGGCGAAGGCGGGCTGGAAGCCGGTCGTCTCGATTTACTCGACGTTTCTGCAGCGCTCGTTCGACCAGCTGATTCACGACGTCGCCATCCAGGCGCTGCCCGTGACGATCTGCGCGGATCGGGCGGGGCTCGTCGGCGACGACGGCAAGACGCATCAGGGAGTGTTCGACGTCACGTTCACGCGCTGCATTCCGAACATGACGGTCGCCGCGCCGAAGGACGAGAACGATCTCCAGCATCTCCTGTTCACCGCCATCCGGTCGGGGAAACCGTGGGTTCTTCGCTACCCGCGCGGCCTGGGCGTCGGCGTTGCCTTGGACGAGGTCCTCCGCGAGATCCCCGCCGGCCGCGGCGAGCTCTTACGCGAGGGCAAGAACGTATGCCTCCTCGCCTATGGATCGATGGTGCCGATATCGCTCGAAGCCGCGGCGGCGCTCGGCGCGCTGGGGGTCGATTGCGGTGTCGCGGACGCCCGGTTCGCGAAGCCGCTCGACCTCAAGCTGCTCGAACGGATCTCGCGGATGGCTCCCCGCATCCTTACCATCGAAGAGCACCTCGCGGCCGGAGGGTTCGGCAGCGGTGTGCTCGAGGCCTTCCACGAGCGGGGTTTCCCGACGGCCGGGCTCCGGATCCACGCGGTCCTGGACCAGTTCGTGGAACACTCTCCCCAGGCGATCCAACGCAAGAACTTCCAGCTCGACGTCGACGGAATCGTCGAGCGTGTGCTGGCGCTCTATCCGGATCTCGGCACTGCCGCGGGGCGGGCGGGACGCCTCAAGAAGGAGGAGAAGCTAGCGGAGACGGTCTCGTGGTGACCGCCCCGGCGCGTGTCGAGACCCTGCTGGTCGCCGGCCTGCGGGGCTTCTGCGCCGGCGTCGTCCGCGCCATCGACGTCGTGGAGCGGGCCCTCGAGGTCTGCGACGGACCCGTGTACGTCCGCAAGGAGATCATCCACAACAGGTACGTCGTCGACGAGCTCCGCGAGAAGGGGGCCATCTTCATCGAGAGGCTCGAGGAGGTCCCCGACGGCGCGTGGCTCATCTACTCGGCGCATGGCATCGCGCCGGAGGTCCGCGAGTCCGCGGCTCGAAAGAGGCTGCGCACGATCGACGCGACGTGCCCGCTCGTGACCAAGGTGCATCTCGAGGCCATCCACTTCGCCCGCCGGGGCTATACGATCCTCCTGATCGGGCATGAAGAACATGACGAGACGATCGGCACGCTCGGCGAGGCGCCGGAGTCGATTCGATTGGTCGGCACGCTCGAACAGGCCGAAAGCGTGAAAGTCCCGGATCCCGAGCGCGTCGCGTACCTGACGCAGACGACGCTGTCTTTGGACGACACGGAGGAGATCGCAACGGTACTGAAGCGACGTTTCCCGAAGCTCGTCACTCCCGAGAAGGGCGACATCTGCTACGCGACGCAGAACCGCCAGGACGCCGTCAAGGCGATGTCGCCGCACGTCGACGCGTTGCTCGTCCTGGGAGCGCCGAACAGCTCCAACTCTCTCCGGCTCTGTGAAGTGGGGCAGGCGCAGGGGGTGCCTTCCTACCTGATCGAACGCGCTGAGGACATCCGACCCGAGTGGCTCGAAGACGTTCGGGTGCTCGGGCTGACGGCGAGCGCCTCCGCTCCGGAAATTCTCGTGCGGGAGGTCGTGGACTTCGCACGCGAGCGGCTCGGAATCGCCGCGGTGCGGGAGTTCGAGACGCTTCAGGAGGACGTCAGTTTCTCGCTCCCGGCGGAGTTGAGGGCCCTCCTTCCGAGCCGTCCCGGCCTCGGCTGAGGCCGGCAGCGACCCGGAAGAGCGTGGAGACCGACGGCGAAGTCCTCGCAGTGCCCTCGCCGGATGCGCCCGCCGCGGAGCCCGTCACCGGCCGGCGCCGTTCGCGGCCCCTCCTGGCGGTGGGAGGTCTCGTCCTCGTGGCGGCGATCTTGTGGTTCGTCGGCTGGCCGGCGATCGCCGCGAACGTTGAGCGGGTCGGCGGCTGGTTTTTCTTCCTCGTCGCGATCTACGCGTTCGCGCAGGCCGCGTTCGCTCTCGGGTGGTGGGTGCTCTTCGAACGCCCCGCGCGGCCCCGCTTCCGTGAGCTCTTCGGCGTGTACCTCGCGGGCGACGCGGCGAACTCTCTCGCCCCGGGAAACGTCGCCGGAGAGCCCCTCAAGGTCCACCTCCTCCGCGCCGAGACGGGCGCCGGCGCCGCGCTCGCGTCCGTGACAATCCATAAACACGCGGACCTGGTCGCGCAGTGGCTCTTCATCGCGATCGGCGTTACGGTCGCGCTCGTTCGATATCCCCTGCCCTTCGCCGCGCGCACGGGAGCGATCGCCGCCACCGCGGGGCTTGGAGGCCTGCTTCTCGTGATGAGCTGGGCGCTCCCCCGGGGGACGTACGCGGCGGTGCTCCGGCGGCTCGCGCTATGGAGACCGCTCGCGCGAAGAATCGAACGCCTGCAGGACGGCGCCTCTCGCGTCGACGGACAGATCGCCGCGTTCTATTCGGAAAGGCCCGGCCGCTTCGCCATCTCGGCTGCGTGTTGTTTCCTCGGGTGGTGCGGCGGGCTTCTCGAGACCTGGATCGTCCTGCGTCTCCTCTTTCCGGGATCGGGATGGGGGGCGGCCTTCGCCGTCGAGGGTCTGGCGATGACGCTCAACAATGTCTTTCTCTTCATCCCGGGCCGCATCGGCAGCGCTGAAGGAATACGGGTGGGCGTGTTCGTCCTGCTCGGGATGCCAGCGGCACAGGGGGCCGCGTACGCGCTTCTCCGGCGGGGACGGGAGCTCGCTTGGACGGTCCCCGGGGTGCTGCGCCTGTTTCGTTCTTCCGCGGGTCGTCCGACCGAGAGACGGGCCGCGAAGCTCACCGCATCCGTTCAGGGGCGCGGCGCCGGAGGGATGACCCCTTGAGCACGGGCGCCGGACGGTGCCACGTCCTTCTTTTCGATTTCGGCGGCACGCTCGACGCGGACGGGGTCGCCTGGAATGACCGCTTCTACGACGTCTGGCGGGAGGAGGTCGGCGACGGGCAGCGCGAGCGCTTCGATCAGGCATTCTACGCTGCCGACGCCGCACTCGTCGGCGCAGTCCCCGCGGACCTCCCGCTGACAGAAACGATCCGGCGCCTGGCTCGCGGGATCGGCCGCGAGCTCCTCGCGGGAGGTGCGGCCGCGGAGCGCGCGGGAAGCCGCTTCGCGTCGGATTCGCTCCATACACTCGCACGGCGGGCGCCCCTTCTCGCACTGCTCGCCTCCCGATACCGTCTCGGAATCGTCTCCAACTTCTACGGCAATCTCGCCGCGGCGTGCCAGGAGGCGGGCATCGGCCGCTATTTCGCCGCGGCCGTCGATTCCGTGGACGTCGGGTGGGTAAAGCCCGATGCCCGCATCTTCCGCGCGGCGCTCGATCAGCTGGGCGCTTTCCCGGGCGAAGCCGTCTTCGTCGGCGACTCGCCGATGCGCGACATGGCGGGAGCCCGGGCCATCGGCATGAGTCACGTCCTCCTCCGGCCCGCGTCCGGGGAACCTCCTGTCCTCTGCTGTCCCGGCGACCGGGCGATCGCGACGCTCGAGCAGTTGCCGGAGGCGCTCGCGTGAGCCGCCCGGTCCGATTCGGCGCGATTCTCGCCGCGGGCGAAGGCCGCCGTTTGCGCCGCGATGGGTTCGGGCCGGCGAAGCCTCTCGTTGCCGTCGCGGGCGTACCGCTCGTCGCGCATGCGATCGAAAACCTCTTCGCCGCGGGCGTCGAGCGCCTCGTGGTTGCGTTCAACCAGAGTGGGCAGGACTGCGCCGGGTACGTGCGGGAGCACTTTCCCGCGAGGCCGATCGAGATCGTGCTCGGGGACACGGCTTCGTCGTTCGAGACCTTCCGCGCCGTGTCGGAGCGGCTTCCCCCCGGGCGCGTTCTCGTCACCACCGTAGACGCGTGGTGTCCGCGGGAGGATTTTGTCCGGTTTTCCTCCGAGGCCGCCGACGCCGGCGAGAGCGAGACGGTGCTCGCGGTCACGCCATTCGTCGACGATGAACGGCCGCTCTGGGTCGAGACGATGGCGGACGGCCTCGTGCGGAAGATCGGAGGGGCCACCGGGACGGCGGTCACGGCGGGCGCCTACCTCTTCTCGGGGGCGGCGCGCCTCAGAGCTGCACCGGCGCGGTTCGAGAGGCTCCGCGCGTTCCTGGCATGGCTGATCGTCGAGGGCGAGACCGTTCGCGCCGTGACCATCGAGAAGGTCATCGACGTGGACCGGGGATGCGACGTCGCCGCGGCCGAAGAGATGTCCCAACTCCTCGCGGCTCGCGGAGGCCGCCCGTGACGGCGACCAACGAGGGAAGGCTTTGCTGGGGGATCTACCGCGAGCTCGCGCACTCGCCGGGACGGGAAACCGACGACGCGCTCATACTGCAGGCGGTGGCGCGGCGTCTTTCGGGCGACGGATTCGACGTCGAGCTGAAGTCGACGGAAGACCTTCCGGGCAGCGGAGATGGGGAGCCGCCCTCCTTTGTGTTCGTCATGTGCGAGCGCGGTGATGCCCTCGACCGGCTCGCGGTGTGGGAGGCGTCGGGCGCGTGCGTCATCAACGCCGTGTCGGGGATCCGCAACACCTATCGCGACCGAACCCTGCCGCTCTTGGAAGCGGCCGGAGTTTCTCTTCCACGCAGCGCGCTCGTCCGGACGACAGAGACCGCGCTCCTCGGTCCGGCCGGTGGAGAGCGAGCACTCGCGGGCCTCTGGGTCAAGAGAGGTGACGTACACAACACGGAAGCGGGGGACGTTCTCCGTGCCGGGACCCCGGCGGAAGTGATTGCGGCTCTGGGGGCATTCTCCCGGCGCGGGATCGGAACGGCTCTCCTTCAGGAGCATGCGGAGGGGGATCTCGTGAAGTTCTACGGCGTCGGGAGCGACGCCGCGTCCGGCGAGGCGAGCTGGTTCGAATGGTTCTACCACCGGGATCAGGTGCTCCTCCGCCATCCCTTTGACACCGCGCGCCTCCGCGCCATCGCTCGCCGCGCGGCGGCCGCGCTCGGACTCGAGATCTGGGGCGGTGACGCGATTGTTAGCGCTTCGGGCGACATCCTCTTAATCGACCTGAACGCCTGGCCGAGCTTCGCCCTCTATCTCGAGCGGGCCGCCCAGCACATTGCGGCGCACCTGGCCGCGCGCTTTCGCAAACACGTCCGGACCGGAGTGGCAGAATGACCGAGGTTATGAAGGAAGGCGTCGAACGGGCGGTCGGCCCGCGGTCGAAGGAGCTCTTCGCGCGGGAGAGCGCCTACATGGCCCCGGGCCTTCAGTCGATCGCGCTCTATTCCGGGCTCGCGATGGCGCGGGGCAGAGGATCACGCCTCTGGGACGTGGACGGCAATGAGTACATCGATTTCGTGGCGGGGATCGGCGTGGGGAGCGTCGGCCATTGCCACCCGCATTACGTCGAAGCGCTGCAGAGGCAGGTCGAACAGCTGACGTTCGGCAGCTTCACGACGGAGGTGCGCGCGAAGTTCCTGGAGGTGCTCGCCTCCTTGACCCCGCCGGGGCTGACGCGCATCCAGCTCTTCTCCGGCGGCGCCGAAGCGGTCGAGGCCGCGTTCCGCCTCGCCAAGTCCGCGACGGGCCGATACGAGTTCGTGGGGTTCACGGGCGCGTTTCATGGCAAGACGGGCGGCGTACTCCCGCTGCTTTCGGGAGACTTCAAGCACGGACTTGGCCCGTTCGTCCCCGGGCTCTACGTCGCGCCGTATGCGAACTGCTACCGGTGCCCGCTCGGTCTCCGCTACCCTGACTGCGGCATTGCCTGCGTCGACGAGCTGCGCCGGACGATGCGGGAGGACACTGCGGGAGAAGTCGCGGCGATTATCATCGAACCCATCCAGGGAACGGCCGGAAACGTCGTACCGCCGAAAGGGTTTCTTCCCGCCGTCCGGGAGGTCGCGCGCGAGGCGGGCGCGCTCTTCATCGCCGACGAGATGCTGACGGGATTCGGCCGCACGGGAACGATGTGGGCTTGCGACGACGAGGGAATCGTCCCGGACGTGATGACGGTCGGAAAGGGCATCGGAGGCGGCTTCCCCCTGGCGGGGCTCGTCTCGACGGACGAACTGACGTCGAAGCCCCCCTTCTCGAATCCGAGCGGCAGCTCCTCGTCCTACGGCGGCAATCCGCTGGCGGCGGCGGCCGGGCTCGCCTCTCTCGAGATCCTCATCGGCGAAAATCTGGCGGAGAACGCCCGCCGGGTCGGCGCCGCCATGCGGGCTCGGCTCGAGCGGATGAAGGAGCGCCACGCGGTGATCGGCGACGTGCGCGGACGAGGTCTGCTGTTGGGCGTCGAGCTGGTGAAGGACCGCACGACGAAGGAACCGGTCCCGAAGGCCTGGACGCGGGAACTCTTCGCCGAGTGCCTGCGGCGCGGGCTCGTCGCGATGTGCTACACGCACGCGATCCGGATCAATCCGCCGCTCACCATCGATGAAGCGACCGCGCTCGAAGGCCTCGAGATCTTGGACGAAGCCATGAACACGGCCTTCGCGGGAAAGGCGTAACGTCGGCGTGATTCTCCGCGGTGGCATCATCGGCGCGGGAAACGTGGCTCTCCGCGGGCACGTCCCCGCCTGGCTCGCCTGCAAGCAGATCGTGCTGACCTGCGCGGCAGATACGCAGTTGGAGTCGCGGGCGGAGCTCGATCGCGTGCTTCCCGGAAGGACCTGGTACGAAAGCGCGGAAGCGCTCCTCGCCTCCGAGCCGCTCGACTTCGTGGATATCTGCACTCCCCCCGCGGCTCACGGCGACGCCATCCGATCGGCGCTCCGGCGCGGGGTTCACGTTCTGTGCGAGAAACCCCTCGTCCTGGATTCGGGCGAAATGGAGGAACTCCGAGGGCTCGCCGAGAGCCGGCGGCTCGTCCTCGCCGCGGTTCACAACTGGCGGAACGCCCCGGTCCTCGCGGCGGCGACGGCACTCGTCCGCGATGGCGCGATCGGCAGTGTGCGGCGCTGCCGCTGGGAAGTGCTGCGGGAGGGGCCGTCTGCCGCAGTTCAAACCGGGAGTCTTCTCAACTGGAGGCTGGACCCCGCAATGTCGGGAGGCGGAATCCTGGTGGACCATGGATGGCATGCGGCGTATGTCGTCTCCGACTGGATTTCCGGCGCCTTGCGCGCCGTGGCCGCCTGTTTGGAAACCCGAAAGCATCGGGAATGGCCGGTCGAGGATACGGCAAACGTTCTCCTCGAATTCGAAGGAGGAGAGGCGAATCTGTTTCTGAGCTGGGCGGCGGGAGAACGGCGCAACCGGGCGGAGATCGAAGGCACGCGCGGGCGGATCCGGATCGACGGGGGCGGGCTCGAGCTCGAAAGCGATGGCCCGGGAAGTCTCTGCCGCCGCGAGTTCGCGGAGTCGCTCTCGGATGGCTCGCACCACCCCGGCTGGTTCCAGGGAGTCGCCGCCGGCTTTCTCGACGCCATCGCTTCCCCCGGACGTTCCTCCCCGAGCGCGGCGGAAGCGGCCATGTGTCTGGAGGCAATTCTTCTCGCCCAGGAATCATCGCGCCGGGGCGGCCAGCGAGTCCCGACGCGGGCGGCGGTGGCCCGCACCGTGGGAACCTTCCGATGACGAGCTCCGTCGCGATCTCCGTGACTCTCTGGGTGCCGGCCCCCCCGGCGGAGACCACCGCGATGTCTGTGCTCGGACTGCCGTTGCTTCGCAGGACGGCGCTCGCTGCGGCGCGGGCCGGATTTGCCAGAATCTTTTTCGAGGCAGAACTCGAAGAAGACCTTCGAGAGATTCTCTCGGGAACCCCGGCGAAGATCGTGACTCCGAAGGAGCCGCTGCCGCAGCTTACCGGCCGCCTCGTCCTCCTCGCTCCCGGCGTCATCCCGCAGGTCTCGTGGTTCCGGTCGCTCCTCGCTCGCCCTTTCCAGGCTGGGACATTTCTCTTCGATGTCCCGGGCGGGGCCGTCGCGGTTCTCGACGCCGCTCGTCCGGAGGACCTCTCCGTCGTTCTCGCGGCCGCCAGGCGGTCGGGACTGCCGGAGGCGCGAGCCGCTGGCCAGGCTGCCGGAGTCCCGCTGTCGCGCCCGGAGGATGTGTTCGTAATTCGCGGGCTCGCCGATCTGCCGTATGCGGAGCGCTGGCTATTGCAAAGCCTGATCAAGGATTCGGAGGGCTTTTTTTCCCGCCACTTCGAGCGCCGGATCTCCCTGGCATTGACTCGACGTCTCGTTCAAACGCCCATCACGCCGAACGCGATGACGCTCATCTCGATCGGCGTTGGTCTCGTCGGCGCCGCGCTGTTCCTGTCTGCCGCCGCGGCGTTTCAGTTCGCGGGCGCCCTCCTCTTTCTGCTTCACTCGATCCTGGACGGCTGCGACGGCGAGCTCGCACGGGTCAAGTTCGCGGAGTCTCGATTCGGCGGAGTCCTCGATTTCTGGGGGGACAATGTCGTCCACTCCGCAGTCTTCGGATGTCTCGCGGTCGGATGGAGCCGCGCCTCGGGCGACCCGCGGCCGCTTTTGGCGGGCGCCGCCGCGATCGCGGGAGCGCTCTTATCCGCGGGGTTCGTGTATCGCCACGCGATGGGCGAGGTGCGCGAAGGCCCGCAGTTCACGTCGGTGACGAACGCTCCGCCAAGCCGGGTTTCGAGACTGGCCGACGCGCTCGCCCGGCGCGACTTCATCTACCTCTTGATTCTGCTCTCCGCCTTCGGCAAGGGACACTGGTTCCTGGCGTTGATGGCGGTGGGCGCCCCGCTCTTTTTTTTCCTGCTCGTTGCGATCGAGGCGTCCGGCCGGCGCCTCGGAAGGAGCCTGTCATGACGGACCGCACCTCGCATTATCCCGAGCTCGCAAAAGACATCGCTCCGGCGAAGGGGAAGCTCGGCGTACTTCTGCCCGGCCTCGGCGCCGTGTCGACGACGCTGATCGCCGGAGTCCGGCTGATCGAGAAGGGCCTCGCCCGCCCCATCGGCTCACTGACGCAAATGCAGCGGATCCGTCTCGGCAAGCGCACCGCCCCGCGCTTCGTCCCCATCCACGAGCTTGTCCCGCTCGCGGGACTTTCTGATCTGGTGTTCGGCGCCTGGGACATTTTCCCGGACAACGCGTACGAGTCCGCGATCGCGGCGGGCGTCCTCCCGCGAGAGCTTCTGGACCAAGTGCGCGCAGACCTCGAGGCAGTGTCTCCCTGGCCTGCGGTCTTCGATCGGGAATGGGTCCGCCGTCTGGACGGACGGCACGTTAAGACTGCCGCGACCAAGCGCCAACTCGCGGAGGCGCTCGTTCTGGATATCGACGACTTTCGAACCGCGCACGGGCTCACGCGAGCCGTCGTTCTATGGTGCGGTTCGACGGAGGTTTACGCGCGGCCCGCCCCGGTGCACGAGACCCTCGCGGCTTTCGAGAAGGGGCTCGAGACGAACGCTCCCGAGATCTCTCCGTCGATGATCTACGCCTACGCGGCGATCTCGGCCGGCATCCCTTTCGGAAACGGCGCGCCCAACCTCTGCGTCGACATCCCTGCGATGGTCGAGCTCGCCCTCAAGAAAGGCGTCCCGATCGCCGGGAAGGATTTCAAGACCGGACAGACCCTGATGAAAACCATCATCGCGCCGGGACTGAAGGCCCGGATGCTTGGGCTCTCGGGCTGGTTCTCGACGAACATCCTCGGCAACCGCGACGGGGAAGTCCTGGACGACCCTGGCTCGTTCCGGACGAAAGAGGTGAGCAAAACCTCGGTGCTCGACGCGATCCTTCAGCCCGAGATGTACGGCGAGCTCTACGGAGATTATTTCCACAAGGTCCGGATCGAATACTACCCGCCGCGAGGCGACGCGAAGGAGGGGTGGGACAACATCGACATCGTCGGGTGGCTCGGCCAGCCGATGCAGATCAAGGTCAACTTCCTGTGCCGCGACTCGATCCTCGCCGCCCCGGTCGCCCTCGACCTGATCTTGTTTCTTGATCTGGCTCGCCGCGCGGGCCTCTCGGGAATTCAAGAGTGGCTCTCGTTCTATTTCAAGTCGCCGATGTCCCGCCCGGACTTGAGACCCGAGCACGACCTCTTCATCCAGCACCTTAAGCTTGCCAACACCCTCCGCATCCTGGTCGGCGAGGAAGTTCTCGATCACTCCGGTCTCGACTACTACGAGGGCGGGGGGACCATCGAGGAATTCGACTCGCGCCGCCGCGCAGGGAGCGAATGACGAGGTCCTGGGACGGATGACCGTCAGGAGCCGCATGGCAGGCCGGCCGGTCGCGAGGGGATGGCTGATCATTTCCGTCGCCGGTGCCGTTCTCCTGCTGGGAGCGTTTGCGTTGCGGCGTCCGGCCGGAGCGGCCGTGGAGACGACGCGCGCCGTGCGCAAGGATATCCTGGTGCCGGTGCTCTCCGACGGGACGCTCGAGCCGCCACCGGGCGGAGAACTCCGCTGCGCCGAGACGGCTCTGGTCGCCGCGGTTCTCGTGAAGGAGGGCGACCGGGTCGGGAAAGGGCAGGAACTCGTGCGGCTCGAGAACTCGGAGCTCGCCCGCGCCGCCCGGGAGGCTCGTTCTGGTGCGCTCGCGCTCGGAGAGGACCGCGCCTCAGCCGTCTCGGAGCTCGATCAGTCGCGGGGGGAGAGCGGTCACCTTCGTAAGGTCGTCGCCGCGGACCGCCGCCTTCTCGCGCAGTCGGCCGTTTCTCGAGCGACGCTTGAAGCCGACGAGCTCGCCCTCGCGCGGTCCGAGGCGCGCGCGCGAGCGGCGCAGGCGCGGCTCGACTCGCTCGGAAGAGGCGCGGGGGCGGCCGTACGCTCCCGGATTGCGATCGCGGACGCCTCCGCGCGCGACCTCGAAAGGCGGCTGTCGGCGCTCCTGGTCCGGGCGCCGTTTCAGGGCGTGGTCTACGGGCTTCCCCCCAGGACGGGCGAGACGATCGCCGCCGGCAAGGCCGTCGCGAGCGTCACCGATCCCGAGCACCTGCGGGTGAGGGTGCGTGTCGACGAGCCGGACCTGCCACGCATCCTGGTCGGCCAGCGACTCGTCGTGCGATTTGACGGCCTGCCGGAGCGCCGCTGGGAGGGAAAGATCCTCGCCGTATCCTCGGGCGTCCGCGAGTCCGGGGGGAGGGAAGTCGGCGAGGCGATCGGGGAGATCTCCGATCCGAAGCTCTCGCTGCCGCCAAACGCCTCGGTCAACGTCGAGATCGTCGTCGGATCGAAGGCCGGGGTGCTCGCCGTGCCTCGTGCGGCACTCTTCCGGGATGAAACGCGGCGCTTCGTCTACCGGCTCGACGGCGGGCGCGCCCGGCGTCAGGACATCTCGACGGGGCTCGTGGGGCTCGATGATGTCGAAGTCGCCTCGGGGCTCTCGGAGGCCGATGCCGTGATCCTGCCGGGCGGGGTGCCGCTTTCCGACGGGCTCGCCGTGACCGTCCGGCCGTCCCGCTGAGGCCGCGATGTTCACGCGGGAGACCTTTGAGACGGCGCTCCACCGGTTCCACACCCATCCCGTCCAGACCGCGCTGACCCTTGCGGGCCTCATCGTCGGGACGGCGGCCATCATCCTCATCGTGGCACTCGGCCTGACGGGCCGGACCTTCGTGATGGCGCAGATTGAGGGCGTTGGGTCGCATCTCGTGTGGGCGAGTTACGAGGGAACGATCACCTCCGGCGTCTCGCGATCCCTCGAGGATCAAATTACCGAGTCGGACGTGCGCGCCGTCGCAGCGCGGAAGGATCTCTTTTCGGGCGTAACGCCCTTGGTCGAACTCCACGGGACTGTGTCCGTGCTCTCTCGCGCCGCGGACGTGTCGGTGCTCGGCACGACGCCGAACTACGCGGCCGTCCGAAAGAACGTGCGCATCCTGCGCGGTCGGTTCCTGGACGACGACGACCTGTCTGGG
Source organism: Acidobacteriota bacterium (assembly GCA_040004075.1). Lineage (GTDB taxonomy): Bacteria > Acidobacteriota > Thermoanaerobaculia > UBA5066 > Gp7-AA6 > JALYUA01. The sequence goes on along the minus strand of JBDUBP010000179.1, from coordinate 5,541 downwards.
CGCGCGCGTGTCTGCGTCGTCAGCCACTCTTTGTATCGGGACCTCTTCGGAAGCGACGACTCCGCCGAGAAGACGATCCGGACGCTCGGAATGTCGTTCCGTGTCGTCGGGGAGTTCGACAAGCCCGTCGACACGATGGGACAGGGCGAAGTAACCAATTACTCGATCTTCATTCCTGTCAACGTGGCGTGGTTCTTCACATCGACTCGACGTGTCGACACCGTGTTCGCGGAAGTGCGTGATTTCGCGGGGATCCCGGCTGCTGCTGCGAGCGTCGAAGAGCTGCTTCGGGACCGCCATCACCAGGGTTCCGTCTTCAAAGTGAAAAGCATGACGACGGTGATCCGGGTCGCGCGTGCGATCTCGTTCGGGCTGATCGTTGCGTTCATCGTGGCTGCGGCGGTGTCCGTCGTCGTCGGAGGCGTCGGCATCATGAACATCCTGCTCGCTTCCGTCGAACAACGGACCCGTGAGATCGGCGTGCGCATGTCGGTCGGCGCCCGCCGGCGCGACATTTTGAGGCAGTTCCTGCTCGAGGCGCTTCTTCTGGGCGCTGTCGGCTCCTTCCTGGGCGTCGTCGTGGGCTTGGGACTGCCGTTGCTCGCGCGCCTTCTGGTGCTCGGCGTGGAGGTCGAGATTTCCGCGCTGTCCGCGGTTTTCGCGTTCCTCTTCTCCTGCGGCGTGACTCTGGTCTTCGGTGTCCTGCCCGCATACCGGGCGTCGAATCTGAACCCCACGGAGGCGCTCCGCCATGAATGACCGCTCGATGTCCCGATGGGCCGCGCTCCCGTTCGCGCTCGTTTTTCTCACGCGGCAGCGGGCTGCGGCCGCCGAGCCTTCCCGGCCTCCGCTCACGCTCCATGCCGCCATCGCGGGCGCGCTCGCGCAGGCGCCCGACGCCGCTGTCGCGCGCGCCGACGCCGACGAGGCGCAGGCGTCGGCGCGGCTCGCCGAGGCGGGGTTCCGCCCCGAGGCTTTCGCGCGGACGACGCCCGGTTACTCGACGGGTCTGCCCGTCTTAGTCGCCGGACAGGTGCCCTCCGTTTTCGGCGTCTCCCTGCACAGCGCTCTTTACGATCCGGCGCGCCGCGCCGCGGCCCTGGGGGCGAGGGCGGCGGCGGCCGGGCGGCTGGCCGCCGCCGACAGGGTCGCCGAACAGACGGCTCGCGCGGCCGTGCTGGCGTACGGACGAAACTGGGCCAGCTCGACGCTGCTCGAAGTCGCCCGCCGCAGCGTGGAGGCGCGGGAGGCGATCTCTCGGCGGACGGCCGGCCTTCGCGGCGAGGGGCGCGCCACCGATCTCGACGTTCAAGGCGCCGAGCTCGAGGTGGCCCGAGCCAAACAGCGTCTTCTCGACCGGATGGTCCAGACTGATCTCGATCAGTTCGAGCTGAAGCGGCTGCTCGACTGGCCGGCCGGAGAGCCGCTCGTTCTGGCGGAGGACCCGTTGACGGCATTCCCCGAGCCTCGTCGCTCGGAGACGCTGGCGGCGGCCCGCGCGCGCGATCCGGAAGCGAAGGCGATCGACCGGGAGATCGAGGCGCTCGCCCGCGCCGCTCAGATCCAGGGACGGCTCTTCCAGCCGGTCGTTCAGGCGGAAGCGCAGTACTTGAGGCTGGCGAGCTACAACAATTTCGACCAGTATTTCGTCAAGTTCCGGCCGGATGACTTCGCGGTCGCCGTCTCGATCACCGTGCCGCTGTGGACCGGAGGGCGGAGCGCGGAGGCGTCCGCCGGCGCCCGGGCGAGGCTGGCGCGGGCGGAGGCGTCGCGCCGGTCGCGGGCGCGGGAGATTGAGCTCGAGGTTCTCCGCGCGGAGGGCGAACTGGCTCGCGCGGGCGCCCGCCACGCGGTCGCCACGAGCGCGTCCGGATTCGCGGCGGAGAGGTTGCGCGTCGCGCGGGCGCTCGCGGGAGAGGGACGCGCCGAGGCGAACGAGCTCGATCTGGCGGAGGCGGGACTCGGGGTCGCCCGCGAAGACGAGGCGTCGGCCGCGCAAGGGGTGCTGGCGGCCCGCGTCGCGGTCGCCGCGCTGCGGGGCGACCTCCCGCTCGGAAACTGACGCCCGCCCGGCAAAATCAGCGCGGGTTCCGAGCGGGCGCCGGATGGCGCAGCGACAGGAGCGACCCGAGACCCACCGCCAGGGCGGAGCCCAGAAGCGAGTACCAGGGCCACGCGATCCGCTTCGCAAACGGCCAGTCGATCCAGCCTCTGGACCCCAGCCAGAGCGACATCATCACGGCCGCCGAGCAGCCGATCGCCCAAAGCACATCGGCCTGGCGGGCGCGGCGGGCGAAGAGCGCCAGGAGGAAGGCGCCCAGGAGGCCTCCCGCCGTCACGCTCAAGAGTCCCAGCGCCACCTGGACGGCGGGCTGCGACTGGGCCAGGCGCGAGAAGCCGATCGCCAGAAGCGCGAGCAGCACCGTCCAGAAGAGAGTCAGCAGGCGTCCGAGGTTGAGTCCTCGCCGCCCCTCGAGCCAGCGACGGCCTGCGAGCGGCCCGACGATGTCGTTGGCCAGCGCGGAGGCGAGCGAGTTCAACGCGGAGGACTCCGAGCACATGGCGGCGGAGAACATGCCGGCGACCAGGTAGGCCGAGAGAAGCGGAGGCAGATGCCGGACGATGTAGGTGGGGAAGACCTCGTCCGGTGAGCCGAACCCAGACGCGCCGGAGAGTCCGGGGGCGATGGGCCGGCCGTGGAAGAACGAGAAGAGGCCCACCCCGATCGTGACGAAGAGGGTCATCTGAACGAGGACGAGGAACCCGCTTCCGATCAATGCCCGCTGCGCGTCCTTCAACGTGCGGCACGCCAGCAGCCGCTGAACGATGAGCTGATCGGCGCCGTGGCTCGCCATCGTGAGGAACGCCCCACCGAGGAGCCCTGCCCAGAAGGTGTACGGCTTCGAGAAGTCCAGGTGAAAGTCGAAGAGGCGGGCGGGATGTCCCGACGCGGAAGCAAACGAGAGAATCCCGTGCAGTCCCCCGGGGGATCCGGCCACGAGGAACCAGAGAGCCAGAACGGCGCCCGAGATGTAGATGAACACCTGGATGAGGTCGATCCAGATGACCGCCTTGATGCCGCCAAGGAACGTGTAGAGCGCGGTGGCGCCGGCGAGGGCGAGCACGGCGGACCAAACGGGGATCCCGACCAGCAGAGCAATCGGGATTGCGGGGACCGCGAGGCGCACTGAAGCGGCCAGCACGCGCGTCAACATAAAAAGGGTCGACGTGAACCGCCGCGTTACGGGGCCGAACCGTTTCTCGAGCAGCGCATAGGCCGTGGAGAGCTCTCCCTGGAAGTAGCTCGGGAGCAGGATGAACGAGATCGCGATCCGGCCGACCACGTATCCGAAGACGAGCTGCAGGAAGAGAAACCCCGTGCGGTACGCATCCCCGGGAACCGACAGAAACGTCAGGGCCGAGGTCTCCGTCGCGACGATGGAGCCCATCACCGCCCACCAGGGCATCGCGTGGCTGCCGAGAAAATATTCGCGCGCATCCTTCTGTCCCCGCCCGATCCAGGCGCCGAGGACGTTGATCCCGGCGAGGTACAGGGCGATCAGCAGGAGGGTCGGAAGCCCGATCCGGAGAGTCTCCAAGTCAGCGGCCCCGCGTGACGCGGTCCCGCCTCACGCAGCCCCGTGTCACGAGGTGAGCTCCGCGTGGAGGATCTCGAAGATAAGGACGTTGCGCCAGTACTCGACGTGCGCGGCGATCAGGGTGGACGCTGCCGGGTCGCGGATGTTCTGCACGCGCCGCGGGTCGGCCGCCTCGGGCAGGTCATAGAGCTCGAGCGGACCGCTGACGATGTCCCAGAGCGAGTAGACGTTGATCCAGCGGGCCGGCCGGACGGCGTAGTCGCAGATCAGGGGCTGCACGGTGGCGGCCAGCGCCTCCCGGGCCTCCGTCGTGTTCTTTCCCGTCACGCCGAAGACGAACGCCGTCTTGTCGAGGGGCGATCCCACCGTCAGGAAGAGAGGCGTCCGCGCGGCGACGTCGAGACCTCCTTTCGTTCCCGCCTCGCGGGCAGCCGTGTCCTCCGAGACGAGGCGGTTCAGGATGTCGTAGGCGATGACCGAGCCCAGAGAGTGGCCCACCTGCACGCATCGCTCGTAGGCGAACTCCCCGTCCCCCGACGCCGCGGCGTAAACGGCCCGCGCCTTCTTCCACACGGTCTCCTTGATGCGGGCGCGCACGTCGTGGAACCGGTCGAGCGTGTGGGAGGCGACGTAGGCCGCGAGATCACCGGGGTACTGGACGAGGAGAGAGCGGAGCCAGGCGGACAGAGCCAGGAGAAGCCCCCACGAGACGCCTCGGCGCAGGACGGGAAGCCCGGCGGCGGTCCGGCAGAAGGCCGCGGCCGCGCGGACTTCCCCCGCGAACAAGGCGGCCAGCAACAGGACCCCGAAGAGCGTCAGGGCGTAGAGAAGCAGGCGCCGGCCGCCCGCGCGCCACTCCGCTCCGGCCCGCGCGACGAGCTTGCCGGCCGCGATCAGAACGAGCGCCCCGGCAGCGGCGGCGAGGCACGCCACCGCGCCTGTCTCGAAGGCGTCGTTGAAACCGGCGACGAATCTCGCGCCGAGCACGTGCGCGAAGACGCCGCGGCTCATGGCGGCCGGCGGGCACTGGACGTGCGCCCAGAAGAGGAGCGGAAGCGACACTCCCGCGAGGGCGGTGCCTCCGAGGACCGCCGCGAACGCGAGGACGGAGAACGCACCCGCGCCCAGGCGCAGGGCAGAGCCGGGAGGCCGGCGGCGCACCCCCCGCGCCGCGAGCAGCGACAGGCCGAAGACGAGCGCCGCCGTGAGAAAGAGGTTCATCAGGGTCGACAGGTCCTCGAAGAGGGAGTCGGAGAGCCACCGCGGCGGATGCTCGAGAGGCATCCGGGCGACGGCGACGATCAGCACCGCCGCGTTCAACGCCGCCAGTCCGAAGACGACGGCCACGGCGACTCCCAGGAGGATGAGAGTCGAGGCTGGGATCTCCACGAGCCGGTACTGATCGAAGAGCCAGCGCCGGAACCCCTTCTTCCGCGCCGCGTTCCAGATGCCGTTCCAGCCGCCGCGAAAGAGAAACGCGACGACGTCGCGCAGGGTGACCTGGCCTTCCGTCAGAGGCGCCCAGTACCCCTCGTAGACGTGGACTTCACGCTCCGTTCCGTCCGGCCGTTTGAGGGAGAGCTCGGCGCGCTGGAGCCTCTCTCCCTCGAAGGACACGCTGCGGACGCGCGGCGCCGGGAGGCTTCCGAGCGGGACGCCGCGTTTCCGGGCGTCCTCCGCGCGCAGCCCCTCCGCGACGAGGTCGAGGGTCTCGAACGCGATCTGTTTGCCCATCCCGTGCGTGACGAAGACGGCGCGGGGGTGCGCCTCTCCGGGAGCGCGGACCGCGGCGGCGCCCGGCGGCGGACCGAGAGGAAGCGCTGCGCCGACCTCGTACGTGGCGGACTCGCGAGGGGCGGGCGTCGGATCGATGGGGAGAAGTGTAACGCGGCGCCCCGCGTACTCGCGGAAAGGACGCCGCGTCGTATTTGGGCGCGCGCGT
>JBDUBP010000083.1:0-27034 GCA_040004075.1 Acidobacteriota bacterium | reverse complement strand
GCCAACATGACGATCTTCAAGGAGACCGACGTCGAAGAGGTCGAAGAGCTCTGCCGGCTCCTGACGTCCCTGGGCGTCGAGGGAATGCTTGTTTCTCCCGGGTATCAGTACGAGTCGGTGACGCGAGACATCTTTCTGACCCGCGACGAAATCCAGAAGAAGTTCAAGCGGGTGCTGGCGATCTCCAAGAAATACCGCCTGACCTCGACCCCGATGTTCCTCGAGTTCGCCGCGGGGCTGCGGGACTACGACTGCTCGCCGTGGAGCACCGTGACGTACACGCCGCGAGGCTGGAAGGGCCCCTGCTACCTGATCGGGAAGAAATTCTCCGAGGAGTGGGAGGAGTTCTGGAACGAGACCGACTGGGATTACTGGGAATCGCGGCAGGACAGCCTCTGCCAGAACTGCGCGATGCACTCGGGGTTCGAGGCCTCGGTCGTTCGGGAGCTGCCCAAAAAGCCGGGCGACATGCTGCGGCTCGCCGCGTGGAATCTGTTGGGGTAGTTCTCAGTCGTCATTTACCAGTTGTCAGTTATCAGTAATCCGTTATCGGTTTCGTTCCGCTGCGTGAGTTCTCGCCCGGCTCCGATGAAAACTGAGAACTGAAAACGGATCACTCCTCGCCATGAACCTCGTCACCGGGGGCACCGGGTTCGTCGGCTCTCACATCGTGCGCGCTCTCCTCGCGCGCGGGGAGACGGTTCGATGCCTGGTCCGGCCGGAAAGCCGCCGGACGAATCTCGAAGGCCTGGCCGTCGAGCTCGCCGTCGGCGATCTTACGGAGCCCCCTTCGCTCCGGGAAGCGGTTCGCGGCTGCCGTGTCGTCTATCACTGCGCGGCCGACTACCGGCTGGGGGCCCGGAACCCCGAGGCGATCTTCGCCTCCAATGTCGCGGGGACGGACAACCTGCTGCGCGCCGCGGCGGACGCCGCGGTCGAGCGCGTCGTGCATACGAGCTCCGTGGGGGCGCTCGGCCGGCCGTCAGACGGCTCGCCCGCGGACGAGAACACGCCGGTGGCCTACGAGTCCCTGATCGGCGCCTACAAGAAGAGCAAGCACGACGGGGAACGGGTCGCGCGGGAGTGGGCCGGCCGCGGGCTGCCCGTGGTGATCGTGAATCCGTCCACGCCGGTCGGGGAGCGCGACGTGAAGCCGACGCCCACCGGAAAGATGATCCTCGACTTCCTCAATCGGAAGATGCCGGCGTACGTGGAAACCGGGCTGAATCTGATCGACGTGCGCGACGTCGCGGAGGGCCATCTGCTGGCCGCCGAGCGCGGCCTCGCGGGAGAGCGCTACATCCTGGGAAACCGCAACATGGCCCTGAAGGAAATCTTCGACGCCCTGTCGGGCTTGACGGGGATCCCCTCGCCGAAGTGGAAATTGCCTCACTGGGTTCCGCTCGTCGCGGCGTCGGCGGATCTCGTGATCTCGCGCCTCCGGAGAAAGGACCCCTCGATTCCCCTCGAGGGGGTCCGCATGGCGCGCCACCCGATGTACTTCGACGCATCCCGGGCGGTCGCGGAGCTCGGCTTGCCTCAGAACGACGTGATCCCGGCGCTCGACCGGGCGGTCCGCTGGTTCGAGGCGAACGGGTATGTCCGCGGGTGACGCCTCGGCGGATCGCGCATCTCCCGTCCTGATCGTCACCGCTCTGCGGGAGGAGACGGACGCGTTGATCGAGCGGGCGCGGGGCGTCTCACGCGTCGCGGGCGCGCCGCGTCCGGCCTGGCGCGGCAGTCTTTCGGGACAGCCCGTGATCCTGGCGCGGACCGGCTCCGGGCCGGCGAACGCCGCCGCGGGGCTGACCCAGCTCTTGCGCGCGCTCGGACCCTGCCGCTGGATCGGCGCCGGGCTCGCGGGCGCACTCGCGCCGGACATCGCGGTAGGACAGCTTCTCATCGCGCAGACGGTCCGCGATGCCGACGGAACTGTGGCGGAGGGGCCCGATCCGGAGTGGGCCGCGCGCGCGCTCGCCTGTGCGCCGGGCCTCCGCCGCGCGCGCCTCGTTTCGAGCCCGCGGGTCGCCGTCACGGCGAGAGAGAAGACGGCGCTGCGCGCGGGGCTGGAAGAGGGCGACGCCGTCGACATGGAGTCGGCCGGATGGGCCCGGGCGGCGCAGGCGGCCGGACAGGGCGCCCCGTACCTCCTCGCGCGCGTCGTGTCCGACTCCGCCGCCGAGGACCTGCCGGAGTTTCTTGCCCTCTCTCTGGCGGCCGACGGATCTCTCGACCGCGGCCGCATCGCCCGTCACGCGATTCTTCGCCCGGCGGCGATTGGTAAGCTCCTCGATCTCCGGCGGCGCGCCCGCTCGTGCGCGGGCTCCCTCGCGGAGTTTCTCGACCGCTTCGCCGCGGCGGGGTTCTGAGGCGGAGGCGCATGGCGGATCACCCGGAGGCCACGGAGAAGCTCGATCGGCTGCTCGTCGAAACAAGCCGGACGTTTGCGCTCTCGATTCCCCGCCTGCCGGAGCCGACGCGCCGGGAGGTCACGGTGGCGTACCTCCTCTTCCGGATCGCGGACACCTTCGAGGACGCCGCGGAGTGGCCGCGAGCCGCGAGGATCGACGCGCTGCGCGAGTTTGGGGCACTTCTGACCCATCCCTCCTTGCCCCCAGCCCGCGACCTCTCCGAGCGCTGGGCCGCGGCACGTCCCTCCTCTCACGCCGGATACATGGCGCTCGTTTCCGAGATCCCCGCGGTGTTCGAGGACTTCCTCTCTCTCGACCCTTCCGCGCGCGCCCCGATTCGCGATCACGTTCTGCGTTCCGTGGAGGGGATGGCATCGTTCGTCGCGCGCAGCGACGAGCGGGGAGCCCTCGCGCTGACGGGAATGGCGGAGCTTCGCGACTACTGCTACGCGGTCGCCGGCCTGGTGGGCGAGATGCTGACGGAGCTCTTTCTTCTGAATCGCCCCGCGCTCTCCGCGGCCGCGCCGGAATTGAGGCCGAGAGCCAGGCTGTTCGGCGAGGGGCTCCAGCTCGTGAACATCCTGAAAGACTCGGATGAGGACACTGCGGAGGGTCGAAGCTACATCGCTCGCGATCTGCCGCGTTCGGAAGTGTTCGCGCTCGCGCGCCGCGATCTTGAAGCGGCCTCGGAGTACATCCTGTCGCTGCAGGCCGTGGGCGCCCCCCGCGGGATCCTGGCGTTCACCGCGCTTCCAGTGGAGCTCGCCTGGGCGACCCTCGAGCGGGTCGAAACCGCGGGCCCCGGTTCCAGGGTCACGCGGCTCGAGGTCGCCTCGATCGTGGCGACGCTCGAGGCGAAACTGCTCGCCGGCCGGCCGGCGGCGAGGGGGAAGTAAGCAGTCGTCAGGAATCCAGTCATCCGTCATCAGTCATCCGTCGTCTCCCCGTGCGGCGGGCAGGGTCCACAATAAAAACTGACAACGGACAACTACTTCTTCAAATCGACCTTGAAATCCGCGCCGAGAAACAGGCTGGCTTCCGGGGAGCCCAGCGCGCGGGACAGACCCGCCCCGAAGACGCCGGTGCGGGTGACGTCGAGACGCCGGGGCGCGCGCACACCGTCGGGATCGCGGAGCGACACCGTTTCGTTCCCGTAGCCCAGCCGCAACGAAGCGCGAAGCCGCACGGCGCGCCCGAGCGCGTGGCGCACGGTCACGTCGGCGAAGACCTGCCGCGTCCGCGAATCGGAGGAAAAGCCCTGCTCGAACGCGACGGTCTCCGTTCCGAGAGGCGCGAAGGAGACGAACGGCAGACGCGATCGGTCCCACGTCGCGGACGCGACGGCCTCGGTGCGCCCGCCGGTCCAGAGACCTCCCACGCGATAAGCCTCGAGTGACGCGGGCGCCGCGGCGTCGTGGGACCGGAAGTCGGGCGCGCTCTCCTCGTGCACGGTCAGCGATCCGGCGGCCCTCTCGGCGGCGGCCCATACCGTCCAGCGGCCGCGCCGCGCGCGGAGCTCGAGCCCGGCCCCGTAGAGCGGGCTGCCCGCGATTCGAAAAGTCCCCGTCGTCCCCGTGCTTCCGGACGGCTTCGCGTAACGGGCCGACACAGCGGCCTCCAGCCCCGGCCAGCGGTGCCGCCATCCAAGCGCGAGGTCGATCCGCTCGGCGGAAAGCGTGCGCTCCTCTCCGAGCACGAACCGTTCACCTCCCAGGTGGACCAGGTCCGTCGACTTGTGGGTCTTGCGAAGCGCTCCGGCCTCGATCGAGTCGCGCGCGCCGGCGGGCAGCCGCACGAAGAGCGAAAAATTTTCGTAGCGCCCGGTGCCTGTCGTGACGACGTTGTCCAGAGAATACGGCGTCTGGGTCTGCTCGGAATGCGACGGCGCGAGCGCGACACGAACGCCCCACTGCGCGGCCGGCGTTCCGGCCCCGAGGTCCCCCGCCGGCTCGCGCGCTCCGCCCGCCCCGACGAGCACGAATTTGGGAGTGACGTCGGAGAGGTCCTGCCGGCCCGGCGCGGGATCGACGCGCCGCGCTCCGGTCCCGTAGGAGAACCCGATCTCCGCTCCGAAACCGGGCCATGGCGGCACGTCCATCCCGAGGACCAACCCGGCGCAGAAGACGCAGGCACTGAAGAGGTCAGTCGACATCGATCAGTCGGCGGGGATGCGTGTGCACCGCGAGAAAACCCCGGCGGTCAGGAGCGGAAGGGGAGCCGCGCCGCGCCAGGGACGCTCAACCCTGCGCCCTCAGCGCGCGGTCCGCGCCGCCGCCCGGCAGGACGCGCAGGAGGGTTCGCACCGCCCCGGGCGTGAGCGTCGGGCGGAGGAGCCGCTCGTCGTAGGGCGCGAGGCGACGAGCGTTCTCCCCGAGGCAGAGCTCGAGAAAAGAGCGCAGCGAGAGATCCCCGAGCTCCGCATGCGTCTTCATCGTGAAGCCGTCCTGCGCCTTCGCGCCCTTCATGGCCATCGCGCCGCGAAGGCGGTCGAATGCCTGCGCCGCGATATTCCACGCGCGCCGCGCGTCGAAAGCGAGTCTCCCGAGCCTCGAACGCCGCGCGCGTACGTCCTCCGCCCAGTTCACGAGGAAGAGGATGTGCCGCGCCTCCTCCTGCATGATCTGGTCGAAGATCGCGATCAGCTCGTTCGGAAAGAACTCGGTCCGCCGGCCGATCTCGAAGAGTCCGAAGGCAAAAAAAGAATCGAGGCACTCGCCGTATCCGGTCCGGAGAAAAGCCCACGTGGGATCGAGCGGCGGCGTCGGATCCGGGAACGGATCGACCCGGATACCGTACCGGCGGGTCAAATGAGCGATGACGGCCGCGTGCCGACCCTCTTCATACCCCTGAAGGGAAATCGCCTCTGCGAGCAACGGGTCGCGCTCCGCCCTCCCGAGCGCTTGCACTTTAACGGCCGTCGCGGCCTCGGTACGCACCGCCTCGTTCCATACCGGAAGCGCCTTCAGCCGTGCCAGCGCTTCGAAGTCGAGGTCCGGCCAGGCGACGTCCTCGGGCCTGTACGGGTTGTGGGTGTCGACAAACGTCCGGCAGTAGAGGCGACGATGTTCTTCCGATCCGATGGAGACCGGTTCTCCCTCGATTGCCGCGGCATACGCCTGCCGCGGGAAATCCACCCCTCTATTTTTCAATCTGACCAACCGCCTTGCCGACGGGGGCGGAATGCCAGTACCGCTCCCCAATCTTCAACTGCTCATCGGCATCATGGAAAAAGAACTCTGTGGCATTGATGGGCGCGGTGACACGCCGATCCAGATTGTCACTGAAAGCTACGTGCACACCATCTCGTCCAGCGGTCTGATGACACTGAGCGCAGGTAACCCTGTTGAAATTCAAGCCGTGGACATCCTGTCTTTTGGGGTCGCGGTAGACACCCATCGTCAAGTCGTCCATGTGTTTCTCCAAACGCTTCTTTCTCTCGCCAGTACTCCTGGCGATCTCGGCCCTGAATACATCGTTATCGTAGACCGACGAATAAAAACCGACATCCACTCCGTCACGAACATTCCGAGCTGCGATCAAATCTCTTTCGACATTGTTATTTCGTGTAAGGCTTCCAAAAATCCAGATTCCGGTCAGAGACGAACTGAAGGCCACGGTTTCGACTGGCCTGGCTGACGTGAACTCATGAACAAAATCAGCCAACACGGCTGCAGAATGACCTGCGTGGGTCTCGCGCGCTCGGGTGAGCTGATCCACCTGGCGCAGGAAATACAGGTGCTGACGCCGACGGATGGCCTCAGTCGCCGATCTGTCTACGACATCCCATTTCAGATGGAAATAGAGCTGTTCAAATGCGCGGGAAGGGTTTCGGGGGTCGGTCATTTGATACACGAAGTGAATCTGCGGGATGACTCGAACCCCTGTCCATGAAACATCATCTTGATCTTCGTAGGGTTTGATTGTCATGGCCACGAGTCTGAAGTTCTTCGGGTTAGACACATCGGGCACCGCGGTCTGAATGCTTTCGCTATCTAAACCCGACGTATAAACATTTGTGTGGGTCACATCGCTCACGCGCAACGTGTCGTGCCCCGGCTCGTTGTCGGGATCAAAATCGGCCGTAGGCCGTCCTGACAGAAATGTCAAGACCTTGTGAAAATCGGCGCGGGGTAAGAGAGACTCCAGCGGCAACCGGTCTTGTGCTTGATGTGGAGCCTCTACAATCAGGTGACGTGGGAGCTTTAACCACTGTAAACCAACCTGGGGCCGCTCCATGGCGATGCCATAATCAAAAGCGTGACCATTGGGATAAAACCAGAGCGAATTGTTAGTCAGCTTATTTAAATCGAACCTCGGCCACTTCGGGGACATCGTCTGCTTGAGATGGTAGATGACCGAAAACTTTGCCTCGAACCGTGCCAATTCGCTCTGCGTAAAATCCTTGAGCGACATCGCGTTGTGGTGTCGCTTCAAAAACTCTAAGGGGCTGAAATGCGGATCTGGATCGTTGGACCGATGGCGCCCGCATTGGGCGTCAGGTCTTAGACGGGTATAATATTCGAGGCGAGTGACAGCGAGAGTGTAGCCGTCCTTTCTTTCCTGGGTCAGCACATCCTTCGGATATTCATCGATGCCCCTTAACAGATATGCGCCATCTACTTGGCAGCCCTCGGGGGTCACTAACGATGTGTAATGATCGATATGGCGGCGCTTTTCCGAAATGGCTGCCGGAAGTATTTGTGCATAGCTTCCCTGATGGCCCTTCTGATACATGGGATAAAGAGGCTCCGCGGCGCCAAGCCCCGAGTCGATGAATTCGTAATTGAACCCCGGATCGGGCAATTCTGGTAGGGATTCAAAATAAGTCGCGTTATCGTAAACCGATCCTGGCCTGAGGCTGACGTTATTACTTTCGAGAATTTTCACGCGGGTGAGATGTTTGACAGTGGCCATAATGTGTTTACTATAAACAGGGGCGACGCCGGAAGTGCCGCGGCCCTCGGCGTTGCCGCCGCCCGTCTTCTTCCCGAACCCGGCCGCGTTGTGAGCCATGGTGGCGGTGGCAGGCTCTCGGGGTCCAGCACTCGTCCCGGATGCCCGGATTGGTTCGCTCGTGAGGCTCCCCGGCCCGGGGACTTCGTTGTGCGATCGTTGCAAGACGGGCAGACCGACAACCAGAAGCAGCGCCGGCGTCGCTGCCAGCCAGCCGAGGCGCGGGACTCGACTGAAGCGGCCCGGAAGGCGTCTGCTCGGCCCGTGCAGCTTGATGATGAATGGCCCTTCGTCTGGGTCAACCGCCGAATGGATCCTGGCCTCGATGGGAACTCTGTTCACAGATTTCTGAGTCAGGACACGAGGTGAGAAGTAACATGGGGTAGTTCGGAAGTCCATCCTCCAAAAGGAGATTTCGCACTCCTGGCGCACTCCTGGCGCACTCCTGGTTAGTCTCGGGCGCCTGGGCTTTGCGGCCGATCCCGTTCGCAGCGCAGGCGCCCGCGGCGATGCCGGCCGCTCCGGATCCGTCCAGTCGCGCCGCCGGCCGCCATCCGCCGTGGCCAGGCCAGCCTCGTGTGCACGGGTTTACGGGGTCGACCCGCCGGCGGGGGCGTGGTCTTGCCATCGGCGGAGTCCGGCCTGATCTGCTGCAACCGACCCCCTTGCCCACCGCGCCCCAGAGGTCCGAGCGCCGCCACCGCCGCCACCCTCACAGCCCGTCCTGACCCAGCGTCGGCGGCCTGGCTTGTGCCGGATTCGCCGCGGCCTGGACGCGGGTCAACTCCGTTCTGCTGCAGGCCGGGGGCCGTCGTGCGAGAAGTCGAGCCGTCCGGGGACTCAAAAGAGTGGCCGCCGGTTCCATCGGCTGCCTTGGACCCATCCTTCTGGCGCCTGGTTGTGCGCCGCCACGGACTCGTCCTGCGCAGACGAGAGGCTTTCGGTTGAGCCCCTGGTCCGCCCGGAAACACCGCGGCGGCGGACCCTGTTGATATATTTTGCGACCGAATCGACGGGCGCCCGCATCCCGTCCCCGCGTTCCGTCGTATATCGAAAAGAGCCCTCATGCCACTGAATAAGACGGGCAAACTCTCCCCCGGCGAGAATTCGGCACGCGCGAAGACCCGGCTGCTCGACGGGATCGACTCTCCGCAGGACTTAAAGCAACTTGGCGTCCGGGATGTCCCGGAACTCGCCTCGGAATGCCGCGATGTCATCATAGAGACGATCACCCGCACCGGGGGGCACCTCGCCTCCAACCTGGGCGTGGTCGAGCTGACCCTCGCAATCCACCGGGTCTTCGACAGCCCGAAGGACCGGATCGTCTGGGACACCTCCAACCAGTGCTATACGCACAAGCTCGTAACCGGACGGCGCAAGGAATTTGCGTCCATCCGGACTCCGGGCGGCCTTTCCGGTTTCACGGAGCCCGCCGAAAGCGCCCACGATGTGCTCGCGGCCGGCCACGCCGGAACCGGTCTCTCCTACGCGCTCGGGATGTCGGCCGCGCTCCAAGGCGATCCCGCGGAGCCGTGGGTCGTGGCGGTGGTCGGCGACGGTGCTTTGACCTCCGGCACGAGCTACGAGGCGCTCAACAACATCGTCCATTTGAAACCCAAACGCCTCGTTGTCGTGTTCAACGACAACGGCTGGTCCATCTCGGAGAACATCGGCTGGTTGAGCCACTGGCGCAACCGGCTCGTTCTTCACCCGAGCTACCAGACGCTAACGGGAGCCGGGCAGAAGCTCCTCTCGAAGCTGCCGCTCGGCGAAGAGGCATGGGAAGTCGCGCGAAAGATCAAGACCTCTGTCGAAGGCCTTTTCCTCCCCAACCTCATCTGGGAGGAGATGGGACTGCGGTACATCGGTCCGATCGACGGACACAACCTGCCGGAGCTGGAAGAAGCGCTGCGAAGCGTGCGCGACATCTCGCGCGACGGCACTCCGGTCGTGCTCCACGCCCTGACGCACAAAGGTCGCGGCTACAAGCTGGCCGAGGACAACCCGTTGAAATTCCACCAGCCCGGTAGCCCGTCGCCGGGGTCGGCGCCCGGCGCCCGCTACACCTATTCCCAGGTCTTCGCGCGGACGCTGATTTCGATGATGGAGTCCGACCCCGCGATCGTCGGGATCTCCGCGGCGATGCTCGAAGGCACGGGACTCGCCGAGGTGAAGAAGCGCTTTCCGAGCCGGGTCTACGACGTCGGGATCGCGGAAGAACACGCCGTCATCATGGCGGCGGGAATGGCGAAGGCGGGCTGGAAGCCGGTCGTCTCGATTTACTCGACGTTTCTGCAGCGCTCGTTCGACCAGCTGATTCACGACGTCGCCATCCAGGCGCTGCCCGTGACGATCTGCGCGGATCGGGCGGGGCTCGTCGGCGACGACGGCAAGACGCATCAGGGAGTGTTCGACGTCACGTTCACGCGCTGCATTCCGAACATGACGGTCGCCGCGCCGAAGGACGAGAACGATCTCCAGCATCTCCTGTTCACCGCCATCCGGTCGGGGAAACCGTGGGTTCTTCGCTACCCGCGCGGCCTGGGCGTCGGCGTTGCCTTGGACGAGGTCCTCCGCGAGATCCCCGCCGGCCGCGGCGAGCTCTTACGCGAGGGCAAGAACGTATGCCTCCTCGCCTATGGATCGATGGTGCCGATATCGCTCGAAGCCGCGGCGGCGCTCGGCGCGCTGGGGGTCGATTGCGGTGTCGCGGACGCCCGGTTCGCGAAGCCGCTCGACCTCAAGCTGCTCGAACGGATCTCGCGGATGGCTCCCCGCATCCTTACCATCGAAGAGCACCTCGCGGCCGGAGGGTTCGGCAGCGGTGTGCTCGAGGCCTTCCACGAGCGGGGTTTCCCGACGGCCGGGCTCCGGATCCACGCGGTCCTGGACCAGTTCGTGGAACACTCTCCCCAGGCGATCCAACGCAAGAACTTCCAGCTCGACGTCGACGGAATCGTCGAGCGTGTGCTGGCGCTCTATCCGGATCTCGGCACTGCCGCGGGGCGGGCGGGACGCCTCAAGAAGGAGGAGAAGCTAGCGGAGACGGTCTCGTGGTGACCGCCCCGGCGCGTGTCGAGACCCTGCTGGTCGCCGGCCTGCGGGGCTTCTGCGCCGGCGTCGTCCGCGCCATCGACGTCGTGGAGCGGGCCCTCGAGGTCTGCGACGGACCCGTGTACGTCCGCAAGGAGATCATCCACAACAGGTACGTCGTCGACGAGCTCCGCGAGAAGGGGGCCATCTTCATCGAGAGGCTCGAGGAGGTCCCCGACGGCGCGTGGCTCATCTACTCGGCGCATGGCATCGCGCCGGAGGTCCGCGAGTCCGCGGCTCGAAAGAGGCTGCGCACGATCGACGCGACGTGCCCGCTCGTGACCAAGGTGCATCTCGAGGCCATCCACTTCGCCCGCCGGGGCTATACGATCCTCCTGATCGGGCATGAAGAACATGACGAGACGATCGGCACGCTCGGCGAGGCGCCGGAGTCGATTCGATTGGTCGGCACGCTCGAACAGGCCGAAAGCGTGAAAGTCCCGGATCCCGAGCGCGTCGCGTACCTGACGCAGACGACGCTGTCTTTGGACGACACGGAGGAGATCGCAACGGTACTGAAGCGACGTTTCCCGAAGCTCGTCACTCCCGAGAAGGGCGACATCTGCTACGCGACGCAGAACCGCCAGGACGCCGTCAAGGCGATGTCGCCGCACGTCGACGCGTTGCTCGTC
The DNA here is from genome assembly GCA_040004075.1 of Acidobacteriota bacterium. Classification (GTDB taxonomy): domain Bacteria; phylum Acidobacteriota; class Thermoanaerobaculia; order UBA5066; family Gp7-AA6; genus JALYUA01. Next base: position 15,945 of record JBDUBP010000083.1, on the reverse strand, counting down.
CTGGGAGCGCCGAACAGCTCCAACTCTCTCCGGCTCTGTGAAGTGGGGCAGGCGCAGGGGGTGCCTTCCTACCTGATCGAACGCGCTGAGGACATCCGACCCGAGTGGCTCGAAGACGTTCGGGTGCTCGGGCTGACGGCGAGCGCCTCCGCTCCGGAAATTCTCGTGCGGGAGGTCGTGGACTTCGCACGCGAGCGGCTCGGAATCGCCGCGGTGCGGGAGTTCGAGACGCTTCAGGAGGACGTCAGTTTCTCGCTCCCGGCGGAGTTGAGGGCCCTCCTTCCGAGCCGTCCCGGCCTCGGCTGAGGCCGGCAGCGACCCGGAAGAGCGTGGAGACCGACGGCGAAGTCCTCGCAGTGCCCTCGCCGGATGCGCCCGCCGCGGAGCCCGTCACCGGCCGGCGCCGTTCGCGGCCCCTCCTGGCGGTGGGAGGTCTCGTCCTCGTGGCGGCGATCTTGTGGTTCGTCGGCTGGCCGGCGATCGCCGCGAACGTTGAGCGGGTCGGCGGCTGGTTTTTCTTCCTCGTCGCGATCTACGCGTTCGCGCAGGCCGCGTTCGCTCTCGGGTGGTGGGTGCTCTTCGAACGCCCCGCGCGGCCCCGCTTCCGTGAGCTCTTCGGCGTGTACCTCGCGGGCGACGCGGCGAACTCTCTCGCCCCGGGAAACGTCGCCGGAGAGCCCCTCAAGGTCCACCTCCTCCGCGCCGAGACGGGCGCCGGCGCCGCGCTCGCGTCCGTGACAATCCATAAACACGCGGACCTGGTCGCGCAGTGGCTCTTCATCGCGATCGGCGTTACGGTCGCGCTCGTTCGATATCCCCTGCCCTTCGCCGCGCGCACGGGAGCGATCGCCGCCACCGCGGGGCTTGGAGGCCTGCTTCTCGTGATGAGCTGGGCGCTCCCCCGGGGGACGTACGCGGCGGTGCTCCGGCGGCTCGCGCTATGGAGACCGCTCGCGCGAAGAATCGAACGCCTGCAGGACGGCGCCTCTCGCGTCGACGGACAGATCGCCGCGTTCTATTCGGAAAGGCCCGGCCGCTTCGCCATCTCGGCTGCGTGTTGTTTCCTCGGGTGGTGCGGCGGGCTTCTCGAGACCTGGATCGTCCTGCGTCTCCTCTTTCCGGGATCGGGATGGGGGGCGGCCTTCGCCGTCGAGGGTCTGGCGATGACGCTCAACAATGTCTTTCTCTTCATCCCGGGCCGCATCGGCAGCGCTGAAGGAATACGGGTGGGCGTGTTCGTCCTGCTCGGGATGCCAGCGGCACAGGGGGCCGCGTACGCGCTTCTCCGGCGGGGACGGGAGCTCGCTTGGACGGTCCCCGGGGTGCTGCGCCTGTTTCGTTCTTCCGCGGGTCGTCCGACCGAGAGACGGGCCGCGAAGCTCACCGCATCCGTTCAGGGGCGCGGCGCCGGAGGGATGACCCCTTGAGCACGGGCGCCGGACGGTGCCACGTCCTTCTTTTCGATTTCGGCGGCACGCTCGACGCGGACGGGGTCGCCTGGAATGACCGCTTCTACGACGTCTGGCGGGAGGAGGTCGGCGACGGGCAGCGCGAGCGCTTCGATCAGGCATTCTACGCTGCCGACGCCGCACTCGTCGGCGCAGTCCCCGCGGACCTCCCGCTGACAGAAACGATCCGGCGCCTGGCTCGCGGGATCGGCCGCGAGCTCCTCGCGGGAGGTGCGGCCGCGGAGCGCGCGGGAAGCCGCTTCGCGTCGGATTCGCTCCATACACTCGCACGGCGGGCGCCCCTTCTCGCACTGCTCGCCTCCCGATACCGTCTCGGAATCGTCTCCAACTTCTACGGCAATCTCGCCGCGGCGTGCCAGGAGGCGGGCATCGGCCGCTATTTCGCCGCGGCCGTCGATTCCGTGGACGTCGGGTGGGTAAAGCCCGATGCCCGCATCTTCCGCGCGGCGCTCGATCAGCTGGGCGCTTTCCCGGGCGAAGCCGTCTTCGTCGGCGACTCGCCGATGCGCGACATGGCGGGAGCCCGGGCCATCGGCATGAGTCACGTCCTCCTCCGGCCCGCGTCCGGGGAACCTCCTGTCCTCTGCTGTCCCGGCGACCGGGCGATCGCGACGCTCGAGCAGTTGCCGGAGGCGCTCGCGTGAGCCGCCCGGTCCGATTCGGCGCGATTCTCGCCGCGGGCGAAGGCCGCCGTTTGCGCCGCGATGGGTTCGGGCCGGCGAAGCCTCTCGTTGCCGTCGCGGGCGTACCGCTCGTCGCGCATGCGATCGAAAACCTCTTCGCCGCGGGCGTCGAGCGCCTCGTGGTTGCGTTCAACCAGAGTGGGCAGGACTGCGCCGGGTACGTGCGGGAGCACTTTCCCGCGAGGCCGATCGAGATCGTGCTCGGGGACACGGCTTCGTCGTTCGAGACCTTCCGCGCCGTGTCGGAGCGGCTTCCCCCCGGGCGCGTTCTCGTCACCACCGTAGACGCGTGGTGTCCGCGGGAGGATTTTGTCCGGTTTTCCTCCGAGGCCGCCGACGCCGGCGAGAGCGAGACGGTGCTCGCGGTCACGCCATTCGTCGACGATGAACGGCCGCTCTGGGTCGAGACGATGGCGGACGGCCTCGTGCGGAAGATCGGAGGGGCCACCGGGACGGCGGTCACGGCGGGCGCCTACCTCTTCTCGGGGGCGGCGCGCCTCAGAGCTGCACCGGCGCGGTTCGAGAGGCTCCGCGCGTTCCTGGCATGGCTGATCGTCGAGGGCGAGACCGTTCGCGCCGTGACCATCGAGAAGGTCATCGACGTGGACCGGGGATGCGACGTCGCCGCGGCCGAAGAGATGTCCCAACTCCTCGCGGCTCGCGGAGGCCGCCCGTGACGGCGACCAACGAGGGAAGGCTTTGCTGGGGGATCTACCGCGAGCTCGCGCACTCGCCGGGACGGGAAACCGACGACGCGCTCATACTGCAGGCGGTGGCGCGGCGTCTTTCGGGCGACGGATTCGACGTCGAGCTGAAGTCGACGGAAGACCTTCCGGGCAGCGGAGATGGGGAGCCGCCCTCCTTTGTGTTCGTCATGTGCGAGCGCGGTGATGCCCTCGACCGGCTCGCGGTGTGGGAGGCGTCGGGCGCGTGCGTCATCAACGCCGTGTCGGGGATCCGCAACACCTATCGCGACCGAACCCTGCCGCTCTTGGAAGCGGCCGGAGTTTCTCTTCCACGCAGCGCGCTCGTCCGGACGACAGAGACCGCGCTCCTCGGTCCGGCCGGTGGAGAGCGAGCACTCGCGGGCCTCTGGGTCAAGAGAGGTGACGTACACAACACGGAAGCGGGGGACGTTCTCCGTGCCGGGACCCCGGCGGAAGTGATTGCGGCTCTGGGGGCATTCTCCCGGCGCGGGATCGGAACGGCTCTCCTTCAGGAGCATGCGGAGGGGGATCTCGTGAAGTTCTACGGCGTCGGGAGCGACGCCGCGTCCGGCGAGGCGAGCTGGTTCGAATGGTTCTACCACCGGGATCAGGTGCTCCTCCGCCATCCCTTTGACACCGCGCGCCTCCGCGCCATCGCTCGCCGCGCGGCGGCCGCGCTCGGACTCGAGATCTGGGGCGGTGACGCGATTGTTAGCGCTTCGGGCGACATCCTCTTAATCGACCTGAACGCCTGGCCGAGCTTCGCCCTCTATCTCGAGCGGGCCGCCCAGCACATTGCGGCGCACCTGGCCGCGCGCTTTCGCAAACACGTCCGGACCGGAGTGGCAGAATGACCGAGGTTATGAAGGAAGGCGTCGAACGGGCGGTCGGCCCGCGGTCGAAGGAGCTCTTCGCGCGGGAGAGCGCCTACATGGCCCCGGGCCTTCAGTCGATCGCGCTCTATTCCGGGCTCGCGATGGCGCGGGGCAGAGGATCACGCCTCTGGGACGTGGACGGCAATGAGTACATCGATTTCGTGGCGGGGATCGGCGTGGGGAGCGTCGGCCATTGCCACCCGCATTACGTCGAAGCGCTGCAGAGGCAGGTCGAACAGCTGACGTTCGGCAGCTTCACGACGGAGGTGCGCGCGAAGTTCCTGGAGGTGCTCGCCTCCTTGACCCCGCCGGGGCTGACGCGCATCCAGCTCTTCTCCGGCGGCGCCGAAGCGGTCGAGGCCGCGTTCCGCCTCGCCAAGTCCGCGACGGGCCGATACGAGTTCGTGGGGTTCACGGGCGCGTTTCATGGCAAGACGGGCGGCGTACTCCCGCTGCTTTCGGGAGACTTCAAGCACGGACTTGGCCCGTTCGTCCCCGGGCTCTACGTCGCGCCGTATGCGAACTGCTACCGGTGCCCGCTCGGTCTCCGCTACCCTGACTGCGGCATTGCCTGCGTCGACGAGCTGCGCCGGACGATGCGGGAGGACACTGCGGGAGAAGTCGCGGCGATTATCATCGAACCCATCCAGGGAACGGCCGGAAACGTCGTACCGCCGAAAGGGTTTCTTCCCGCCGTCCGGGAGGTCGCGCGCGAGGCGGGCGCGCTCTTCATCGCCGACGAGATGCTGACGGGATTCGGCCGCACGGGAACGATGTGGGCTTGCGACGACGAGGGAATCGTCCCGGACGTGATGACGGTCGGAAAGGGCATCGGAGGCGGCTTCCCCCTGGCGGGGCTCGTCTCGACGGACGAACTGACGTCGAAGCCCCCCTTCTCGAATCCGAGCGGCAGCTCCTCGTCCTACGGCGGCAATCCGCTGGCGGCGGCGGCCGGGCTCGCCTCTCTCGAGATCCTCATCGGCGAAAATCTGGCGGAGAACGCCCGCCGGGTCGGCGCCGCCATGCGGGCTCGGCTCGAGCGGATGAAGGAGCGCCACGCGGTGATCGGCGACGTGCGCGGACGAGGTCTGCTGTTGGGCGTCGAGCTGGTGAAGGACCGCACGACGAAGGAACCGGTCCCGAAGGCCTGGACGCGGGAACTCTTCGCCGAGTGCCTGCGGCGCGGGCTCGTCGCGATGTGCTACACGCACGCGATCCGGATCAATCCGCCGCTCACCATCGATGAAGCGACCGCGCTCGAAGGCCTCGAGATCTTGGACGAAGCCATGAACACGGCCTTCGCGGGAAAGGCGTAACGTCGGCGTGATTCTCCGCGGTGGCATCATCGGCGCGGGAAACGTGGCTCTCCGCGGGCACGTCCCCGCCTGGCTCGCCTGCAAGCAGATCGTGCTGACCTGCGCGGCAGATACGCAGTTGGAGTCGCGGGCGGAGCTCGATCGCGTGCTTCCCGGAAGGACCTGGTACGAAAGCGCGGAAGCGCTCCTCGCCTCCGAGCCGCTCGACTTCGTGGATATCTGCACTCCCCCCGCGGCTCACGGCGACGCCATCCGATCGGCGCTCCGGCGCGGGGTTCACGTTCTGTGCGAGAAACCCCTCGTCCTGGATTCGGGCGAAATGGAGGAACTCCGAGGGCTCGCCGAGAGCCGGCGGCTCGTCCTCGCCGCGGTTCACAACTGGCGGAACGCCCCGGTCCTCGCGGCGGCGACGGCACTCGTCCGCGATGGCGCGATCGGCAGTGTGCGGCGCTGCCGCTGGGAAGTGCTGCGGGAGGGGCCGTCTGCCGCAGTTCAAACCGGGAGTCTTCTCAACTGGAGGCTGGACCCCGCAATGTCGGGAGGCGGAATCCTGGTGGACCATGGATGGCATGCGGCGTATGTCGTCTCCGACTGGATTTCCGGCGCCTTGCGCGCCGTGGCCGCCTGTTTGGAAACCCGAAAGCATCGGGAATGGCCGGTCGAGGATACGGCAAACGTTCTCCTCGAATTCGAAGGAGGAGAGGCGAATCTGTTTCTGAGCTGGGCGGCGGGAGAACGGCGCAACCGGGCGGAGATCGAAGGCACGCGCGGGCGGATCCGGATCGACGGGGGCGGGCTCGAGCTCGAAAGCGATGGCCCGGGAAGTCTCTGCCGCCGCGAGTTCGCGGAGTCGCTCTCGGATGGCTCGCACCACCCCGGCTGGTTCCAGGGAGTCGCCGCCGGCTTTCTCGACGCCATCGCTTCCCCCGGACGTTCCTCCCCGAGCGCGGCGGAAGCGGCCATGTGTCTGGAGGCAATTCTTCTCGCCCAGGAATCATCGCGCCGGGGCGGCCAGCGAGTCCCGACGCGGGCGGCGGTGGCCCGCACCGTGGGAACCTTCCGATGACGAGCTCCGTCGCGATCTCCGTGACTCTCTGGGTGCCGGCCCCCCCGGCGGAGACCACCGCGATGTCTGTGCTCGGACTGCCGTTGCTTCGCAGGACGGCGCTCGCTGCGGCGCGGGCCGGATTTGCCAGAATCTTTTTCGAGGCAGAACTCGAAGAAGACCTTCGAGAGATTCTCTCGGGAACCCCGGCGAAGATCGTGACTCCGAAGGAGCCGCTGCCGCAGCTTACCGGCCGCCTCGTCCTCCTCGCTCCCGGCGTCATCCCGCAGGTCTCGTGGTTCCGGTCGCTCCTCGCTCGCCCTTTCCAGGCTGGGACATTTCTCTTCGATGTCCCGGGCGGGGCCGTCGCGGTTCTCGACGCCGCTCGTCCGGAGGACCTCTCCGTCGTTCTCGCGGCCGCCAGGCGGTCGGGACTGCCGGAGGCGCGAGCCGCTGGCCAGGCTGCCGGAGTCCCGCTGTCGCGCCCGGAGGATGTGTTCGTAATTCGCGGGCTCGCCGATCTGCCGTATGCGGAGCGCTGGCTATTGCAAAGCCTGATCAAGGATTCGGAGGGCTTTTTTTCCCGCCACTTCGAGCGCCGGATCTCCCTGGCATTGACTCGACGTCTCGTTCAAACGCCCATCACGCCGAACGCGATGACGCTCATCTCGATCGGCGTTGGTCTCGTCGGCGCCGCGCTGTTCCTGTCTGCCGCCGCGGCGTTTCAGTTCGCGGGCGCCCTCCTCTTTCTGCTTCACTCGATCCTGGACGGCTGCGACGGCGAGCTCGCACGGGTCAAGTTCGCGGAGTCTCGATTCGGCGGAGTCCTCGATTTCTGGGGGGACAATGTCGTCCACTCCGCAGTCTTCGGATGTCTCGCGGTCGGATGGAGCCGCGCCTCGGGCGACCCGCGGCCGCTTTTGGCGGGCGCCGCCGCGATCGCGGGAGCGCTCTTATCCGCGGGGTTCGTGTATCGCCACGCGATGGGCGAGGTGCGCGAAGGCCCGCAGTTCACGTCGGTGACGAACGCTCCGCCAAGCCGGGTTTCGAGACTGGCCGACGCGCTCGCCCGGCGCGACTTCATCTACCTCTTGATTCTGCTCTCCGCCTTCGGCAAGGGACACTGGTTCCTGGCGTTGATGGCGGTGGGCGCCCCGCTCTTTTTTTTCCTGCTCGTTGCGATCGAGGCGTCCGGCCGGCGCCTCGGAAGGAGCCTGTCATGACGGACCGCACCTCGCATTATCCCGAGCTCGCAAAAGACATCGCTCCGGCGAAGGGGAAGCTCGGCGTACTTCTGCCCGGCCTCGGCGCCGTGTCGACGACGCTGATCGCCGGAGTCCGGCTGATCGAGAAGGGCCTCGCCCGCCCCATCGGCTCACTGACGCAAATGCAGCGGATCCGTCTCGGCAAGCGCACCGCCCCGCGCTTCGTCCCCATCCACGAGCTTGTCCCGCTCGCGGGACTTTCTGATCTGGTGTTCGGCGCCTGGGACATTTTCCCGGACAACGCGTACGAGTCCGCGATCGCGGCGGGCGTCCTCCCGCGAGAGCTTCTGGACCAAGTGCGCGCAGACCTCGAGGCAGTGTCTCCCTGGCCTGCGGTCTTCGATCGGGAATGGGTCCGCCGTCTGGACGGACGGCACGTTAAGACTGCCGCGACCAAGCGCCAACTCGCGGAGGCGCTCGTTCTGGATATCGACGACTTTCGAACCGCGCACGGGCTCACGCGAGCCGTCGTTCTATGGTGCGGTTCGACGGAGGTTTACGCGCGGCCCGCCCCGGTGCACGAGACCCTCGCGGCTTTCGAGAAGGGGCTCGAGACGAACGCTCCCGAGATCTCTCCGTCGATGATCTACGCCTACGCGGCGATCTCGGCCGGCATCCCTTTCGGAAACGGCGCGCCCAACCTCTGCGTCGACATCCCTGCGATGGTCGAGCTCGCCCTCAAGAAAGGCGTCCCGATCGCCGGGAAGGATTTCAAGACCGGACAGACCCTGATGAAAACCATCATCGCGCCGGGACTGAAGGCCCGGATGCTTGGGCTCTCGGGCTGGTTCTCGACGAACATCCTCGGCAACCGCGACGGGGAAGTCCTGGACGACCCTGGCTCGTTCCGGACGAAAGAGGTGAGCAAAACCTCGGTGCTCGACGCGATCCTTCAGCCCGAGATGTACGGCGAGCTCTACGGAGATTATTTCCACAAGGTCCGGATCGAATACTACCCGCCGCGAGGCGACGCGAAGGAGGGGTGGGACAACATCGACATCGTCGGGTGGCTCGGCCAGCCGATGCAGATCAAGGTCAACTTCCTGTGCCGCGACTCGATCCTCGCCGCCCCGGTCGCCCTCGACCTGATCTTGTTTCTTGATCTGGCTCGCCGCGCGGGCCTCTCGGGAATTCAAGAGTGGCTCTCGTTCTATTTCAAGTCGCCGATGTCCCGCCCGGACTTGAGACCCGAGCACGACCTCTTCATCCAGCACCTTAAGCTTGCCAACACCCTCCGCATCCTGGTCGGCGAGGAAGTTCTCGATCACTCCGGTCTCGACTACTACGAGGGCGGGGGGACCATCGAGGAATTCGACTCGCGCCGCCGCGCAGGGAGCGAATGACGAGGTCCTGGGACGGATGACCGTCAGGAGCCGCATGGCAGGCCGGCCGGTCGCGAGGGGATGGCTGATCATTTCCGTCGCCGGTGCCGTTCTCCTGCTGGGAGCGTTTGCGTTGCGGCGTCCGGCCGGAGCGGCCGTGGAGACGACGCGCGCCGTGCGCAAGGATATCCTGGTGCCGGTGCTCTCCGACGGGACGCTCGAGCCGCCACCGGGCGGAGAACTCCGCTGCGCCGAGACGGCTCTGGTCGCCGCGGTTCTCGTGAAGGAGGGCGACCGGGTCGGGAAAGGGCAGGAACTCGTGCGGCTCGAGAACTCGGAGCTCGCCCGCGCCGCCCGGGAGGCTCGTTCTGGTGCGCTCGCGCTCGGAGAGGACCGCGCCTCAGCCGTCTCGGAGCTCGATCAGTCGCGGGGGGAGAGCGGTCACCTTCGTAAGGTCGTCGCCGCGGACCGCCGCCTTCTCGCGCAGTCGGCCGTTTCTCGAGCGACGCTTGAAGCCGACGAGCTCGCCCTCGCGCGGTCCGAGGCGCGCGCGCGAGCGGCGCAGGCGCGGCTCGACTCGCTCGGAAGAGGCGCGGGGGCGGCCGTACGCTCCCGGATTGCGATCGCGGACGCCTCCGCGCGCGACCTCGAAAGGCGGCTGTCGGCGCTCCTGGTCCGGGCGCCGTTTCAGGGCGTGGTCTACGGGCTTCCCCCCAGGACGGGCGAGACGATCGCCGCCGGCAAGGCCGTCGCGAGCGTCACCGATCCCGAGCACCTGCGGGTGAGGGTGCGTGTCGACGAGCCGGACCTGCCACGCATCCTGGTCGGCCAGCGACTCGTCGTGCGATTTGACGGCCTGCCGGAGCGCCGCTGGGAGGGAAAGATCCTCGCCGTATCCTCGGGCGTCCGCGAGTCCGGGGGGAGGGAAGTCGGCGAGGCGATCGGGGAGATCTCCGATCCGAAGCTCTCGCTGCCGCCAAACGCCTCGGTCAACGTCGAGATCGTCGTCGGATCGAAGGCCGGGGTGCTCGCCGTGCCTCGTGCGGCACTCTTCCGGGATGAAACGCGGCGCTTCGTCTACCGGCTCGACGGCGGGCGCGCCCGGCGTCAGGACATCTCGACGGGGCTCGTGGGGCTCGATGATGTCGAAGTCGCCTCGGGGCTCTCGGAGGCCGATGCCGTGATCCTGCCGGGCGGGGTGCCGCTTTCCGACGGGCTCGCCGTGACCGTCCGGCCGTCCCGCTGAGGCCGCGATGTTCACGCGGGAGACCTTTGAGACGGCGCTCCACCGGTTCCACACCCATCCCGTCCAGACCGCGCTGACCCTTGCGGGCCTCATCGTCGGGACGGCGGCCATCATCCTCATCGTGGCACTCGGCCTGACGGGCCGGACCTTCGTGATGGCGCAGATTGAGGGCGTTGGGTCGCATCTCGTGTGGGCGAGTTACGAGGGAACGATCACCTCCGGCGTCTCGCGATCCCTCGAGGATCAAATTACCGAGTCGGACGTGCGCGCCGTCGCAGCGCGGAAGGATCTCTTTTCGGGCGTAACGCCCTTGGTCGAACTCCACGGGACTGTGTCCGTGCTCTCTCGCGCCGCGGACGTGTCGGTGCTCGGCACGACGCCGAACTACGCGGCCGTCCGAAAGAACGTGCGCATCCTGCGCGGTCGGTTCCTGGACGACGACGACCTGTCTGGGCGCGCGCGTGTCTGCGTCGTCAGCCACTCTTTGTATCGGGACCTCTTCGGAAGCGACGACTCCGCCGAGAAGACGATCCGGACGCTCGGAATGTCGTTCCGTGTCGTCGGGGAGTTCGACAAGCCCGTCGACACGATGGGACAGGGCGAAGTAACCAATTACTCGATCTTCATTCCTGTCAACGTGGCGTGGTTCTTCACATCGACTCGACGTGTCGACACCGTGTTCGCGGAAGTGCGTGATTTCGCGGGGATCCCGGCTGCTGCTGCGAGCGTCGAAGAGCTGCTTCGGGACCGCCATCACCAGGGTTCCGTCTTCAAAGTGAAAAGCATGACGACGGTGATCCGGGTCGCGCGTGCGATCTCGTTCGGGCTGATCGTTGCGTTCATCGTGGCTGCGGCGGTGTCCGTCGTCGTCGGAGGCGTCGGCATCATGAACATCCTGCTCGCTTCCGTCGAACAACGGACCCGTGAGATCGGCGTGCGCATGTCGGTCGGCGCCCGCCGGCGCGACATTTTGAGGCAGTTCCTGCTCGAGGCGCTTCTTCTGGGCGCTGTCGGCTCCTTCCTGGGCGTCGTCGTGGGCTTGGGACTGCCGTTGCTCGCGCGCCTTCTGGTGCTCGGCGTGGAGGTCGAGATTTCCGCGCTGTCCGCGGTTTTCGCGTTCCTCTTCTCCTGCGGCGTGACTCTGGTCTTCGGTGTCCTGCCCGCATACCGGGCGTCGAATCTGAACCCCACGGAGGCGCTCCGCCATGAATGACCGCTCGATGTCCCGATGGGCCGCGCTCCCGTTCGCGCTCGTTTTTCTCACGCGGCAGCGGGCTGCGGCCGCCGAGCCTTCCCGGCCTCCGCTCACGCTCCATGCCGCCATCGCGGGCGCGCTCGCGCAGGCGCCCGACGCCGCTGTCGCGCGCGCCGACGCCGACGAGGCGCAGGCGTCGGCGCGGCTCGCCGAGGCGGGGTTCCGCCCCGAGGCTTTCGCGCGGACGACGCCCGGTTACTCGACGGGTCTGCCCGTCTTAGTCGCCGGACAGGTGCCCTCCGTTTTCGGCGTCTCCCTGCACAGCGCTCTTTACGATCCGGCGCGCCGCGCCGCGGCCCTGGGGGCGAGGGCGGCGGCGGCCGGGCGGCTGGCCGCCGCCGACAGGGTCGCCGAACAGACGGCTCGCGCGGCCGTGCTGGCGTACGGACGAAACTGGGCCAGCTCGACGCTGCTCGAAGTCGCCCGCCGCAGCGTGGAGGCGCGGGAGGCGATCTCTCGGCGGACGGCCGGCCTTCGCGGCGAGGGGCGCGCCACCGATCTCGACGTTCAAGGCGCCGAGCTCGAGGTGGCCCGAGCCAAACAGCGTCTTCTCGACCGGATGGTCCAGACTGATCTCGATCAGTTCGAGCTGAAGCGGCTGCTCGACTGGCCGGCCGGAGAGCCGCTCGTTCTGGCGGAGGACCCGTTGACGGCATTCCCCGAGCCTCGTCGCTCGGAGACGCTGGCGGCGGCCCGCGCGCGCGATCCGGAAGCGAAGGCGATCGACCGGGAGATCGAGGCGCTCGCCCGCGCCGCTCAGATCCAGGGACGGCTCTTCCAGCCGGTCGTTCAGGCGGAAGCGCAGTACTTGAGGCTGGCGAGCTACAACAATTTCGACCAGTATTTCGTCAAGTTCCGGCCGGATGACTTCGCGGTCGCCGTCTCGATCACCGTGCCGCTGTGGACCGGAGGGCGGAGCGCGGAGGCGTCCGCCGGCGCCCGGGCGAGGCTGGCGCGGGCGGAGGCGTCGCGCCGGTCGCGGGCGCGGGAGATTGAGCTCGAGGTTCTCCGCGCGGAGGGCGAACTGGCTCGCGCGGGCGCCCGCCACGCGGTCGCCACGAGCGCGTCCGGATTCGCGGCGGAGAGGTTGCGCGTCGCGCGGGCGCTCGCGGGAGAGGGACGCGCCGAGGCGAACGAGCTCGATCTGGCGGAGGCGGGACTCGGGGTCGCCCGCGAAGACGAGGCGTCGGCCGCGCAAGGGGTGCTGGCGGCCCGCGTCGCGGTCGCCGCGCTGCGGGGCGACCTCCCGCTCGGAAACTGACGCCCGCCCGGCAAAATCAGCGCGGGTTCCGAGCGGGCGCCGGATGGCGCAGCGACAGGAGCGACCCGAGACCCACCGCCAGGGCGGAGCCCAGAAGCGAGTACCAGGGCCACGCGATCCGCTTCGCAAACGGCCAGTCGATCCAGCCTCTGGACCCCAGCCAGAGCGACATCATCACGGCCGCCGAGCAGCCGATCGCCCAAAGCACATCGGCCTGGCGGGCGCGGCGGGCGAAGAGCGCCAGGAGGAAGGCGCCCAGGAGGCCTCCCGCCGTCACGCTCAAGAGTCCCAGCGCCACCTGGACGGCGGGCTGCGACTGGGCCAGGCGCGAGAAGCCGATCGCCAGAAGCGCGAGCAGCACCGTCCAGAAGAGAGTCAGCAGGCGTCCGAGGTTGAGTCCTCGCCGCCCCTCGAGCCAGCGACGGCCTGCGAGCGGCCCGACGATGTCGTTGGCCAGCGCGGAGGCGAGCGAGTTCAACGCGGAGGACTCCGAGCACATGGCGGCGGAGAACATGCCGGCGACCAGGTAGGCCGAGAGAAGCGGAGGCAGATGCCGGACGATGTAGGTGGGGAAGACCTCGTCCGGTGAGCCGAACCCAGACGCGCCGGAGAGTCCGGGGGCGATGGGCCGGCCGTGGAAGAACGAGAAGAGGCCCACCCCGATCGTGACGAAGAGGGTCATCTGAACGAGGACGAGGAACCCGCTTCCGATCAATGCCCGCTGCGCGTCCTTCAACGTGCGGCACGCCAGCAGCCGCTGAACGATGAGCTGATCGGCGCCGTGGCTCGCCATCGTGAGGAACGCCCCACCGAGGAGCCCTGCCCAGAAGGTGTACGGCTTCGAGAAGTCCAGGTGAAAGTCGAAGAGGCGGGCGGGATGTCCCGACGCGGAAGCAAACGAGAGAATCCCGTGCAGTCCCCCGGGGGATCCGGCCACGAGGAACCAGAGAGCCAGAACGGCGCCCGAGATGTAGATGAACACCTGGATGAGGTCGATCCAGATGACCGCCTTGATGCCGCCAAGGAACGTGTAGAGCGCGGTGGCGCCGGCGAGGGCGAGCACGGCGGACCAAACGGGGATCCCGACCAGCAGAGCAATCGGGATTGCGGGGACCGCGAGGCGCACTGAAGCGGCCAGCACGCGCGTCAACATAAAAAGGGTCGACGTGAACCGCCGCGTTACGGGGCCGAACCGTTTCTCGAGCAGCGCATAGGCCGTGGAGAGCTCTCCCTGGAAGTAGCTCGGGAGCAGGATGAACGAGATCGCGATCCGGCCGACCACGTATCCGAAGACGAGCTGCAGGAAGAGAAACCCCGTGCGGTACGCATCCCCGGGAACCGACAGAAACGTCAGGGCCGAGGTCTCCGTCGCGACGATGGAGCCCATCACCGCCCACCAGGGCATCGCGTGGCTGCCGAGAAAATATTCGCGCGCATCCTTCTGTCCCCGCCCGATCCAGGCGCCGAGGACGTTGATCCCGGCGAGGTACAGGGCGATCAGCAGGAGGGTCGGAAGCCCGATCCGGAGAGTCTCCAAGTCAGCGGCCCCGCGTGACGCGGTCCCGCCTCACGCAGCCCCGTGTCACGAGGTGAGCTCCGCGTGGAGGATCTCGAAGATAAGGACGTTGCGCCAGTACTCGACGTGCGCGGCGATCAGGGTGGACGCTGCCGGGTCGCGGATGTTCTGCACGCGCCGCGGGTCGGCCGCCTCGGGCAGGTCATAGAGCTCGAGCGGACCGCTGACGATGTCCCAGAGCGAGTAGACGTTGATCCAGCGGGCCGGCCGGACGGCGTAGTCGCAGATCAGGGGCTGCACGGTGGCGGCCAGCGCCTCCCGGGCCTCCGTCGTGTTCTTTCCCGTCACGCCGAAGACGAACGCCGTCTTGTCGAGGGGCGATCCCACCGTCAGGAAGAGAGGCGTCCGCGCGGCGACGTCGAGACCTCCTTTCGTTCCCGCCTCGCGGGCAGCCGTGTCCTCCGAGACGAGGCGGTTCAGGATGTCGTAGGCGATGACCGAGCCCAGAGAGTGGCCCACCTGCACGCATCGCTCGTAGGCGAACTCCCCGTCCCCCGACGCCGCGGCGTAAACGGCCCGCGCCTTCTTCCACACGGTCTCCTTGATGCGGGCGCGCACGTCGTGGAACCGGTCGAGCGTGTGGGAGGCGACGTAGGCCGCGAGATCACCGGGGTACTGGACGAGGAGAGAGCGGAGCCAGGCGGACAGAGCCAGGAGAAGCCCCCACGAGACGCCTCGGCGCAGGACGGGAAGCCCGGCGGCGGTCCGGCAGAAGGCCGCGGCCGCGCGGACTTCCCCCGCGAACAAGGCGGCCAGCAACAGGACCCCGAAGAGCGTCAGGGCGTAGAGAAGCAGGCGCCGGCCGCCCGCGCGCCACTCCGCTCCGGCCCGCGCGACGAGCTTGCCGGCCGCGATCAGAACGAGCGCCCCGGCAGCGGCGGCGAGGCACGCCACCGCGCCTGTCTCGAAGGCGTCGTTGAAACCGGCGACGAATCTCGCGCCGAGCACGTGCGCGAAGACGCCGCGGCTCATGGCGGCCGGCGGGCACTGGACGTGCGCCCAGAAGAGGAGCGGAAGCGACACTCCCGCGAGGGCGGTGCCTCCGAGGACCGCCGCGAACGCGAGGACGGAGAACGCACCCGCGCCCAGGCGCAGGGCAGAGCCGGGAGGCCGGCGGCGCACCCCCCGCGCCGCGAGCAGCGACAGGCCGAAGACGAGCGCCGCCGTGAGAAAGAGGTTCATCAGGGTCGACAGGTCCTCGAAGAGGGAGTCGGAGAGCCACCGCGGCGGATGCTCGAGAGGCATCCGGGCGACGGCGACGATCAGCACCGCCGCGTTCAACGCCGCCAGTCCGAAGACGACGGCCACGGCGACTCCCAGGAGGATGAGAGTCGAGGCTGGGATCTCCACGAGCCGGTACTGATCGAAGAGCCAGCGCCGGAACCCCTTCTTCCGCGCCGCGTTCCAGATGCCGTTCCAGCCGCCGCGAAAGAGAAACGCGACGACGTCGCGCAGGGTGACCTGGCCTTCCGTCAGAGGCGCCCAGTACCCCTCGTAGACGTGGACTTCACGCTCCGTTCCGTCCGGCCGTTTGAGGGAGAGCTCGGCGCGCTGGAGCCTCTCTCCCTCGAAGGACACGCTGCGGACGCGCGGCGCCGGGAGGCTTCCGAGCGGGACGCCGCGTTTCCGGGCGTCCTCCGCGCGCAGCCCCTCCGCGACGAGGTCGAGGGTCTCGAACGCGATCTGTTTGCCCATCCCGTGCGTGACGAAGACGGCGCGGGGGTGCGCCTCTCCGGGAGCGCGGACCGCGGCGGCGCCCGGCGGCGGACCGAGAGGAAGCGCTGCGCCGACCTCGTACGTGGCGGACTCGCGAGGGGCGGGCGTCGGATCGATGGGGAGAAGTGTAACGCGGCGCCCCGCGTACTCGCGGAAAGGACGCCGCGTCGTATTTGGGCGCGCGCGTCCCACGCGCGCCCGAAAATGCT
>JBDUBP010000037.1:0-27147 GCA_040004075.1 Acidobacteriota bacterium | reverse complement strand
GCCTCGCCGCGGGTCTCGTCGACAACAAGATCGCGGCGTTCTCGCCGCGGCTCACGTCGATCCGTTTCGTCGTGCCGCTGGCACGGAGGAAGGCGAAGGCCGGCGGTTAGAATCGCCGGCGTGAATTCCGAGCTCGTCACGATCGTGGGCGCCGGCCTCGCGGGCTCCGAGTGCGCCTGGCAGCTCGCCCGGCGCGGCCATCGGGTGCGGCTCTATGAAATGCGCCCGCGCGTCTCGACCTCGGCGCACCGGACGGACCAGTTCGCCGAGCTCGTGTGCTCGAACTCGTTTCGATCCGACAATCCGTTGAACGCCGTCGGGCTCTTGAAGCGCGAGATGGAGGAGCTCGACTCGCTGATCGTGCGCAGCGCGCGGCAGGCCGCTTTGCCGGCGGGGGATGCCCTCGCGATGGACCGGGACGTCTTTGCCCGCGCGGTCACGTCCGCTCTCTCGGCCCTGCCGGAGATCGAGGTCGTGCGGGAGGAGGTCCGGGAGATTCCGCGCCAGGGGCACGTCGTCATCGCGACGGGACCGCTCACGTCTGCCGCGTTGGACGCCGAGATCGGGCGGCTCCTCGGGACGGAGGACCTCTACTTCTACGATTCGATCGCGCCCGTCGTGGTCGCGGACTCACTCGACTTTTCGAGGATGTACGCGATGTCGCGTTACGGGAAGGGCGCCGGCGACGATTACTGGAACTGCCCGCTCTCGCGCGAACAGTACGAAGAGCTGATGACCGATCTGCTCGCCGGGGAGACCGTGCCGGTGCACGACTTCGAGAAGGGGATCTACTTCGAAGGCTGCCTCCCGATCGAGGTGATGGCGGAGCGCGGCCGCGAGACGCTACGCCACGGGCCGATGAAACCGATGGGGCTGCCGGATCCGGCGACGGGGCGGATTCCCTGGGCGGTCGTGCAGCTCCGGCAGGACGACCTCGCCAGGGAGCATTACAACCTCGTCGGCTTCCAGACGAAGCTGAAGATCCCGGAGCAGCAACGGATCTTCCGGAAGATCCCCGGGCTCCAGAACGCGTCCTTCGCCCGGTACGGGATGCTCCACCGCAACACGTACATCCACGCGCCGGCGCACTTGGACCGCCTCTGGCGCATGCGCCGCGAGCCCCGCATTTCCTTTGCGGGACAGATCACGGGTGTCGAGGGATACGTCGAGAGCGCCGCCACGGGGCTGGCCGTCGGCCGCACGATCGCGCAGACTCTGGAAGGGCGCGAGCCGCTCGAAATTCCGGCGACGACGGCGATCGGCTCGCTCGCGCGGCACTGCTCCGACCGGCCGCCGTCTGAAAAATTCGAGCCGATGAACGTGACGTTCGGCCTGATCGAAGACTCCTCGCACTCCCCGATCCGCGACAAGGCCGAGCGCCGACGCCGGATGGTGGACCGGGCCCTGACCGCGATCCGCGACTGGCGGGAATTGACAGGCGCTACCGCCGTGGTCGCCGGATGAACGGCTCCGTTCGATTTCCGCCTCCCGCCTCCCGCCTCCCGCCTGCCGTCCCGAGCCGCGTGGTGTGCGCGCTCCGATTCCCGATTCCCGATTCCCGATTCCCGGCCCTGGGTTCCCCGGGATGCTGACCTTCGCCGGCGTCGAAGAAGCCCGCCGGCGGCTCGCGGGCGTCGCGATCCACACGCCCGTGCTGCGATCGCGCCAGTTCGACGAGGCGGCCAACGCGTCGGTCTTCTTCAAGGCCGAGAACCTGCAGCGCGCGGGCGCCTTCAAGTTCCGGGGGGCCTACAACAAGCTCAAGTCGGAGACGGAGACCTCGCGGGTGACGGAAGTCGTCGCGTATTCCTCGGGAAACCACGCGCAGGCCGTGGCCCTCGTCTCGAAGATCCTCGGACTGAAGGCGACGATCGTGATGCCGAGCGACGCTCCGGCTTCGAAGCTCGCGGCGACGCGCGGTTACGGGGCCGAGGTCGTGCTGTACGACCGATACTCGGAAAGCCGCGACGACATCGGGCAGCGGCTGGTCCGTGAGCGCGGCGCGCTGCTGGTCCCGCCGTTCGACGACTACAAGATCATGGCCGGCGCCGCGACCGCCGCGGTCGAGCTGCTCGAAGACGTCCCGGACCTCGACGCCCTGGTCGTCCCCGTGTCAGGCGGGGGCCTCATCGCCGGCTGCGCCTTCGCGGCGCGGCACCTGCGGCCGCAGATTGCCGTGTACGGGACCGAGCCCGTGACCGCCGCCGACACGGCCGATTCGCTGGCGAAAGGGGAGAGGGTCGTCATCGACATCCCGCGCACGATCGCCGACGGGCTGCAGGTGTCCTCTCCCGGAAAGCTGACCTTTCCCATCGTGCAGCAAACCGTGGAGGGGGTCCTGCTCGTATCGGATGACGAGATGGTCGAGACCCTGTGCTGGATGCTCGAGCGGATGAAGGTCTTAGTCGAGCCGTCCGGCGTGGCCGGCGCGGCGGCCGTGCGCCACCGGAAGGCGGATTTTGCCGGCCGGAAGGTGGGCGTGATCCTCTCGGGCGGGAACGTCGACCGCGACAAGCTCGCGTCCTACCTGATGGCTCCGGCGGCGACGTGATCCGCCGAAGAGTACTGGCACTTCTCCTGGCTCTCTCGCCGGCGGCGCTTTCCGCGCACGATTTCTGGATCGAGCCCTCGACCTTTCGCCCCGGGGTGCGCGAGGACTTCACGGTAGCTCTTCGGGTCGGAGAGCACTTCCGCGGCGAGCCCGTTCCGAGGGACAACCGCCGCATCCGCCGGTTCGTCCTCGTCACCAATCTCGGCGAGGCGCCCGTGCCTGGACTTCCCGGAACCGATCCCGCCGGATTCGCGCGGGTCGAAGCGCCCGGCGTCGCGGTGATCGGATATCGGAGCGACCGGTCGCCGGTGACGCTCGAGGCGGAAAAGTTCGAGAAGTACCTGGCGGACGAGGGTCTCGACCACGTGCTGAAGGAGCGGGAGAAACGCGGCGAGCGGCAGAAACCGGGCCGCGAGGTCTTCTCCCGCAGCGTGAAGTCGATCGTGTTCGCGGGCGCGCGCGGACGCGACTACGATCGCCGCCTGGGCCTCACGCTCGAGCTCCTGCTGGGCAGCGATCCCGCGTCGTGGCGGGAGGAGGGCGGCGCCGGATCGGCGGTGAAGCTTCGCCTCCTCTACGAGGACAAGCCGCTGGCGGGCGCGCTCGTCAAGGCGATCTGTCGGGACGATCCCGACAAGACCGTCACCGCGCGCTCGGGAAAAGACGGCGGAGTCTCGATCCGGCTGCCCCGGCGCGGCCTCTGGCTCGTCGAGACGGTGCACATGGTCGCCGCGCCGACGGGCGTCGACGCCGACTGGGAAAGCGTCTGGACGTCGGTCACCTTCGAGATCCCGTGACCGCTGGAGGGCCGCGGCCTTCTCTGAACGGCCCGTTAACGTCGGAAGTTCGGGCCCCCCCCTTCGCGTTGAATGATCCCGTGCGAACAGAGCTTCCCGCCGGAAACTCGGCACGGCCGGAGAGTCGACCCTCGCCCCCCGCCGGGGGAGAGGGAAGGATGAGGGGCCGGGCCCAGATGCGATTCCCGCGCGGGCCTTTCGCCGCCGTCCTCGCGACAGCCCTCCTCCTGCTGGCGGGCGCCGCCGGATGCCGGCGCGGCGACTCCCGCGCGGCCGACGAAGCGGCCGCTGCGAAGCGGTACCCGTTTCACGGCATCGTGCGCGAGGTCAAAAACGGCGGCGCGGACGTGCTCGTCGAGCACGACGCGGTGCCCGGGTTCATGGGCGCGATGACGATGGTGTTCCCGACGCGGGGAGCTCGCGACGTCGCGCGCGCGCTCGCCGCCGGCGACACGATCGACGCCACCCTCGTCGTCGAAGAGAGCCGGTACTGGCTCGAGGGAATCCGGCGCCGTCCGGGCTCGGGGCCGCCCCGATCTCCTGCCGCCGCCGTTGCCGCCGCTCCGGACCCGTCTTCCGCGGGCGCCGTGACGCCGGTCCCCAATCGCGCCGTCCAGCTGGGCGAGCGAATCCCCGACTTCGAGCTGATCGATCAGGCCGCAAGGCCCGTGAAGCTGTCCTCCCTTCGAGGAGAGCCGGTCGCGGTCACGTTCCTCTACACGCGCTGCCCGGTCGCGACCGCCTGCCCCATGACCACCGCAAAGTTTTCGCGGCTCGACGCGCTCCTGAAGCAGAAGGGGTACGGCCGTCTGCTCGTCGTGACCGTCGACCCCGAGCACGACACGCCCGCCGTCCTCGCGGACTACGCCAGAAAGGCGGGCGCCGACGGGAAGCGATGGAGGTTCCTGACGGGCTCTCCCGCCGCGGTCGCCGACGTCGCGTCATCGTTCGGCGTCCTTTACTACCCCGAGCGCGGACAGATCATCCACGGCCAGGCCGTCGCGGTGGTGGATCCCGACGGACGCCTTTCCTCCATCTATTACGGGGAAAGCTGGGAACCGGAGCACCTGCTCCGCGACATCGAGAAAGCGAGGAAGGGTTGAAGATATGAAGAGCACCCGCGTCGCGGCGAGCTTCGTCTTCGCGGTGATCGGCGGCTCGGCCGTCGTCGTGATGGCGGCGGGCCCGCACCCTTCGCCCACCTTCGTCGAGTACTGCGCCAAGTGCCACGGGGAGGATGGCAAGGGCAACACGCCCAAGGGAAAGCAGCTCATGGCGAGAGACTTCACGGACGCCGAGTGGCAGTCGGCCAAGAACGACGCCGAATTGATCAAGACCGTCACGAAAGGCGGAGAAGACATGCCCGCTTTCGGAAAGAAATTCTCGAAGGAACAGATCGACAGCCTGGTCAAGGACGACGTGCGGGGCTTTGCGAAAGCCGGGAATCGGGAATCGGGAGCCGAGCGACCAAAGGGAGCGAGACGGCCGCGGTACTCCGCGGTCAACTAGATCGGGAGTCGAAGAGAAGCGGAGAGCCGACAGCGGAGAGCTTTACTTCCTCGCGCCCCAGCGTCCGGCGCCCTCTTCCCTTACACTTCCTCCAGTGATCACGCTCTCGCGGGCGATCGAAGACTTCATCGCCTATCTGGCGGATGAGCGCCGATTCTCGCCGGCCACGGTCCTGGCCTACCGGTCCGACCTCGAGCGGTTCGCGGATTTCTGGGAGTCGGATTTCGGCGAGACCCCCGCATCAAAGACCCCGCTTTCGAAGATCGACACCCTGGCGGTGCGCTCTCACGTCGCCTCGCTCCATCGCGCGAAGCTGTCCAACCGGTCGCTCGGACGGCATCTCTCGACGGTCCGTTCCTTCCTGCGCTGGGCGTGCCGCGAAAATCACCTGGAGAAGAATCCCGCCCGCGGCCTTCCGTCGCCGCGCGCGCCGCGGGCCCTGCCCAGGGCGCTGACCGTGCCTGACACCGAGACCCTCCTGGACACGGAGGACGAAACGCCGTTTCCGGAGCGCGAGCGCGCCCTGTTCGAGCTTCTCTACGCCACCGGGCTGCGCGTCTCGGAGGTTGCGGCGCTCGATCTCGAAGACGTCGACCTTTCGGCGCGCATGCTCCGGGCTCAGGGCAAGGGCCGCAAGGAGCGCATCGTGCCCTTCGGAGAGGAAGCGGAGGAGGCGCTGCGCTGCTGGCTGCCTCTGCGGCGTGTTCTGCGCGAGGCGGCGGCCGGCCGGGACGGAGGGCGTTCAGGAGAGCCGCTCTTCGTCAACTCCCGCGGCGGGCGCCTGACCACCCGGTCGATGTCGCGCGTGTTGAAGCGCCGCCTGCGGGCCGCCGGCCTGCCCGCCGCCATCTCGCCGCATGCGCTGCGCCATACGTTCGCCACGCATCTGCTGCAGGCGGGCGCGGACCTGCGCGCGATCCAGGAGCTGCTCGGCCACGCGTCGCTCTCGACGACGCAGAAGTACACGCACCTGGATGCCGCCCGCCTGCGGGACGTCTACCGCAGGGCGCACCCGCGCGCATGAGGGGGCCCTTCTCCTTTCTCGTTCTCGCGCTCGCGTCGTCCCTTCTTCCGTCCTCCGCTTACCCCGAACCGCCACCGGCGCCCGCGCCGCGTCCGCCGGCGCTCGCGGAGATCGACCGCCGCGTCCGCGCGGAATTCTGGGATCCCAACCTCAAGGGCGTGGACTGGAACGGTGCGGTGGAGCGGGCGGCCGCGGACCTCGCCGCGGCGCCGGGGGACCCGGAGCGCGACGCCGCCTACGACCGGCTGCTGGCGCGGCTCGAGGATTCGCACACCTTCCGCATTCCCGCCGGAAACCTTCCCGAGGCCCGCTGGGCGACGGCGGGGCTTCGCATCGGCCGCGATGGCGCGGGGTATGCCGTGAAGGGCGTTCTGCCCGGCGGGGCGGCGGAGCGGGCCGGGCTCCGGCTCGGCGACCGCATCGTGTCGATCGGCGGGAGAGAGTACGGCGCCTCGCGCGTCGACTTCCGCGCGCTCTTTCTCGCGCTCGAGGGGGCGCCGCGGTCGACCGTCGAGGTCGCCTGGGAGACGGCGACCGGGGAGCGGAAGACAGCGACTCTCGCGCTCGAGCCGGAGCCGCCGGGCGACACGCTCTTCTGGCGCAGCGCCCGCGTGTTGCGCCGCGGCGGTCACGCCTTCGGGTACGCGCGCCTCTGGGGGATCTCGCCGGAGGTCGCTCTGGCGCTCGTCGATCTTCTCTCCGACCGCACGGAGTCGGCCGCGGCCAAACCGGAGCTCGCCGGTCTGGCGGACATCGACGGTTTTCTCTTAGACGTGAGGGGCAACAGCGGCGGTTACGACCCCGGCATTCTCTCGACGTTCCTGCGCGGGCGCTGGAGCGCCGGCGACTACCGGGTGCGCAGCCGCGGGAGAGTGCGGGTCGTCCCTCCGGAATACCGTCCACTTCCGGTCGCCCTCCTGGTCAATTCGGGCACCGCGAGCTCGGGCGAGGCTCTCGCGCTGAAGTTCCGGCGCCACGGGATCGGTCCGATGGTCGGCGAGGAAACCGCCGGGATGCTCTCGGGCGGCGCCGCCGTGGCGAAGCTGCCCGACGGCTCGTCGCTGTGGTTTTCGGCGCGCGCGATCGAAGATGCCGACGGCCACTCCTACGAGGGCCGGGGAGTGCGTCCGGACGTCCTGGTGCCCGATCGCCCCGCGAAGGCCCCGGGCCAGGAGGACGCGATCGTCGACGCCGCGATCCAGGCACTTGCGGCGCGCGCGCGGAAGTAAGGCTGTCAGCTGGCAGCTCTCCGCTTCTCTTCGACTCCCGACTCCCGATTTCCCGATTCTAGTTGACTGCGGAGTACCGCGGCCGTCTCGCTCCCGTTGCTCGGCTCCCGATTGCCGGCTCCCCGACGCAGTATCCTCGTTCCATGAAAAAGCCCGTCTGGCATTCCACGACCGTGGTCTGTGTCCGCCACAACGGCCGCGTCGCCATGGCGTCCGATGGCCAGGTCACCCTGGGGACCACGGTCATGAAGCAGACCGCCGCGAAGATCCGGCGCCTGAAGGGCGGC
The DNA here is from genome assembly GCA_040004075.1 of Acidobacteriota bacterium. GTDB lineage: Bacteria > Acidobacteriota > Thermoanaerobaculia > UBA5066 > Gp7-AA6 > JALYUA01. The sequence goes on along the minus strand of JBDUBP010000037.1, from coordinate 19,750 downwards.
GACGTGATCGCTGGTTTCGCGGGGTCTTCCGCCGACGCGTTCGCTCTTTTCTCCCGCTTCGAGGCGCGCCTCGAGGAGCACCGGGGCAACCTCGAGCGCGCGGCGATCGAGCTCGCGAAGGACTGGCGGACCGACAAGATGCTCCGCCAGCTCGAAGCGCTGCTGATCGTGGCGGACAAGACCACGTCTCTCCTGCTCTCGGGGACCGGAGACCTGATCTCTCCGGACGAGGGGCTTCTCGCGGTTGGCTCGGGAGGTCCTTACGCGCTCGCGGCGGCCCGCGCCCTCTTAAAGCACCGGCCGGATCTGACCGCCGCGGACATCGCCCGGGAATCGCTCCTGATCGCCTCGACCATCGACATCTATACGAACGACCGGGTCACGCTGGAAGAGGTGTGAAGAGAGTTATCCGCCGTCAGCGATCAGTTTTTGAGTGAGGCACGACCGCAAGGGAATTGAGAGCTGCAAACCAGAACTGCGAACTGAAAACTGACAAACTGAGAACTGGCTACTATTACCCATGGTTTTTCTGATGCCGGGTGAAAAGCCGGTCGCCGAGCCCGTCGTCCTCCCGGGCGCGCGGACGCCCCGCGAGATCGTCGCGGAGCTCGACAAATACGTCATCGGCCAGCGCAAGGCGAAGAAAGCCGTGGCGGTCGCGCTCCGTAACCGGTGGCGGCGGCAGCAGCTCGAGCCGGAGATGTCTCGGGAGATCCTGCCGAAGAACATCCTGATGATCGGCCCGACCGGAGTCGGGAAGACGGAGATCGCCCGCCGGCTCGCGCGCCTGGCCGACGCGCCCTTCCTGAAGGTCGAGGCATCGAAGTTCACCGAAGTCGGCTACGTCGGCAGGGACGTCGAGTCGATCGTGCGGGATCTGACCGAGGTCGCGGTCCACATGGTGCGCGAGGAGAAGACGGCGGAGATCCGCGAACGGGCCAAGGCTCGCACCGAACAGCGGCTTCTCGAGCTGTTGATGCCGCCGCTACCCGAGCGCGACGCGGAGGAGACGCGGGCGCGCCTGCGGATGCTTCTCCAGGAGGGACAGCTCGAAGACCGCCTGGTCGAGGTCGAGGTTGCCGACAAGACCTTCCCGTCGTTCGAGATCGTGACGAACCAGGGCGTCGAGGAGATGGACATCAACGTCAAGGAGATGCTGCCGGGCCTCTTCGGGAGCAAGAAGAAGCGGCGCAAGGCGACGGTCGCCGAAGCGCGTGAGATCCTGCAGGCGGAGGAGGAAGGGCGGCTCGTCGATCCCGGCGTCGTGGCCCGCGAGGCCGTCGAGCGCGCGCAATCCTCCGGCATCGTGTTCTTAGACGAGATCGACAAGGTCGCCGGCCGCGAGTCCGGGCGCGGTCCCGACGTCTCCCGCGAGGGCGTCCAGCGCGACCTTCTCCCGATCGTCGAGGGCACGTCCGTCAATACGAAGTACGGGTTCGTGAAGACCGACCACGTGCTGTTCATCGCGGCCGGCGCGTTCCACGTCTCCAAGCCGTCCGACCTGATCCCGGAGCTCCAGGGACGCTTCCCGATCCGCGTCGAGCTCGACTCGCTCACGGAAGAGGACTTCGTCCGCATCCTGTCGGAGCCGGAGAACGCGCTCCTGAAGCAGTATCGGGCGCTCCTGTCTGCAGAGAAGGTCGATCTGCAGTTCTCCGACGACGCGGTGCGCGAGATCGCGCGCGACGCCGAGCGCGTCAACCGGCTCCTGGAGAACATCGGCGCGCGCCGGCTGCATACGATCCTGGAGCGCCTGCTCGAGGACATCTCGTTTGCCGGCCCCGAGAACGCGGGCCAGACCATCCGCATCGAAGCGTCAGACGTCAGCGCCGCGCTCTCCGATCTCGTGAAGAACGAGGACCTGTCGCGCTACGTCCTTTAAGAGGGCGCGCGGCGCTCAGGCGCGACCCGCCGGCTGAGGGCGAATGACGAACGGCGAAGGGCGAAGGGCGAAGGCCTGGCTGGAAGCGAAGCGCCGGACGTGATCGCTCCGCCGTTGGCTCGCCGCGCGGCAGTCGCCGCGGTCTTCTTCGCGACCGTGGCCCTGCTCGCCTCCTCCTGCGGCAAGAAGGGTGATCCGTCGCCGCCCTTTCCCCGGGGCCCGCGCGCCATCACCGACCTCGCCATCGAGCAGGAGGGCGCGGACGCGGTTCTGACCTTCTCTTACCCCGACCGGCTGATGAGCGGACTTCCTCTGACGGACCTCGCGTCGATCGAGGTGTACCGGCTCGTCAATCCGTCGCCGTCGCTGACCGCGCCGCGGCGGCCCGGCCCGACGGCGTCCGGGTCCGCCCGGGGCGATCTCGCGCCGGCCGCGGGAACGCGACGGACCGCGGTCAACGCCCGCATCGCGGAGCAGAACTTCTATCGCGACGCCGAACGAATCGCGACGCTTCCGGTCGCCGAGATCGCGCGGCGCACGCGCGGAGCCAGCATCGTTTTCGACGACCCGCTTCCCCCGCTGTTCGCCCGGAAGCCCGCGCCTTCCGCCGTCGCCTACGCCGTCGTCTCCGTCCGGCGCGACGGCGACAGGAGCCCGCTCTCCAATCTCGTCACGATGTCGCCGGAAGTGCCGCCCGGACCTCCGGTGATCCTGGCCGTGACGCCCGAAGACGGCCGCGTCTGTCTCGAGTGGCTCCCGCCGACCCGCGATCTGCTCGGGCGGGATCCCGTGGCGGTGGGCGGGTACTTCGTCTACCGGCGCAGCCTCCCCGAGGAGGACTATGCGGTCCCGTTGAACGCCGCTCCGATCACGGGCACCGGGTTCGTGGACGCTTCGCCGCCGTACGGCGCGCTCGTCTACACGCTTCGCTCCACCGTCCCGGGCAAGCCGAAGATCGAGGGCGCTGCCGCGGTCGAGGCGGCGGTCGACTATCGCGACGTGTTCCCGCCGCCGCCGCCGCCGCGGCTCGACGCCCTGCCGGAGACCGGGCTGGTGCGCCTCGTCTGGGATCCCGTCGGCGCTCCCGACCTCGCGGGGTACGCCGTCTTCCGCTCCGAAGGCGGCGCGCCGCCGGTCCGGCTGAACCCGGAGCTGACCATCGACAGCTTCTTCAACGACACGAAGGTGTCCGCCGGCCACCGCTACGTCTACATGGTGAAGTCGATGGACCGGACGGGCAACGCGAGTGCGCCGTCCCCGGCGGCGGTCGCGGAGCCGCTGTAGAACTGACAGCTGATAGCTTTTCCCCCGTGGCGGTGCCGCGGCAGTTCGTGAAGATGGCGGGCGGGGGCAACGACTTCCTCGTCTTCGAAGCCGACGGCCGGGCGCTCTCGGAGGCCGATCGGACCGTGGTCTCGCGGCTCTGCCGGCGTGGCGTCTCGGTGGGCGCCGACGGCGCGCTCTTTCTCTCGGGAGGCGCCGAAGGGCGGATCCACCTCGACTACTTCAACGCCGACGGGGGTCTCGCCGCCTTCTGCGCGAACGGAACGCGCTGCGCCGCCCGCTACGCCGTCACGCGGCGGTTGGTGTCGGGACGAGAGCCCGTGCTCGAGACGGGATGGGCGACGATCGCGGCTCTGGTCGAACAGGAGACCGTCTCGCTCGCGCTGCCGCCGCTTCCGAGGCCCGGCGATCCGCTGCCGCTCTCGGCAGCCGGGGCGCCGGCGGGTTTTCCGCGGCGACCCGCCGCCTTGGGAATCCCGATGCACGTCGGGGTGCCGCATCTCGTCGTCCTTCTCGACGACGGAGAAGATCTCGAGGCGCTCGACGTGGCGCGCCTGGGACCGCCGCTGCGGCGCCATCCCGCGATGCCGGACGGCGCGAACGTCAATTTCGTGCGAGTCGCCGGCCCGAGCCGCATCGCCGTGCGGACCTTCGAGCGCGGAGTCGAGGGAGAAACTCTGGCCTGCGGCTCCGGCGTCGTGGCCGCCGCGATCGTCGCCTCGCGAGCGGGGAGGGTGAGGGCGCCGGTGGTGTGCGAGACGCGCAGCGGCGCCGCGTTTACGGTCCTCTTCTCCGAAACCGAGGACGGCATCGCCGACGCGGTCCTGACGGGGGACGCCCGGGAAATCTTCACCGCCGAGATGACGGAGGAAGCATGGCAGGAGTGACACGGATCCCGTTCGGGTCGCCGCAGGCGCCGCCCGCTCCCAGCAAGATCGTCGCCGTCGGACGAAACTACCGGGAGCACGCGAAGGAGCTGGGCAACACGGCGCCCGATGAGGAACCGCTGCTCTTTCTGAAGGCGCCCTCGACGCTGGTATGGGGCAGCGGCGGCGAGATCGTGCTGCCGGCCGAGTCCGCTCGCGTCGATTTCGAGGGCGAGCTCGCGCTCGTGATCGGCCGCCGGATCAAGAGCTGGCCGGAGGCGGACTGGCTCGATGCGCTCGCGGGCGTGTGCTGCGCGAACGACGTGACGGCACGCGACCTCCAGAAGAAGGATGGGCAGTGGGCGCGGGCCAAGTCCTTCGATACGTTCTGTCCGATCGGTCCCGAGATCGTCTCCGGGCTCGACCCGTCCGACCTCGCGATCTCGACGCGCGTCAACGGAATCACGAAACAGTCGTCGCGGACGTCCGAGATGGTGTTTTCGCCGCGCTTTCTGGTCGGCTACATCTCCCGGATGATGACGCTGCTCCCGGGCGACCTCATTCTGACCGGCACGCCGGCCGGGATCGCGCCCCTGTCGCCGGGAGAGATGGTGGAAGTGGAGATCGAGGGGATCGGCGTGCTGACGAGCCGGGTGCGCGCCCCGCAGGGAGCCTGACGGGATGCGGCGACTCCGGCGCGTTCTGCCCGGAGCGCTCCTCCTGATTCTCGGCGCGAGCGAGGCGGCTTCGATTCGCGGGCGCGACGTGCTCCCGCGGGCCAGACTGCTGGCGCGAGAGCTCCGCGGCGGATCCGTCTCTCGCGCCGAGCTCGCCCGATTCGCCCTCGATCCCGTGTTCGGAGACTTTCTCGATGAAGTCGCGCGGAGGACTCCGAAGAGCGCCGCCGTCGCCGTCATCGTGCCGCCGCGCCCCGACGTCTATCGCTATCAGGCGGTCTACTTTCTGGCTCCGCGCCGGGTGCTCGACTCCGAGAGGATCGCCGAGGCGGAATTCGTCGCCGTCTACGCCCGCGCGATGGAGAGCCTGCCCGGGGCGCAGCCTCTGCCGAACGGGTTTCTGTCACGCCGTTGATCGCCGCGGGCGGCGCCTGGCGCGTCTTAGCCGCGCTCGGCGTGACGTGGCTCGCCGGGTGGGCTCTTGCCCGGCGGCTCTCCCCAGAGCTGACCCGGACCGAAACGGCGGCGTGGTCGGCGGCCGCCGGCCTCCTGCTGCAGGCGGGGCTCTTCGGCCTCCGGGCCGCCGCCGGGATCGATCCGGGCGGCGGCGGCCTGCTCGCCGGCAACGCCGTCGCGATCGGCGCCGCGTTCCTGATTCCCGGCCGGCGGTCCCGGCGCTCGTTGACGCCGCCGACGCGGCCGCGGGGTCCGCTCGACCCGATGGCAATTTTCGCCGGCTCCGTCGCGGCGCTCGCGTTTCTGGCCTTCCTCGTGCCCGCCGTTGCCGAGCCGATGTGGTCGACGGACTTTCTCGCGATCTGGGGGATGAAGGGAAAGGCGATGTCCCTCGCCGGATCTCTACCCGGCCGGATCTTCCACGATCCGGCGCTCTACTGGTCTCACCGGGAGTACCCCCTTCTCGTCCCCCTCTGCCTCGCGGCGATCGCCGGCCTCGCGGGAGGCTGGAACGATCAGGCGCTCGCGATTCTGTTTCCCGCCGTCGAGCTCTCGACGCTCGTCCTGCTGTACGGCTTCCTGCGGCGGCGCACCGGCTCCCCGCGCGCCGGAGCCGTGGCCGCGGCGCTCGCCGCCCTCTGCTTCCCTCTGTACCACCCCGTCAACGCGGGGACCGCGGAGATCCCGTTCGCTTTCGGAGCGGTCCTCGCCGCCTGCGCCACGCTCGATGCTCTCTCCGGTCCTTCGGGAGCCGCGTATGGCCGCCTGTTTGCGGCCGCGCTCTTCTGCGCGGGAGCGAAACAGGAAGGGACGCTGTTCGCGTTCCTCCTGGCCGGGGCGCTCCTTCTCGCCTCCCGGATGCGGGGGAAGGCGCTTGCGCTCGCCTGGCGCTCCGCGGGAGTTCTCGTTCTCGTTCCGGCGATGCACTGGGTTCTGCTGCGGGCGTTGCGCGGATCGCAGTCGCGGCGCGATTTCGATTTTCATCTCTTCGCGCCCGCGGGGTGGCCGGAGCTCGCCGAGCGATTCGCTTCCGTGGCGTCGCGCATGGCCCTTCGGGAGGGAAGAGAGGCGCTCGTAGCCCTCGTCGCGATCGCGCTTTTCCTGCTCGTCACCCGAAGAAGTCTTGCGGATCTTCTGCTTCCTGTCCTCGCCGCTCAGATCGGTTTCTATGCGGTGGCCTTCTCGGTCTCCTCGTTCGATCCGATGTACGCCGTCGACGGCGCGTTCCGGCGGATCGCGACGACTCTGTTCCCGGCGCTGTCGCTGGTCCTGGCGTCGAGGCTCGCGACCGCGAAGGACCGACCGGCAGGCGATGCGCCGCGCGTCTAGCGCCGGCGTGCGCGGCTTTGCGCGGTGGCACACGATGGGCCACCTCGCGCTCGCCACCGCCGTCCTGCGCCTGCCTGCCCTCCGCGCGCTCCCGGTTTTCGGTGACGAGGCCATCCATCTCCACTGGGCGCAGCTGATGCTCGTCAACCCGGCGGCGTATGCCTTCCTCCCGGCGGACCCCAAGCCGCCCTTCCACTTCTGGGTCATCGCCATTTTTCTTCCGCTGTTTCGCGACCCGGTGCTCGCGGGGAGGTTCGTCTCGGTGCTCTTCGGCGCGCTCTCCACGGCCCTCGTCTTCCGGGCCGCCCGGGCGATCGCGCTCTGCTTTCCGGACGCGAATGACGCTGGGGACGCGGGCGCGGACCGGATCGGGAAAGCCGCAGCCGTCGTTGCGATTCTCTGCCCGTTCGCGGCCTTCTATCAGCGCATCGCTCTGGCCGAGTCCGTGTTTCTCTGCGAGTCGCTGCTCGCCGCGGCTCTCGCGCTTCGACTCGCGGAGAGGGAGCGCGGCAAGGATCGCTCGATCGGTGTCCTCTTCGGTGTCGTCCTGGGAATCGCGATGCTGACCCGCCAGAATTTCAGCTACGCGCTCTGGGCCCTCCCGTTCTGCGCCTTCGCGTGCCTGCCCGCGGCCAGAAGATCTCTCCCGCGGATCTTCGCCCGCCGGATCCTCTCCGCTGCCGCCGTCGCGCTCCTTCTGTGGGTGCCCGCGCTGACGCAAAAGACCGGTTTCGACTGGAAGACGCGCGTGTTCCACCTGTCTCAGTTTCGAGAGCCTCTGTCCTTCGAAGAACGGTTGCGGCAGGCGGGCCGCGTCGCCTTTTGGTTCTGGACCTGCCTGACGCCCCCTGTCGCGCTCTTCTCCCTGGCGGCGCTGGCATGGCTCCTGATCTCGCGCCGCCGGCGGGTGTTCGCCTTTCTTCTGCTGTGGATGGCGATCGTGATCCTGCCTCTCCTGTTGTTCGCGGGCCTGCTCTTTCCCCGGTACACGTTCACCGCGGCGGCGCCGCTCTGGATCGCGTCGGGCCTCTATCTGGCGCACCTCATCGAGAGATGGCAGAGGCTGCCGGCCTCCCGTCCCGTCCGCCGGCTTCTCGCGGCCGCGGCTCTCGCGTGTCTCTTCGCCTGGCCCGTGCGCGACCTCGCTCTCCAGATCTTTCGCTGGCGCGACCAGACGCTCGTCGCCGAAGACCGGTGGCAATACGTCACGGGGTGGCCCGCGGGCTTCGCGACCGAAAAAGCGCTTGCCTGGATGCGCGCCCGAGCGGCGGAAGGCCCGCTCGTCCTCATCACCCCGGACGTCGCCGGCAACCCCGGCGACACGGTCCCGGTGCTGCTCCGCGGGAACCCGGACCCGCGCATCGCTCATTACTCCGCCTCTGACGCGGTTCTGGGACCGATCCTCGTTGCCTCCGGGGGTTTCGCAGACCGCTTCCTTCTTTCGGGCGACCTCTGGGAAATGAAACCGCCCGCGCCCGTCCGGCTGCCGCCGGGAGCGCCCGTCTACTTCCTCGCGCCCGACCCCTTCCTGACGCGAAAGGGGTGGCGTCCGGCGGGCGTCTTCTTCGCGGAAGCCAACCCGGGAATCTCGAGAGCCGCCCGGTTCGAGAATCCGCCGGGCCCATCCGGAGCGCCGACGGATTCGATCGTGGTTTTCCGCGTCCGCTGATCGACCGCCGCCGATTCAGAGGCTGTCGAGGAGAGTCGCCGGCAGCTTTCCGAAGGCGCCCGAGGACATCAGGAGAAGGACGTCCCCGGAGCGCGCCTCCGCCCGGAGGAGCGCGGGGATGTCCTCGAGGGATTCCGGCGCGAATCCCGGCCGGCCCGCGTCGGTGAACCGGCGGACCAGCGCCGCGCGATCGAGCACGCCGACCGGCTCGAGCCGCCGCGCATGAAAGACCGGCGCGACGATGAGGGCGTCGGCGGCCGAAAAGGCGTCGGCGTACTCCTCTTCGAACATCTTGCGGCCCGCCGTGTTGGACCGCGGCTCGAAGAGCGCCCAGACGCGGCGCCCGGGCCACCGCGAACGGGCCGCCTGGAGCGTGCCTCGGACCGCCGTCGGATGATGCGCGAAATCGTCGACGACGAGAATGCCCTTTCGCTCGCCCTTGACCTCCAGCCGGCGGCGCACCCCGGAAAAGCGGGGGAGGGCGCGCTCGATCTCGTCGGTCGAAAGGCCGAGGCCCCGGACGAGCGCGACCGCGCCGAGCGTGTTGCGGAGGTTGTGGGTACCGACCAGAGGGGAGGCCAGGCGCGCGGCGGGCCGCCCCGCCTCCAGAAGCGTGAAGCGCGTTCCGGACGATCCCTCCTCGATCTCCGCGGCCGAATAGTCGCAGACCTGGTCGTTGAGCGACACGCGGACGAGGCGCGCGTTGCCCGGCCCGCCACCGGCGCCGCCGCGGCGCGCCGCCTCCAACGCGCGGGCGTCGTCCGCGTTGACGGCGACGATCCCGCCGGCGGGCACGAGGGCCGCGACCTGCCGGAACGCCTCTTCGATCGACGCGATGTCGGGATAGAGATCGGCGTGGTCGTACTCGATGTTGCCGATGAAGAGGTGTTGCGGTTCGTAGTGGAGGAACTTCGGGCCGCGGTCGAAGAATGCCGCGTTGTACTCGTCCCCCTCGAGGACGAAGTGAGGACCCGCCCCGAGGCGGTATCCCTGCCCGAGGTTGCGCATCTCTCCTCCGACGATGAACCCCGGGTCGCGGCCCGAGTCGAGCAGCATCCAAGCGACGAGCGCGGTCGTCGTCGTCTTCCCGTGCGTTCCCGTCACGACCACCGAGGTCTTGCCGGGCAGGAGGAACTCGCGGATCGCCGCCGGCATCGACAGCACCGGGACCTTGCGGCGCGCGGCCTCCGCCCCCTCGACGTTGTCCCGAAGGGCCGCGTTTCCGACAATAACGCGGTCGGCGTCCGCAGGGACGTTTTCCGCGGCAAACCCCCGGTGGACCAAGATCGCCAGGGATTCCAGGAGGGTGGACATCGGGGGGTAGAGCTCCAGGTCCGAGCCGGTGATCGTGTGTCCCTTTTCCGCGAGCAGCGCGGCCAGCGGGACCATGGCCGTGCCCCCGATCGGCACCATGTGGATCTTCAAGAGGACTCCTCCGGGGCCCGACGCTCTCGAAAAGTCCGCCTTTTGCGCCGTTTTGTGGAAATATTCCGCTGTTCCACCGAGTTTCGACCTTCCGGCATAGTAAGACAGGAGGACCTCGGAATGCGTCAGATCCAACGCCTCACGTGTGTCGCGCTCACCGCCCTGCTCACCGCGGGAGTCGTCAGCGCTCAGCAGAAGCCGGCCGCCAAGGCCAAGGCCGCGGATCCGAAGGCCGCCAAGGCGGCAGTCGTCGCCGCGCCCAAGATCGAGGTCATCCCCGAGACGAAGGACGCCGGGATCGTCGCCAAGGGGCAGGTGATCGAGACGACTTTCGTGATCAAGAACAACGGCGGTTCCGATCTCATGATCAACGACGCGCGCCCCGGGTGCGGCTGCACCGTGGCGAACTTCGACAAGGTCATCAAGCCGGGCGGCGAGGGCAAGGTCGTCACCTCGGTCGACACCAAGGCCTTCTCGGGCCCGATCTCGAAGTCGGTTCTCCTCGTCTCGAACGACCCCGAGCGGGGACAGATCAACCTTTTCATCAAGGCGACGGTCAAGCCGTTCGTGGACATCCTGCCGCAGCCCTACGTCCGCGTGGCCGTCGTCAAGGGCGACACGGATTCGCGCGACGTGATCCTCCTCTCCGAAGAGAAGACCTTCAAGCCGACAGTCGCCGAGGCCTCCCAGCCCTACGTCAAGGCGGAGATCGCGCCGGCCGGTGACAAGGACAAGATCCCCGGCCATCCGGGCGAGCAGTATCGGGTCCGGATCACCGTCACCGCGGACGCCCCGGAAGGCCTGCTGAACGCTCCCGTCCGCATCTCGACGGGGGTCTCGCAGCAGCCGACCGTCGAGATCCCCATTTCGGGCGTCGTGCGTGCGCGCGTCTCCGTGACTCCCGTTCTCGTCAACTTCGGAAACTTCACCGCCGGCAAAGACCCGATCACGCGCAACATCGTCGTGACGAACAACAAGCCGGGAACTCCGGTGAAGGTGACCCGCGCGGAGGTCTCGATCCCGGGCTTCATCACCGACGTGGTTCCGACCCAGGAGGGCGTCTCCTACACGGTCGTCGTGAAAGCCGGAGAGAAGATCCGCAAGGGCGCCCTGGACGGGACCGTCAAGCTCTACACGACGGACAAGGAACGGCCCACGATCGAGCTGCCGTTGAGGGGTGAGGTTCTTTAAGACTCAGATCTGGAAGCCAGAACGCGCCCTGCGGGGCGCGTTTTTGTTTTGGTTCCGAGTCAAGAGTTGAGAGTTAAGAGTTCAGCGGAGATCGGCGGCAGTCGCCCCGTTTCCTCTCAACTCTCGACTCTCAACTCTCGACTTCCACAATAAGATCCCCCCGTGACCGCGGACTACACGCTCGACTTCGACCGACTGCGGCGCGTCGGCTTTCCCGAGGTCGTGCTCGCGGACGGGAAGTCCGTGGTTCAGATCGCCGAGATCTGCCGCCAGCTCGCCCGCGCGCACGATGTCCTCGTGACGCGCCTTTCGCCCGAGGCGTGGGAAGAGGTCGCGGGCTCATCGCCGCTTCCGGGCCGCGCCGACTACGACCCTCGCTCGCGCACCCTCCATCTCTCCGTCGGCAAACCGATGCCGCGGGTCGAGGGGACGGTCTGCATCGTCACCGCCGGAACGATGGACATGGACGCCGCGGAGGAGGCGCGCAAGACGCTCGAGTACCTCGGCGTGACATCGGGGATCGTCCCCGACGTCGGGGTCGCCGGGCTCCTGCGCCTTCTCTCGAGGCTCGAGGAGATCGAGCGCGCCGACGTCGTCATCGCGGTCGCGGGGATGGAGGCTTCACTCTTCTCGGTGATCGCGGGTCTCGTCGGGCGGCCCTTGATCGCGGTCCCAACGGCGCGCGGCTACGGCGCCGCCTTCGGAGGTCTCGCAGCGCTTCTTTCGGCCGTGAACTCGTGCGCGAACGGCGTCACGGCGGTGAACATTGACTCCGGTTACGGGGCCGCGATGGCCGCGTACCGAATTCTTTCCGGAGGTCCGCGTCGATGGGATCGAAAAAAAGAGCCGCGGCGAGCGCCCGCGAGTACACGCACGAAGCCGCGGTCGGAGTCGACCGGAAACGCAAGAAAGCGCTCCTCGGCCGTCCGACGACGCCGATCCGGCTGACCGAAAAAACCACCGTCTCGGAGCTGCTCGATTCCTACCGCAACGCGTCGTTCCAGGCGCGGGCTCTCGGAAAGTGCGCGGCAGTCTTCGAGGGAATGCTTCGCGACCGGCAGCGGCCGACCATCTTCCTGGGGCTCGCCGGGTCCCTGATCGCCGCGGGGATGCGTCAGGTGATTGTCGACCTGATCGAAAACAACATGGTCGACGTGCTCGTCTCGACCGGCGCAATCATCTCCCAGGACTACTACCAGGTGCGCGGCGGGCGCCATTACCACGGCAGCCCCGACGCGGACGACAAGGAGCTGCGAGACCTCTACATCGACCGCCTCTACGACACCTTCATCGACGAGGAAAAATACTGGGAGACCGATCTCGCGGTCTCGAAGTTTGCCGATTCGCTCGCACCCCGCTCTCTGTCCTCTCGCGCCTTCCTCGCGCTGCTCGCCGAGCGGGCGCGGGGCGACGCCGGCTCGATCCTCGGCGCGTGCGCGCGCCGCGGGGTACCGCTCTTCGTGCCCGCCTTGAACGACTCCTCGATCGGGATCGGATTGACCGAGCACTACCACCGCGCCCGGAAGGCCGGAAAGGAGCCCTTCACGATCTCGTCGATCCGCGACAATTACGAGCTCACGCAGATCGTCGTCCAGAGCTCCGCCACGGCCGCGATCTACGTCTCCGGAGGCGTTCCGAAGAACTACATCAACGACTCGATCGTGATGTCCTACATCTTCGGGATCGACACCGGCGGCCACAAGTATGCGCTTCAGATCACGACGGACGCGCCGCACTGGGGAGGCCTCGGGGGGTCGACGCTGTCCGAGGCGACTTCGTGGGGCAAGGTCTCCAAGCAGGCGACCCACGAGATGGCGTTCATCGAGACGTCCGTCGCCTTGCCGATGCTGTACGGCTACGCGCTCCAGAAGGGCGCCGCGAAGGGCCGGTCGCGCCTGGCGCACGAATGGGACGGCGACATCCTGCGGAAGGTGAAGCGGGTCAAGTAGTTTTCAGTCGACCCGGCGGGCTCCGCGGGTCAACGCCGAACTGACAACTGAAAACTGACGACCGAAAACTGGCAACTGAAAACCGGGCCCGAGTTGCATTACGGCAACCCGGGGCGTATGGTCCCGCACTCGAGATCTTTGAATCCGTCTGGCGTTGACCCGGGCCTCTGACAGAGCCGGGTCATAAGGGAAGCGGGTGAAACTCCCGCGCGGCCCCCGCCACTGTTACCGGGGACGCCCCGGGCACGAACCACTGGGCGCGAGTGATCGAGCAATCGGTCGCGCGTCCGGGAAGGAGCCCGACGGCGGAGGATCCGGAAGTCAGGAGACCTGCCGGACGGACTGCACTTCTCGGTCGGGGAACCGGAGAGGCGCTGCCTTCGAATTCGCGCAGGCCGCGGACCTCTCTCCCTCGACTGAGATTTCGTCTCGTCGAACGGGAGGTTCGAATGACGACCGCGGTCCTGCTCACGCTGCTCGGCGCCCTGTCCCGGCTTCTTCCCCATCCTCCAAACGCCGTCGCTCTCGGGGCGATCGCCCTCTACGCCGGGGCCCGTCTCCCGCGGCGCTTTGCCTTCGTCGTGCCCGTTCTCGCGCTGGCCCTTTCCGATCTCGTCCTCGACTTCGGGACGGGACGTGCCGCCCTCACCCCGATTCGCGCCGCGGTCTACGGATGCTTCCTCCTGACCGTGCTCGCGGGCCGTCTCGCGGCTTCGGCGGCCGGGCCTCTGCGGCTCGCGGCGCTGGCGGTCGGATCTGCGGTCTTCTTCTTCCTGACGACGAATTTCGCCAACTGGCTCCAGTTCGACACCTATCCGAAGACTGCCGCCGGTCTCGCGCTCTGCTACGCGGCGGCCATCCCCTGGTTCTGGAACACGCTTCTCGCGGATCTTGCGGGGACTGCCGTGTTCTTTGGTCTCGACGCGCTCTCGCGGCGCGCGGGGCGCGACACACGGAGAGTTGCGGCTCTCGTGGCGTTCGCGGCGGTGGCGGCGGCGTCGCCTGGACGGGCGCAGAGCGCCGCCCTCCCGCCTCCTTCGCCGACGCCCTCCGCTCCCGCCCTCTCGGAGTCCGTGGTCGTCACCGCGACCGCGACGCCCGAGGAACCTGCCGAGGTCGGGGCCGCGACGACAATCGTGACGCGCGAGGAGATCGACCGCCACGGATACCGGACGGTCTCCGATGCGCTGCGATCGGTCCCCGGCCTGGACGTCGCGCGCTCGGGGCCGGAAGGCGCGATCACGTCCGTGTTCCTCCGCGGCGCCAACTCGACCGGCGCGCTCCTCCTCATCGACGGCGTCCGCATGAACTCGGTGTTCTTCGGGGGGTACGACTTCTCCTCCCTGACGACGGAGAACGTGGAGCGCATCGAGATCGTCCGCGGGCCCTTCTCGGCGCTCTACGGGTCCGACGCGCTCGGTGGCGTGATCCAGATCTTCACCCGGGGCTCCGCGATAGGACTGTCGGGCCGCGCGGCGGTGGAAGCGGGCAACGCGGGGCAGCGCGAAGGGGAAGCGTCGGTCTCGTGGGGCGGAGGCCCGTGGGGGATGGCCGCGAGCGTGCGTGACGGCCGCGCCGACAACGACCGCCCCAACTCCGACTGGCGGCAGAAGAGCGGCGCGGCCCGCCTCGACTTCCGCTCCCTGTCGGACGCGCGGGTGGGGCTCGAGGCCGCGATCGTCGATGGAGAGACGGGGACGCCGGGTCCGGTGGGCCGCGAGTCGCCGCGCGCCCGCTCCACGTGGCGGGAGGAGCGGTTCGCGGTGCCGATCTCCTTCCGCCCCGCAGAGGGGCACGAGACGAGCGTCCTGCTGGCAAACGTCTCCTCGCATCCGACCTTCGCGGACGCTGATCAGGGTTTCGCGGCGACGACCCGCCTTCGCTCCTATCAGGCGCGCGTCACGGAGACCTGGACCGCCGGGGCGAGCCGCCTCTCGGGCTTCGCCGCCTGGGAGCGGGGCGAGGTCGACGACGCGAGCAACTTCGGAACCAACTTAGACGGAACGCACACGACGCTCTGGGGCGCGGGAGTCGAGGAGACGGCGCGGCTGTTCCGAGGATTCACCGCGACGGCCGGCCTCCGGTACGACCGCCACTCCCAGTTCGGCTCCGCCTGGAGTCCCCGCGCCACGTTCGCGTGGCTTTCCGCCGACTCGCTCTGGAAGCTTCGCGCGTCGGCCGGCAGCGCCTTCCGGGCGCCGACCGTCGGGGAGCTGTATTACCCCTTCTCCGGCAATCCGGAGTTGAAGCCCGAGCGCTCGACCGCGTACGAGGTCGGCGCCGAGCGGTCGCTCCCGCGCGGAAGCGTCGAGGTGTCCGCGTTCTGGAACGAGTTCAGAGACCTGATCGTGTACGACTTCGCGGCCAACCAGGACCGCAACCTCGGCCGCGCGCGGGCCCGCGGGATAGAGGGCGTGATCCGGCAGCGGATCACAGCGGCGCTCTCGGTCGATCTTGGCTACACGTTCCTGGATGCGCGCGATTTGTCCGCGGATGACACGCTCATCCGGCGGCCGCGCCATCGCGCGTCGCTTTCGATGGTCTTCACGCCTCTCGCGGCGCTGTCGATCGCCCCGCGCGCGACGCTGGTGGGGCGGCGGCGTGATCAGAGCGCGACCACGGGAAGCTCGGTCGAAGATCCGTCGTACGTTCGATACGATCTCTTCGTGCGATACGCGTGGGGCCGGTTGACTCCCTACGCCCGGCTCGAAAACGCTACGGACCGCCGCTACGAGGAAGCTGCGGGATTCCCGGCCGCCCGGCGACGGATTGCCGGAGGGCTCGAAGTGGGTTTCTGATGCCGCGCATCACGCGCGTCTATACGCGGACGGGGGACGACGGGACGACGTCGCTCGGAGACGGCGGGCGCGTCCCCAAGGACTCGCCCCGCATCGAGGCGTATGGAACGGTCGACGAGTTGAACAGCGCGATCGGCGTCGCGCTCGCGGCGGGACTCGATCCCGAGGTCTCGGCGCCCCTGCGATCGATCCAGAACGAGCTCTTCCACCTCGGGGCGGACCTGTGCGTCCCGGAAGAGGCCAAGGAGCAGCGGCCCGTGCCGCGGATCGAGGAGCGGCACGTCACGGCTCTCGAGTCGCTGATGGACAGGCTGTCGGAGTCGATCCCGGCGCTCGACAATTTCGTGCTGCCGGGTGGATCGCCGGGAGCGGCGCACCTGCATCTGGCCCGCACCATCTGCCGGCGCGCCGAGCGGCTGGTCCTCGCGCTGTCGCGCCACGAGCCCGTCGGGCCCGATACGCTTCGGTACCTGAACCGGCTGTCCGATGCGCTGTTCGTGCTCGCGCGCGCGGAGAACGCGCGCAAGGGGAACCCCGACGTGCTCTGGGACAGCCGGGCGTGAGGCGGGGGAAGCCCCGCGCCCTGATTTCCTGGAGCTCCGGCAAGGACAGCGCCTGGGGGCTCCACGAGGTGCGGCGCCGGGGAACCGCGGAAGTCGTCGGGCTCCTGACCACGGTCACCAACGAGTACGGCCGCGTTTCGATGCACGGGGTCCGGGAAGAGGTTCTGGCGGCTCAGGCCTCGAGCGCCGGTCTTCCCTCGACGCCGGTGCGGATCCCGGCCGGCTGTACCAACGCAGACTATGAACGCGCCTTTCTGGCGGCCGTCGGCGCGGCGCGAGACCGGGGTGTCGAGCAGATCGTGTTCGGAGACCTCTTTCTCGAGGACGTCCGGGCGTACCGCGAGCGGCTCCTCGCGGGCTCGGGAGTCGTTCCGGTGTTCCCTCTCTGGGGCCGCGACACGGGAGCGCTGGCGCGCGAGATGCTCGACGGCGGCCTGCGCGCCACCGTGGTGTGTGTCGATCCCGGGAGGCTTTCGCCCGAAACGGCGGGGCGCGATTGGGACCTGTCGCTGCTGGCGGACCTTCCGGCCGACGTCGATCCATGCGGAGAGAACGGAGAGTTCCACACCTGCGCGACGGACGGTCCGATGTTTCGAGCGCCGCTTCCCCTCCGGCGGGGCGAGACCGTGACCCGCGGCGGGTTCGTCTTCGCGGATCTCCTGCCGGACGTCCAGGTCCAGGAGGCATGACCGCCCCGCGCATCGTCTCGCTTCTGCCTTCCGCGACCGAGATCGTGTCCGCGCTCGGTTTCGCGGACGCGCTGGTCGGGCGGTCTCACGAGTGTGATTTTCCGCCGGAGGTCGAGGATCTGCCGGTGTTGACGTCGCCCCTCATCGACCCTGCCGGATCGAGCCGCGAGATCCATTCCCGCGTCGAGGCGCGGCTCGCCGAAGGAGTTTCGGTTTACAGAGTCGACGCGGACCTGCTGCGGTCGCTCTCGCCGACGCACGTCGTGACGCAGGTCCATTGCGAGGTCTGCGCCGTGAGCCTCGCCGAAGTGCGCGAGGCCCTCGGCCCGGATTCCGCCCTCCGGCTCGTCGCGCTCGGAGCGAGCACCGTCAGAGAAGTCCTCGCCGACATCGAACGCGTCGCGGCGGCGCTCGAAGCGCCGCGACGGGGAATCTCCCTGACGCGGGGGCTCTCCGAGCGGATGAGCGCAATCGCCTCCGAGGCGGCTCGCGCGCCGCGGCGACCCCGGGTCGCCACGATCGAATGGCTGGCGCCCCCGATGGCCGCCGGCAACTGGATTCCGGAGCTCGTCGAGATGGCCGGCGGGGAGAATCTCTTCGGGCAGGCGGGGCGGCACTCCCCGTGGCTCGAGCGGGATGCCCTCTTCCGGGCGGACCCCGACGTGATCGTCGTCTTCCCCTGCGGGTTTTCGCTGGCGCGGACGGAAGCGGAGGCGGAACTGCTCTACGAGATTCCGGGGTTCGAGGACCTCGACGCGGCCGCGAACGGCTCGGTCTTTCTCTGCGACGGCAACCAGTTCTTCAACCGGCCGGGCCCCCGTCTGGTCGAAACGCTCGAGATCCTGGCCGGGATCCTCCACCCGGACCGCTTTTCGTTCGGCTGGGAAGGCATCGCCTGGAGGAGGTGGGCGAGGTAGCTGTCAGCTGTCAGCTGTCAGCTCTCAGTCCGAGGGGAAATCGGTTGTCAGCTCTCGGCTTTCAGCTTTGAGGAGAGTCCGTCCACCGGTCCGGACTCTCAACTCTCAACTCATGACTCTCAACTCTTATCGATCGTGATGTTCTCCTTACGTCCGCTGTTTCCGACGGCGATCATGATCCCGATCCCGATCGCCACCAGAAGCCCGACGCCCACCCAGAACGTGCCGATCGAGGCGAGAACCCCGGTCTTCCAGAGCGCCAGAAGCGCGCCGACGACCAGAAGGGCGTATCCGAGGAGATAGAGTCCCATCCACTTCATGTGGTCCTCCATGGCCGGCTGGCCGAGGTTGCGAGCAGCAAGTTCCAGGCCCGCGAGCCTCTGGCGAGTATTGTAACGACCCGCTCGCCCGGAAACGTCTGATTCGATAGCATCGAGGCACGCGGTACATCGATAAGGAGACTTCTCATGCGAATGCGCCTCTGGGTCCTCTGGATCGTCGGCGCCGTCGCGGCGGCCGGCTGCAGCAGCACGGGGGCCGCTCCGGCGCCTCCCGGCCCGTCGAATCCCGGGACCGGAGTTTCGAGCCCGAATCCCAACATCGTCCCGCCGACGACGCCGCCTCCGGCGCCCGCACCGACGCTGCCTCCTGTCGCCCCCGTTCCCGTCCCTGCCTCGCCGCCCGTTCCTTCAGAGCCTCCCGCGCCGCCGCCAGCCGCCGCCGTGCCGCCGCAGCCGCCCGCTCCCGTCGTCGCCGCCACGGCCCGTCCGTACCACGACGTTCTGAAGTTGAAGCAGGCCGGTCTCTCCGACGAGTTCATCCTGAACAAGGTGAGGACGGAGAACGTCAACTATCAACTGAACACGGCGGAGATCGTGGAGCTGCGGTCCGCGGGCGTTTCGGAAACGGTTCTCGAGGTCATGCTCCGGTCCGGGCAGCCGCCCGCCGCCGTCGCGGGCGCCGCCGTCGCGCGCCGCGCCGAATTCTCCGGGCTGGCCCGCGTCGGCAAGGGCTTCATCGTCTTCGGCACCTCGACCAAGAACGTCGGGCGGCTGGTCGTCGACGGCGAGACCATCTCGTGGACGGGCAGCGCGGACGCTGACAAGAACTTCTCGGTGTACGCCAAGAACATCAAGGAGATCTTCAACACCTGCGTGCTCCGCCCGAACCAGAACCTCTGCCTCGAAGTCGGGTTCGTCACCTATACCGGCGAGGAATACAAATTCCGCGATCCGGGCTGGAAGAACGGCGAGAACCGGCTGGTGACGGAAGTGACGAACTACTTCAAGCAGGCATTCCCGAACCTCTTCTTCTCCGCGCGCCCGGTCAACGAGCTGTAAGGGGACGGTAGGGGGGAGGCGGTAAGCGGAAAGCCGGGAGCCGAGCGACCAGCGGGAGCGAGACGGCCGCGGTACTCCGCGGTCAACAGATCGGGAATCGAAGGGCGCAGATCGCGCGGCTCCGGGAAAACCGGATCCTGCCGACGCGCCCGGACGCTTAAAGCTCGACGCTCAACGATCCTTTTTTCCCCGGCTTTCCCCGCCTCCCGCCTGCCGCCTCCCGTCTTCAAGCTGCTTTCCCGGCGTCTGCCACGTGGCCTGACGCGCGGCGGCGCAGCCACAGACTTCCGAGCCAGACCGTCGGGACGATGGCCAGGGCGTACGCGAGGATGTGCCCGACGATCCCGTCGGGCCCCAGGATCTCCGTGGCGTCGTGCACCGCCTGCGAGGCAGGGAGGATCCGGGCCTCCGAGAGCTCGTGGACGCCGTAGAGAACCAGCTGGACCAGGAAGATCAGCAGAAAGACCGACGAGACGTTCAACAGGCCGCGGATGTCCACACCCCTGCCGAGACGGGTCCAGGCGAACGCGATCGCGGCGGCGGCGATGATGCCGAAACCGAGGCCGAGAAGAACCGCCGAGGACTTCAGCTGGAAGAGCGCGGTCGAGATGAGGAGCGCCGTCTCCATGCCTTCGCGCGTGATCATCATCAGCGTGAAGGCGAAGACGCCCCAGAACGCGCCCGTGCCCGTCGCCCCGGCGGTCCGGGCCGCCAC
>JBDUBP010000122.1:0-8536 GCA_040004075.1 Acidobacteriota bacterium | reverse complement strand
GTGCCGGTCCCGCCCGGCACGCCGACCATCGACGCTCGCGGCATGAGCGTCCTGCCGGGTCTCGCGGACATGCACGTCCATCTCATGATCCTGGGCCACGGCGACTACGAGCACTGGGACCGCACCTATCGCCCGAGGTTCGCCGCGGAGATCATGCCGGCGGCGGCGAGGCAGCTCCTCGAAAGCGGCGTCACATTCGCGCGCGACCTCGGCGCACCGCTCGAGGACATCCTCCTGGTCAAGCGGAGGATCGAGAAGGGCGAGATCCCGGGGCCGCGGCTCTTCGTGTCCGGCCCTTTCCTGCAGCACGCGCCGTACAACGACTACGAGAAGGAGTTTCGGTGGGGCGTGACGGGCGCAGCCGACGCCCGGGCCAAAGTCCGGAAGGTCGTGGATGCGGGAGTCGATCTGATCAAGCTCATCGACCAGGACCAGATGACGGACGAAGAGGTGCGCGCGATCGTCGAGACGGCGCACGCGGCCGGGCGCCCCGTCGTCGCGCACGGACACCGCGAAGACGAGATTCGCGTGGGTCTGAAGCACGGAGTCGACTGCTTCGAGCACACGGGGCTCGCGACCGAACCCGCGTATCCCGACGACATCCTCGCGGCGCTCCGCAAGCGCAACCAGGGACTCGCCTGGTGTCCGACCGTCGAGGGACTCTTCCTCTCCGCCTACACCGCGGACGTGTTCCCGGGCCGGCTCGACGACCCCCGCTGGCAGGCGAACCTCGCCCCCGACATCGTCAAGGACATCCGCGAGTCGCTCCGGAACATCACCGGCCTGCCGTACTTCCAGCTGGTCCGCCGCCGGCTCCCGACCCTGGCCGCCAAGTTCAAGCAGTTGCGCGACACTGGCGTCACGCTTCTCGTCGGGACCGACTCCGGAATTCCCGGCAACTTCCACACCGATTCGACCTGGCGCGAGCTCGCCACCTGGGTCGAGCTCGGGATGACCCCCATGCAGGCGATCGCGGGCGCGACGCGGTGGCCGGCCGTGTGGCTGAAGCGCGAGAAGGACCTCGGGACGCTGGCGCCCGGGCGCTTCGCGGACATCATCGCGGTCAAAGGCGATGTCCTCACCCACATCAACCTGCTGCAGAGGGTCGACGTCGTGATCAAGAATGGAGTCCGCGTCCGGTAGGCGTTTTCGCCGGCCGGGGATGCCGTCGGGTTGGCGGTTGCAGGAAAGTTCCTGCGGGGGGAGAAGCGATGGATGACATGAACAGAGGAACGGGCGACAAGGACCGCGCGATCGTCGACGAGCTGCGCGAGCTCGGGCGTTCTTTCTCGGCGCTCGGCCGCACCGTCTTCGAAGAGGGCAGGGTTCTCTCCGCGGACCTCTTAAAGTCGGCGCGCGAAGCCGTGGATCGCGCGCGCATCGAGATCGAGAGATTGGCGCGGGAGAAGAAATGAGGGTGCTCTTCGCCGCTCGCTCCTCGCGCGCCGCCGGGCTCGCCGTCGCCGTCGCCGTCGCGATGGCGCTGGCCGGCCTGGCCTGCGCGAGCGGAAGCTCGAAGGCCCGGTCCGACGCGGCATTCAAGTCGCTCGAGGCCACCGTGGTCGATCGCGAGCACGAGAACCCCGGAACCGGCGGCGCGAGCTTTGCGGGAAACGGGAACTACTTCCTCGTCTTCGAAGCTCGGGAAGGGGAAGCGACCGTCCGGTACCGCTTCCAGGTCACCATGGTCCAGTACAACCGCTACACCGAAGGCAGCCGCGTCCAGATCGTCGTTGGCGACAATCAGCTTCGGGATATCCGGCCGCTGCACTGACGCGCGGCCCCCCGCCGTCCGCCCGGGTCGCCACGCTCAGAACGAGACGCGCGCTCCAACGCGGAAGACTCTCGGGGACTGGATTTCACGGATCGCGCCGTACTGCTGCGGAAAGTCGATGAACCCGAACCTCTGCGTGACGGCGGCTGAATTCGGGACGTTGAAGCACGCCAGAGAGAGGGACGCGACCGCGGGGCCGACCCGGAAGTCCCGGTCGAGCACGAGATCGACGCTGTAGATGTTGCCCGTGAGGGGGTGCTCTTCGCGATCGCCGGGTTCCACGCCCAGCCCCTTTCGGCCCTGGCGCGCTCCGGGCGCTCGACCGCTACGGACGCGAGAACTTCGTCGGCGACCTCGACGCCGCGCTCGTGAGGGGGAGGGAGGTCGTGGCGTACTGAGGAGCGGGGGCGGCGTCGACCGCCGGTGTCGATCTCACGCCTGTACAGCCGGGCCGGCGACCCCGCTCCCTCAATAGAATCCGCTGGTGGCCTCTCACCCCCTCGCCGCGTTTTCAGAACCCGTCCGCCGGTGGTTCGAAGGCTCGTTCGCCGACGCGACACGGGCGCAGTCGAAGGGCTGGCCCCCGATCATCGCCGGGCAGTCGACCCTCCTCCTCGCGCCGACCGGCTCCGGAAAGACGCTCGCGGCTTTTTTGACGGCGATCGACCGGCTGCTCTTTTCGCCGGTTCCCCCGAAGCTCGAACGCTGCCGGGTCCTGTACGTGTCGCCTCTGAAGGCCCTCGCCGTGGACGTCGAGAGGAACCTTCGCGCGCCGATCGCGGGAATCGCCGCGGTCGCGGGGCGCTCGGGAATCGTGGTCCACGCGCCGACCGTTGCCATCCGGACCGGCGACACGCCGTCCGCGGACCGGGCGCGAATGGTGAGGTCGCCTCCCGACATCCTGATCACGACGCCCGAATCCCTGTACCTCCTTCTCACGTCGGGGGCGCGATCGATGCTGCCCTGGATCGAGACCGTCATCGTCGATGAAATCCATTCACTCGTCTCGAGCAAGCGCGGGGCGCACCTGTTCCTGTCGCTCGAGCGGCTCGAGGCGCTCCGGCATCCGGGCTCGCGGCCGCTTCAGCGCATCGGACTGTCCGCCACGCAGCGCCCGCTCGAAGAGATCGCCCGGCTTCTCGGCGGCGGCGAGCCTTCAGCCGCCGGCGTCTGGAGGCCTCGACCCGTCGCGATCGTCGACGCGGGCCACCGCAAGGCCTTCGAGCTCACCGTGGAAGTTCCGGTGGAGGACATGTCCCGGATGGGAGAGACGGTGGACGAAATCCCATCGGGACCGGCGGCGGCGGGTCCGACGCGCCGGTCGATCTGGCCTTCGATCCATCCGCGGCTCGTCGAGCTCGTTCGCGCGCATCGCTCGACGATGATCTTCGTCAACAGTCGCCGCCTCGCGGAGCGGCTCGCGTCCGCCCTCAACGAGCTCGCGGGCGAAGAGATCGCCCTCGCCCACCACGGTTCGATCGCGCGCGAGAAGCGGCTCGAGATCGAGGACCGGTTGAAACGCGGCGAGCTGCCGGCCATCGTCGCCACGTCTTCTCTGGAGCTCGGCATCGACATGGGCGCCGTCGACCTCGTCGTCCAGATCGAGGCCCCCCCGTCGGTCGCTTCGGGAATTCAGCGGATCGGCCGCGGTGGGCACTCGGTGGGCGCCGTCTCACGGGGGGTCATCTTCCCCAAGTACCGCGGGGACCTGCTCGCCTGCGCCGCGGTGACGGTGCGAATGGCCGAGGGGAAGGTCGAGGAGACGTTCTACCCGCGCAACCCGCTCGACGTCCTCGCGCAGCAAATCGTCGCCATCGCAGCGGCCGGACCCGTCGCGACGGATGCCCTTCACGATCTCGTGCGCCGCGCCGCGCCGTTTGCCGAGCTTCCCCGCGGCTCGTTCGAAGGCGTGCTCGACATGCTCTCCGGCCGCTACCCGTCCGACGAGTTCGCGGAGCTTCGGCCGCGCATCACCTGGGATCGCGTCGGGGGCACCGTGCGCGCGCGGGAAGGCGCGGGCCGCGTCGCCATCATCAACGGAGGGACCATCCCGGACCGCGGGCTCTTCGGCGTCTTTCTCGCCGACGACTCCGGGACGGAAGACAAGGCCAGGAGCCGGCGCGTGGGCGAGCTCGACGAGGAGATGGTCTTCGAGTCGCGCCCCGGCGACGTGTTTCTCCTGGGCGCGTCGTCCTGGCGGATCGAGGAGATCACTCACGACCGCGTCCTCGTCAGTCCGGCGCCGGG
Source organism: Acidobacteriota bacterium (assembly GCA_040004075.1). Taxonomy (GTDB): domain Bacteria; phylum Acidobacteriota; class Thermoanaerobaculia; order UBA5066; family Gp7-AA6; genus JALYUA01. The sequence continues at coordinate 4,515 of JBDUBP010000122.1, read as the reverse complement.
GCAACCGGGCAAGATGCCCTTCTGGCACGGCGACCGGCCGGGGCGGCCGCCGGAGTTCGGGCGCGCGATCGGTCAGCTCGCCCGGGAGCTGTCGACGGCGCCGCGGGAGGAGGCGCTCGCGAGGCTGACCCGGGAGCACGGGCTCGACGCGCGCGCGGCCTCCAACCTCGTCGCGTATCTCACCGAGCAGGCGGAGGCGACGGGGGAGGTGCCGAGCGACCGCGCGATCGTCGTCGAGCGGTATCTGGACGAGATCGGCGACTGGCGCGTGTGCGTCCTGACCCCGTTCGGCGCCCGGGTGCATGCGCCGTGGGCGATGGCCGTAGTCGCTCGAATGCGGGAGGAGCGCGGGTCGGAGATCGAGATGATGTGGTCAGACGACGGCATGGTCTTCCGGCTGCCCGAGTCGGACGAACCTCCGGACGTGTCCCTCTTCCTGCCCCCGGCGGACGAGGTGGAAGATCTTCTGGTCGGCGCCCTCGGCCAGACGTCGCTGTTTGCCGCGCGCTTCCGCGAGAACGCCGCGCGGGCCCTCCTCCTGCCCCGCCGCCATCCGGGCCGCCGTTCTCCGCTGTGGGCGCAACGCAAGCGCTCCGCGGACCTGCTGGCGGTGGCGGCGCGGTACGGGTCTTTTCCGATGATCCTCGAGACGTACCGCGAGTGCCTCCGCGACGTGTTCGATCTGCCGGGGCTGGTCGACATCCTCCGACGGGTCGCGTCCCGGCGCATCCGCGTCGTGGCCGCGGAATCGCGAGTCGCCTCGCCCTTTGCCGCCGCGATTCTGTTTTCTTACGTGGCTAATTTCGTGTACGACGGCGACGCGCCGCTCGCCGAGCGCCGCGCCCAGGCGCTTTCCGTCGATCAGGCCCAGTTGAAAGAGCTGCTCGGCCAGGCGGAGCTGCGCGACCTCCTCGACCCCGACGCGATCGAAGAGCTCGGCCGCTCGCTGCAGAGGCTGGATGGAACACGCCCGGCGCGCCACGCCGACGCGCTGCACGACCTGCTGCTCGGCCTCGGAGACCTCACCGCCGAAGAAGTCCGCCTGCGGTCGCAGCCTCCGGAGGCGGCCGAAGCGTGGCTCGAATCGCTGCAGCGCGACCGCCGCGCCCTGCGGGTGGCGATCGCCGGCGAGCGCCGGTGGATCGCGGCCGAAGACGCCAGCCGCCTGCGCGACGCTCTCGGGATCGTCATTCCGCCCGGCCTGCCCGACGCGTTTCTGGAATCCCCGCGCGATCCTCTGGGCGACGTCGTCTCCCGCTACGCCCGGACGCATCCGCCTTTTCTGGCGGAGGCGGCGGCGGCGCGATTCGATCTGCCGATCGCCTCCGTGCGCCAGGCCCTCGAGCGTCTGGCCGCGGCGGGACGGGTGGTGGAGGGGGAGTTTCTTCCGGCCGGCCGCACGCGCGAATGGTGCGATGCCGAAGTCCTGCGGTCGCTGAAGCGCCGCTCGCTCGCCCGGCTCCGCCGCGAAGTGGAGCCAGTGCTGCCGGCGGCGCTCGGCCGGTTTTCCGCGGACTGGCAGGGTGTGCGCACACCGCGAAAGGGCCTCGACGCCCTCCTCTCGGCCATAGACCAGCTGCAGGGCTGCCCGCTTCCGGCCTCCGACCTCGAGAACCAGATCCTCCCGGCGCGCGTCTCCGGCTACAAGCCCGCCGACCTCGATCTGCTCTGCGCGGCCGGAGAAGTGATGTGGAGAGGGATCGAGTCGGTCGGCCCGTCCGACGGGCGCATCGCGCTGCATCTTCCCGACCGGTACGCGCTCCTCGCCCGGCCGGCGGCGGCCGCGGAAGGGGAGCTCGCCGCGCGATTGCGTCAGATCCTGTCCGCCCGCGGCGCCCTCTTCTTTTCGGACCTCGTGAGAGAGACGGGCGCTTTCGCGGGCGATCTTCTGCGCTCGCTCTGGGACCTCGTCTGGGCCGGGGAGGCGACCAATGACACGCTGGCGCCCCTTCGGTCCTTCCTGAAGGGCGGGACGTCCGAAGAACGACGAAATTTCCGCGGCCGGTCCTTTCGAAGCCGCCGCTCGGGCCCTCCCGGCAGCGAGGGGCGATGGTCGCTTCTTCCGGCCGTTGTCTCCGCCGGGCCGAGTGAGACCGAGCGGCGCGCCGCCCTGGCCGCATCGCTGCTCGAGCGGTACGGCGTGGTGACGAGGGAAGCCGTGCATGCGGAAGGCATCGCGGGAGGGTTCTCGGCGGTGTACCCCATCTTCCAGGCGATGGAGCAGGCCGGAAGGATCCGGCGCGGGTATTTCGTCGCGGGTCTCGGGGCCACGCAGTTCGCGCTTCCCGGAGCGGACGACCGCTTGCGCTCGTCGCGCGAGCCGGCTCCTCCCGGGGAGGGCCGCACCTGGATGCTCGCGGCGGCGGACCCCGCGAATCCCTACGGCGCCTCGGTGGCGTGGCCGGACCCTTCGGGCGCCGCGCCCCGGCCGTCGCGCGCGGCGGGCGCGCGCGTTCTGCTGCGCGAAGGAGAGCTGCTCGCGGCGACCGGGCGGGGCGAGCGAAGCCTCATCACCTTCCTGCCTCCCGAAGAGCCCGAGCGAACCGAAGCGGCGCGGGCGATCGCGTCGACGCTCGCGTCGCTCGTCGAGGAGGGCAAGCGCCGCGCCGTTCTCATCGGAAAGATCGATGGGGAGGATCCCTCGCTCTCGCCGCTCGCCCCCTTCCTGGCCGCGGCGGGATTCACCCCGGGGAGCCGCGGGTTCTTGAAGCGCGCGTCCGGCCTTCGCCCTCCTGTTCCCGCCGATTCCGCCCGCTCCGCCGCCTCCGATGCCTGAGGGAGACACGATTCTGCGCGCGGCGCGCACGCTGGCGCGCGCGCTCGAAGGCCGCACCGTCCTGGCCGCCCGTTCCCCCCTTCCGGCCCTTGCGGGCTCTGAGCTGGCCGGCCGGAAAATCGATCGGATCGAAGCGCGGGGAAAAAACCTCCTCTTCCATTTCGACGACGGGAGGGTTCTCCACTCTCACATGCGGATGACCGGATCGTGGCATCTCTACCGCCCCGGGGAGCGCTGGAGAAAGCCCGAGCGGTTCGCGCGGCTCGTGCTCGAGACGGACGCGTTCGTCGCGGTGTGTTTCCACGCGCCCGTGATCGAGATTCTTTCGGCGCGGTCCGCCATCCGCCATCCTTCGCTCTCCCGATTGGGCGCGGACATCCTGGCAGAGACCTTCGACGTGGCGGCTGCGGCCGCCGCCATCCGCTCTCTCGGAGAGGTCCCGATCGGGGAAGCGCTTCTTCACCAGGGGGCGGTCGCGGGCATCGGGAACATCTACAAGTCGGAGTCGCTGTTTGCGGCAAAGCTCGACCCCTTTCTTTCCGTCGCGAGCCTTCCCCGGGCCGAGATCGAGCGGGTGCTTCTTCTGGCCCGCCGCCTGATGCAGGCGAGTCTCGGCCCGGGGGCTTTGGCGGCGACCCGGCCCGGATCGGCCCGCGGCTTCCGCGTCTACCGCCGTGCAGGAAAAGCGTGCGCGACCTGCGGAGCGACCATCGTCGTGCGGCGCCAGGGCGACGCCGGCCGCTCGACCTACTGGTGCCCGCGATGTCAGGGGTCGACCGCGCCCCGCCGTGGCGCGGCGCACACGCCCCCGGGTGATCCAATTTCTTGAATTAAGATTCAACGAGAGGGATAATCCGGCTTTTGGGATACTCTGTCCCACACGTTAAACACTCAAAACAAACGGCTTTCAATCTGCATGTGCCTTTTTGTTCATGGCACGTAATTAGCTCTTAGCCACCGCAGGTGGATCTTGAGAGAACGGCAAAAGGGCCCAACTAAGGGGTCGGAAAGGAGTCGCATGAAGTTTCTGAGATTTCTGAGCATCGCACTCGTCGCCACGGGGCTTTCTGCTTCGCTGCTCGCCCAGGGAGCAACGACGACGGGGAGCGTCTATGGCCGCGCGACCGACGAAACCGGAGGTGTGCTCCCGGGCGTTACGGTCACGCTGTCCGGCGTCGGTGCGCCCCGCACGACGACCACGGGTCCCCAGGGAGACTTCCGCTTCGTCAACCTGTCTCCGGGAGCGTACTCGCTCAAATCGGAATTGTCCGGATTCGGCACGGTCGAACGCACGAACGTCTCCGTCACCCTCGGCACCAACACCGAGATCGTCCTCTCGATGAAGCTCGCGAGCGTGTCAGCGACGATCACGGTCACGTCCGAGTCGCCTCTTCTCGACACGCGCCGGCAGAAAGAGGGCGCGACGTTCAACCAGAAGCAGCTCGAGAGCATCCCGACGGGGCGCGACCCCTGGGTTGTCATCCAGCAGGCGCCAGGCGTGCAGATCGACCGCCTGAACATCGGCGGCAATCAGTCGGGCCAGCAGTCCTCGTACATCGGAAAGGGCGCCGACGGCAGCCAGAACGTATTCAACGTCGACGGTGTCACGATCACCGACATGGCGGCGGTCGGCTCCTCTCCCACGTACTACGACTTCGACGCGTTCCAGGAAATGCAGGTCTCCACGGGCGGCACGGATCCTTCCGTGTCGACGCCGGGCGTCACGCTCAACATGGTGA
>JBDUBP010000226.1:0-2607 GCA_040004075.1 Acidobacteriota bacterium | reverse complement strand
TGTTGGTGTGGTGCGTCCGCGTCTCGTACTCGACCTCGTCCTGGATGAACTGGAACCCCGGCAGGCCGACGTCGTCGAAGGAGAGGTGGTCGGTCCCCGAGGTGACCCGATTGGTGACGGTCGTCACACCGAGGTCCTTCAGCGGCTCGATCCACGATTCGAAGATCGGAACGACCGCCACGTTTTCCTGCGTGTAGACGCCGCGGACCTTTCCCGTGCCGTTGTCCAGGTTGAAATAGGCGGAGAGCTTCGCATGCTCGGGCTTGATCGTCAGAGGTCCGGAGACCGGCCGCTGGGACGAGGGAAGCTCGAGGTCCGCGGCGGAAGACTCCGGCCGGGATCCGAAGTGCGACCGAACATACGCCTTCGATCCGAGCAGGCCCTGCTCCTCTCCGCTCCAGAGGGCGATCCGGATGGTGCGCCGCGGGCGCGCGTTCACGGCCTTCAGGATGCGGACCGCCTCCATGGCGACGGCGACCCCCGCCCCGTTGTCCGTCGCGCCGGTGCCGCCGTGCCACGAGTCGAGATGCCCGCCGAGCATCACCACCTGCCCGCTCTTGTCTGTCCCGGGGATCTCGGCGATCGTGTTGTAGGCCATCGGGTCTTCGGAGTGATATCGGGAGCGGACGTTCAACTCGATCTGCACGTCTTCCTTGCGGTCGAGAAGGCGCGCGAGGCGCCCGAAGTGCTCGATGGCGAGCATCACCTGAGGCACGGTCGCCGGCGCATCGGACTTGTAACCGTTGTTGACGCCCTGCACGCGGAAGGTGCCGCCGTCGAGGGCGCCCGGCTCGATCACGGCCGCGACTTTCTCGTCGGCGAGGAAGCGGTCGAGAGCGCGGCGGAAACGGCGGCGCTTCGCGAACTCCTCCCGGTTGAAGGGGGGCCGCCCGGGCCGCGGCGAAGGAGTCAGCCCGGGGATCTCGTACATCGCGATCTCGGAAAGCCCTTTCTCGTCGTACCTCTCTGACAACGCGGCGTCCTGCGGCTTCAGCTCGCGCGTGTCCCCCAGCAGAAGAACCTTCCCCGCCAGCTGCCCCTTCTGCGCCTTCAGGTCCTCCTCGGTCGCGAGCTTGACCCGGACGAGGTTCGCGCGCAGCGGGCCGTTTGTGCCGGGAGACCACGCGACCGGGAGCGCCAGCAGCTCCGCGGTGTCGGGCGAGAGCATCCGCAGCGTGCACTGTTCGTAGCTCCAGCCGCGCCCGAATGGCCCCCAGCTCTCGAGGTGCGCGTTCGCGAGGCCCCACTCCTCGAGCTGCCTGCGCGTCCAGTCGTTGGCCTTCTTCATGTTCGGCGAGCCCGTCAGGCGCGCGCCGATCGAGTCCATCAGGTGGCTCGCGGTGGCCATGACTTTCGAGTTGTGGAATCCCTCCTGCCGGATCCGGTTTTCCATTTCGAAGTCGAGATGCTCCTCGGCGGAGGACGGGAGACACGGGACGAGCAGGCAGAGGGCAAGCGCGGCGGAAGCGAGCTTAGCGAGCCTCAAATGGGCCTCCTTGATCTCAGACGCCCCGAGACGGGCGCCGGAGGGAACACGAATCAAGCCGAGAGACTCTCCGGAACGAGAGAAGATTACACGGCCCGCTTCGCCGCGCGAGACTGACGGGTCAGTCCGCCGAAAAGAGAGTCAAGGCGAACCGGGCCCTCGCGTCCACCCACTGGTCGACGGACCGGAATCCCGCCAGCCGGCCCCGTTGGATGACGTCCTCTGGAGTGTATTTGTACGAGCTCTCCGTCCAGATCGGCTCTCCGGCCGCGAACCGGACCGACGTCTCGGCCCGCGGGATGGAGACCTCCTGGTTCGTCCGCGAGACCAGGTGCATCTCGACGCGGCCTTCGCGCGCGTTCCAAACGGCGCGGTGATCGAAGAGCGCGAGGTCGAAGTCCGCCAGGAGCTCGGAGTTCATGCGCACGAGGAGGTTCTTGTTGAAGGCGGCGGTGACGCCGAGCGGGTCGTCGTAGGCGAGCAGCAGGTCCGATTCCGGCTTGACGAGGTCGGCACCGAGGAGAAGGGCGTCCCCCGCGCGCAACGACGCCCGGATGCCGCTCAAAAAATCGTGCGCCGCCGGCGAATCGAAGTTACCGAGGTTCGATCCCAGAAAGAGCACGAGCATCGCGCTGTCACCGACCCGCTGGGCCGCGGCGTGACGCAGGCCCTCTTCGTAGGTGGCGCGGTGCCCGACGACCGAAACGTGCTGCAGCCGCCCGAGGGTGCGCTCCGACAGCTCGAGCGCGACAGGAGAGATGTCGATCAGGTGGACCGCCACGTGGCGGCGGCGCGCCCGCAGCGCCTCGGCGAGCATCGCGAGCTTCTCGCCGCTGCCGCATCCGAGCTCGACCAGCGTCAGCGGCTCCGAAAAGGCGGAAACGATCTGCGAGGCGAAGGTCGAGAGGAGGCGGGCCTCCGCGCGGGTGATCCGGTACCAGGGCAGGCGGCAGATCGCCTCGAAAAGCGTCGAGCCGAGTCCGTCGTAGAGGTATTTCGACTGGATCTGCTTCGGGATCAGCGCGAGGTCCCGGCGCACGTCCGTCGCGAAGTCCCTCACGGATTCGGCGGGCGGCGCGGCGAGGCTGGTGGGGAGGCTCATGAGGAAGGCGTCGTCGCGC
>JBDUBP010000156.1:0-2609 GCA_040004075.1 Acidobacteriota bacterium | reverse complement strand
AGCCTGCAAGATCGGTCAGTTCGACCTTTCCGCGCTTCTCGCGAAGCTTCCCGCCCCGGCGGATCCCAATCTGCTGGTGGGCAACCGCCATGCGGACGATGCGGCGGTGTATCGGATCGGCCAGGGCCAGGTCATGGTCCAGACGGTCGACTTTTTTACCCCGGTCGTGGACGATCCCTGGATCTTCGGCCAGATCGCCGCCGCCAACGCGCTCTCGGACGTCTATGCCATGGGCGCGCGGCCGGTGCTCGCTCTCGCCCTCGCCGCCTTCCCGACGGGGGAGCTGCCGACCGATGTCCTCGAGGCGATCCTGCGCGGCGGAGCGGAAAAGGTGGCGGAAGCCGGCGCCGTCATCGGGGGCGGGCACTCGATCGACCACGACATTCCTCTCTACGGGCTGTGCGTCACCGGCCTCGCCGCCGAGTCGGCGGTCGTCACCAACGCGCGCGCGCGGCCCGGAGACCTGCTCGTCCTCACGAAGCCGCTCGGCGTAGGCGTCACGATTTCCGCGGGGCGGGCGGATGCTCTCGGCGCCGCGAGCGTCTCCCGTTTCTTCCGCCGTCCCGTGCTGGCGGACGGCGGTCTCGACGAGGCGATCGCCGTGATGTCGGCGCTGAACCGGGGCGCCGCGGAGGCGATGAACGCGCTCGAGGTGCACGCCGCGACCGACGTCACCGGTTACGGCCTTCTGGGCCACGCCTACGAAATGATGGAGGCGTCCGGGGTCACGGGAGAGTTCTTCGTGGACGAGGTGCCTCTGCTCTCCCGCGCCAGAGATCTCGCTGCGCGCGGGATCGCGCCCGACGGATCCCGGGTCAATCTCCGAAATCTGCGTCCCCGGACCGAGGTCGGCGCGGGCGTCTCGGACGAGGACCTGCTCCTGCTCTGCGACGCGCAGACATCCGGCGGGCTGCTGGTCGCCATCGCTCCTTCCGACGCGCCGTCTTACGTCGAGCGGTGCCGGGCCGCCGGTGCGCCGGCCGCGCGCGTCGTCGGCCGCGTCGTCGACGCGGGCACGGCTCGCCTGCGCGTCTCCGCGAAACGAAGCTGAAAACTGAAACGGAAAACGGAAAACGGAAAACGCAAAACGAAAGTCTGATGACCCGGGCGCGCGAAAGGAAAACATGGCGAGAAACGAAGACGAAGAGTGGGTCGAGGTCGCTTCCACCGGCCAGGATGAGGAGGCGGCACTGATTGCCGGCCTCCTGAAATCCGAAGAGATTCCCTGCGAGGTCGAGGGGCCCACCGGGGGATCGCCCTGGCCGGAGAATCTGGGGGCTTTCGGAATGAGCCGGGTGATGGTGCCGCCCGAGCGCGCGGAGGAAGCGAGGACGATCCTCGCCCGCCGCGAGCGCGATTTTGCCAGGTCCGAGCGCGAGCCGGAGAAGCTCGAAGAATGAACCTTCCGCCGGGATCGCGGATCGGCCGGTTCCAGGTCGCGGGCCTTCTGGGCGAAGGAGCGATGGGAGTCGTCTATCTCGGGCACGACCCGCAGATCGAAAGGCCGGTCGCGATCAAGACGGTTCGCCCTCAGGGAGTCGGGGGCTCCTCGGCCGAGCTGGAGACGCGCTTCCTCAACGAGGCGAAGCTCGCGGGACGGCTCCAGCACCCGAACATCGTCACGATCTACGAGGCGGGGCAGGCGGAGGGGCTGCTCTACATCGCGATGGAGTACGTCGACGGCGACGCGTTGACGCACTTTCTGGCGCCGCGCGACCGCGGAGGCGTGGCCCTCTCCCAGGGCTCGACGAGCCCCCGCGGGACGCTGTCGCTGCGGGAACGCGTCGAGGTCGTCCGCGAGTCCGCGCTCGCCCTCCAGCACGCGCACCAGCGCGGCGTCCTGCACCGCGACGTCAAGCCCGGGAACATCCTGCTGACGCGGGACCGGCGGGTCAAGGTCGCCGACTTCGGCATCGGAAAGCTCCTGGCCGCGACCGTGGACCTGACGCGCACCGGCCAGATGATCGGGAGTCCCGCGTACATGTCGCCCGAGCAGATCCGCGGGGAGAAGCTCGACGGCCGGTCCGATTTCTTTTCGCTCGGCGTCGTGTTTTACGAGCTGATGACGGGCAGCCGCCCGTTTCCCGGCGACTCCATCACGACCCTCGTCTACCAGATCCTTCACACCGAGCCGCGCGATCCGCTCGCGGTTCGGTCGGACCTGCCGCCTTCCACGCGCGAGGTGTTCGCGCGGCTCCTCGCGAAGTCTCCCGACAAGCGTCCCTCCGATGCCGCGGACTTCCTCCGGGAAGTGGGTCGGGTCGCCGACCAGATCGGAGAGGCCGAGCGGACCATAGCGATGCCTCTGGCCGCGATCACGGTCCCGGCGGCGGCGCCGCCCGCTCCTCCCCGGCCGCCGGCCCCGGTCTCGACGGCTCCTGCCGCCTCCGGTCCGCCACTCCCTCTCGCGGCGACGCTCGTTCCGCCGGAACGTCCCGATGCGGGCTCAACCGCCGGCCCGGCCGAAGCCGCTCGCGGGCCCGCGCCTTCGGGTCCGTCGGGCCGCTCCGCGGGAGCGGTCTATCTTTTCGGGCTCGCCGCCCTCCTGGTCGCCCTCGGGTTCTTCGTCTGGTCGTGGCGGCGCTCCAACGCCGTCCCGTCCGCGCAGG
>JBDUBP010000145.1:0-8747 GCA_040004075.1 Acidobacteriota bacterium | reverse complement strand
TGAGAGCGCCGAGCAGGCATCCGATGAGGATGATCCATTTCCGGCCGATCCTGTCCGACAACGACCCGAAGACGATGAAGAACGGCGTCGCGATCAGAAGCGAGGCGGCGATCAGGATGTAGGCGGTCAGGTAGTCGAGCTTCAGGTAGAGCGTCAGGAAGAAGAGGGCGTAGAACTGTCCCGCGTACCAGACGACGCCCTGGCCGGCGGTCGCCCCGAAGAGGGCGAGAAGGACAATTTTCGCGTTCGACCAGTTGGCGAAGCTCTCGGTCAGAGGAGCCTTGGAACCTTTTCCCTCGGCTTTCATGCGCTTGAAGATCGGAGATTCCTGCAGCTTCAACCGGATGTAGATCGAAAAAATCAGCAGGACGACCGAAAGCAGGAACGGAATCCGCCAGCCCCAGGCCTTGAACTCGTCCGGTCCCATCTTCCAGCGGCACAGGCCGATGATCAGAAGGGACATGAACAGGCCGAGCGTCGCGGTCGTCTGGATCCACGCCGTGCTGTATCCGCGGCGGCCGTGCCGCGCATGCTCGGCCACGTACGTCGCCGCTCCGCCGTACTCGCCGCCGAGCGCGAGTCCCTGCAGGAGCCGCAGGAGCACGAGAAGGATCGGCGCCAGGAACCCGATCTTCGCGTAGGTGGGCAGGAGCCCGACGGCCGCCGTCGACGCGCCCATGACGACGATCGTCACGAGAAATGTGTACTTGCGTCCGACGAGGTCTCCGATGCGCCCGAAGAAGAGCGCCCCGAAGGGACGCACGAGGAAGCCCGCCGCATAGGTGACGAAGGAGGAAAGGAGCGCGGCCGTCGCATTGCCCGGGGGAAAGAAAAGAGCGGCGAAGAAAGGAGCGAGTGTCGCGTAGAGGTAAAAGTCGTACCACTCGAACACCGTGCCGAGCGACGAGGCGAAGATGACCCTTCTCTCTTCCGGACTGAGGGCGCCCGTGGGCGCCTGTCTCTCCATCGTTGCGGTCGCCATGATCCCTCCCTCCTAAAAGTTCAGAGATGCGTGAGGTCCGAATCGAAAGACGCCGGTGATTGCGACGGAAAAGTCTATGGTGAAAAGGGGGGTAACCGGGAAGGGGCCTTTGACGGTCATCCCGGGCCCTGGGGGGCGGACAGACACTGGGCCCGCCGCAGGCAGACTGGTGCCTGGAAACCCGACGGCGGGAGCCGCCGCCCGTCGCGGTGGTCGCTCTCTGTGAGGGTGGCGGCCGGCAGAGTGCGCCGGGCATTGACCAGTCGTGGGCGCAGAGTGTTTCAAAGGTCGAACCGATGTCAAGGGGTCTTACGCGCCGGGGGCGATTTGGGAATAACATTCGGGCCCACGAGGTCCCGCCCGCCCGGGGCGGCCGTCCTCGAAAGGAGAAGCGCCGGCGATGCCGACCCGAGCCGACGAAACCATCGAAGCCCTGCTCCTCGAAAAACGCCGGTTCAAACCGCCCAGGTCCTTCGCCGCCCGGGCCAGCGTGTCCAACCCGGGGGTGTATCGGAAGGCGGATCGCGATTTCGAGAAATTCTGGGCGGGATACGCGGAAGAGCTCGAATGGATGAAACCGTGGCGCAAGGTCCTCGACTGGAAGCCGCCGCGGGCGAAGTGGTTCGTCGGAGGCAAACTGAATGCCTCGGTCAACTGCGTGGATCGCCACGCCCGGGGGCCACGCGCCAACAAGGCCGCCCTGATCTGGGAAGGCGAGCCGGGAGACCAGCGCACGATCACCTACCGGGAGCTGCTGCGCGAAGTCGCAAAGTTCGCGAACGTCTTGAAGTCGCTCGGCGTGAAGAAGGGCGACCGGGTGACGCTCTACATGCCGATGATTCCGGAGCTGCCGATCGCCATGCTCGGCTGCGCGCGCATCGGCGCCATCCATTCCGTCGTTTTCGGCGGGTTCTCCGCGGAATCCCTGCGCGATCGCATCAATGACCAGGGCGCGAAAGTTCTCGTCACCGCGGACGGCGGCTGGCGCCGCGGGAACGTCGTTCCCTTAAAGAAGATCTCCGACGAGGCGCTGACGGACACCCCCACGATCGAGCGGATGATCGTGGTCAAACGCACGGGCGGCGAAGTGAGCTGGCGCGCGGGGCGCGACCTGTGGTGGTCGGAGCTCATGTGCGACGCGTCCGCGAATTGTCCTCCCGAGAAGATGGATTCGGAGGACCCGCTCTACATCCTCTACACGTCCGGAACGACGGGCAAGCCGAAGGGGATCCTGCACACGACCGCGGGGTATCTCCTGGGCACTTACGCCACGAGCAAATGGGTCTTCGATCTGAAGGACGAGGACGTGTACTGGTGCACGGCGGACATCGGCTGGGTAACGGGGCATTCCTACGTCGTGTACGGCCCGCTCGCCAACGGTGCGACGTGCCTGATGTACGAGGGGGCGCCGGATACCCCCGGCAGAGATCGCTTCTGGGACCTGATCGAGCGCCACGGCGTGACGATCCTGTACACCGCCCCGACCGCGATCCGCGCGTTCATGAAGTGGGGCACGGAGTGGCCGGAAAAGCATGATCTCTCTTCGCTCCGGCTCCTGGGATCCGTGGGCGAGCCGATCAATCCGGAGGCGTGGATCTGGTATCAGAAGTTCATCGGCGGGGGACGGTGCCCCGTCGTCGACACGTGGTGGCAGACCGAGACCGGGATGATCATGATCACGCCGCTGCCCGGCATCACGACCACGCGTCCCGGCTCCGCCACGCAGGCTTTTCCCGGCGTGCGCGCCGCAATCCTCGATCAGAACGGACGCGAGGTTGAGGTCGGAGGGGGGTACCTCGCGATTACGCGCCCCTGGCCGGCGATGCTCCGCACCATCTGGCGGGACGACGAGCGGTACGTCAAGACCTACTGGTCGAAGTGGAAAAAGGACACGTATTTTCCGGGCGACGGCGCCAAGCGCGACAAGGACGGTTACTTCTGGCTTCTCGGCCGGGTCGATGACGTCATGAACGTCGCGGGACATCGGATCGGCACCATGGAGGTCGAGTCCGCGCTCGTCGACCATCCGGCGGTGGCCGAGGCGGCCGTCGTCGGAGTCAATGACGAGATCAAGGGCACCGCGATCGCCGCTTTCGTGATCCTCAAGGAGAAGTCCCAGACGGGCACGGCGGCGAGCGGCGGGAACGGGCTGCGCGCCGAGCTCTCGGCGCACGTCGCGAAGAAGATCGGCGCCATCGCGAAGCCCGATCGCCTCTTTTTCACGGCGGACCTGCCGAAGACCCGATCGGGGAAGATCATGCGCCGTCTTCTGAGAGACATCGCGGAGGGACGCGTCCTGGGGGACACCACGACACTGGCGGATCCCGCGGTCGTCTCCTCGCTCAAGAGCCAGTACGAAGACAAGGAGGGATGAGGAGCTTTCAGTCATCAGTTCTCAGTTTTCAGTCGGGCCCGAGGAGTCCGGAGACCTCCACAGGACTGGCGGGCGCCGAGGCCCAACTCGAAACTGACAACTGATTCCTGATAACTCCCTTACAATTCCTTCAGTGCTCTCCTCCTCCGGCGGGGTTCTGGACGCTCGGACTCTGGGCCGGCTCGAGCGCTGGCGGAAAGCTCGTGCTCTCTTCGTCCGACCGGACGGGCCGGATGCCGAACGCGCGCTTTCCTCCGCGCTCGGCAAGGTCTGGTCCCGCGGCCAGATCTATGGGCGTTCCCGGCGGATCGCCGTCGAGCGCACGGCAGAGGAGCTTCTCGCGAAGATGGAGGCGGCCCTGGGGCCGCTCTCCGAGCACGTCCGCGTCGCGCCCGAGGATCCCGCCCAGACGAAATGGGACGCCATCGGGAACCTCGCCCCCCTGCCGGCGGCGGCCCGCCAGGTCGGAGCGCTCTGGCTGGTCGACGCGCTGGCCGCATCCGCGCTCTTCGTGGAATTCCAGCCGATCTTCGACCTGAGAACGGGGGCGACCGTGGGGTTCGAGGGCCTCCTGCGCGTCCGAGCGCCGGACGGAGGGACCCACCTCGCGGCCGAGATCTTTCCCGCGGCTCAGCGCCTCGGCATTGCGCTCGCGTTCGAGCGGCTCTCCTGGATCCACGTCCTAGAGGCGGCGCAGCGGCTTCCGGCGGACTCGATGCTTTTCCTGAACGTCAATCCCCGGCTCCTCTCCGGCGACGGCGGTCTCTCGGGGCTCGGCGTCGAAGCGGAACGGGTCCAGTTTCCGTACACGCGCCTCGCCCTCGATCTCGTGGAGGTCGAGCGGGTGGAATCGCTCGAGCAGCTCGGCTCCGCGCTCGCCGTTCCGCACGACCTCGGTGTCTCGATCGCGCTCGACGACATCACGTCGAGCTACGAGACGATCCGGTATTGCTCCGGACTCTCGCCGCGGTGGATCAAGGTCGACAGCGAGATCACGCGCGGTGTTTCGAGCAACGCGCCGCGGCGGTCCGTTCTCCGGCTCCTCGCGCAGGTCGCACGCGACGCTTCGGTGGGATTGATCGCCGAAGGGATCGAAAACGCGCCGGACCTGGATGTCTGCCTGGCGGAGGGAGTCTTCGCCGCCCAGGGGTACTTCCTCGCCCGTCCGGCCGAGGAGCCCGCCGCGGCCTCTCCCGAATTCTTCGATTGGCTGGCGGGGAAAGGCGCGGCCCCACCTGCGGCCGCGAAGAAGGACGCCCCGGCCGAAATCACGCCACCCCCGGAATCGGACCGCCCTTCCGACCCGGAAGAGAGCTTCGACCTCTGACCGACCCTCCTCCCCTCGCTTCCGTCCGCCTCGACGTCTGGCTCGACGTGGCCTGCGTCTACCCCACCCGGTCGCAGGCCAAGGCCGCGATCGAAGGGGGAAAGGTGGACGTCAACGGCGCGCGCGCGAAGCCGCACCGTGAAGTCCGTCCCGGTGACCGGCTCACGATCAGTTCCTCCCGCGACGACACCCGCATCCTGATCGTGCGAGGGCTCGCCGCCCGCTCGATCCCGAAGGCACAGGCGCGGCAGCTCTACGAGGACGCCACTCCGCCGCCGTCGCCCGAAGTCGCCGAGGCGCGGCGGCTCGACAGAATGCTCGCCCCACGTGCCGACGCGGGCCGGCCGGATCGGAGGGAGCGAAGGGAGAGGAGGGAGCGGAAGGGCTATTAGGAAGTTGAGAGTTGAGAGTCAGAAAGTTGAGCGTTGAGCGTCAGGCGTTCGATACCCGATTCCCGATTCCCGATTCCCGGCCCCCGTTCGCCTTCCGCCTCCCGCCTCCCGTCCTCCGGTACACTCCTTCCATGGACTTCGAGCTGCTCTGCCCCTGCTGCAACGCCAGGCTCAAAATCGATCCCGACCTGAAGGCCGTCATCTCGCACGAGGCTCCGAAGGTTCCCCGCACGTTCCAGACGGTGGACGACGCCATCGGCGCGTTGAAGACGCACGACGTCGAGCGGGAGAAGAAGTTCAACGCCTCGGTCGAGGCCGAGAAATCGAAGAAGGACGTCCTGAACCGCAAGTTCGACGAGTTGTTCGACCGCGCCAAGAAGGACGATTCGAGGCCGATCCGGGATTTCGATCTGGATTAGGCCGGCTTCGCCGGCGTCGTCAGTTCTCAGTTCTCAGTTCTCAGTTCTCCGGGCGCTTGTCCCACCCACTGATTACTGATAACTGAAAACTTATCTCCCGTCCGTCATCTGGTACGCCATTTCCTTCAGGAGCGCGATGCGCCTGGCGATCGGCGGATGCGTGGCGAAAAGATTCGAAAAGGCGCCGTCCTTCTCGTTGACCTGGCGCCCACGGGGGTCCTCGATGCAGAGGTGCGCGACGCCCTGCTTGATGGAACGGGTGGGCTCCGCGGCCGCGGCGATCTTCTCGAGAGCCGAGGCGAGCGCGAGGGGATTGCGGGTCAGCTCGGAGCCGGACGCGTCCGCGAGGTACTCCCGCTCGCGGGAGACCGACATGGCCACGACCTGCGCGATCAGCGGGGCCAGCACGAGCGAGATCACCCAGAGGACGAAGAAGAGGATGCCGAGGCCGCCGCCCTCACGGTCGTCGTCATCCCGCGAGCCGCCGCCCCAGGCCAGGCCGCGGCTGCCCCAGTCGGAGATGAGAAGGACCGATCCGACGAGCGCCGCGACCACCGTCATGACCCGCACGTCGTAGTTCTTGACGTGAGACATCTCGTGGGACACGACCGCCTGGAGCTCTTCACGATTCAACGCATTCAGCAGCCCCGCCGTCACGGCGACCGAAGACTTCTCGGGCCCGGACCCCGTCGCGAACGCGTTCGGATCGGGATCGGGCACGACGTACACCGCGGGCTTGGGCAACCCGGACGCGATGGCCATCTCTTCGACGACGTTGTCGAGCATCCTGTGCCGCGGGTCGTCGAGATTCAGGGCCTGCGCGTGTGTCGATTCGAGAACCGCCCGGTCGCCCCCTTTCAGAGACCAGAGAGCGGAGCCTCCCCCGAACAGGAGGGCGCCGATCGTCAGCACCGGAAGACCGGGACTCGCGCCCGACGCGTAGAGAAAGAGGTCGCCTCCCATTCCGAGGAAGGCGACAAAAACGATGAAAGCCGTGAGGAGGCCCGCGGTTCGCCGGAGGTTGCGGCGCTGCTGGTCGTAGAGGTTCATGGCAGTCGCCAGTCGTCAGGCGTCAGATTTCAGTAATCCGTTGGGACGGGCCCCCGAGACTGCGAACTGAAAACTGAGAACTGGAAAGTGAGAGCTGATAGCTATTTCGGCCTCACGCTCAGATCGACCGCCGGCACATCCCGCTCGGCGGGCTCCGAGATCTCGAAGAGCTCCACGTGCTGGAAGTTCAAGGTCCGCGCGATGAACTGGTCCGGAAAGATCTCCTGCACCGTGTTGAAGCGGGTCGCGATGTCGTTGTAGAACTGGCGCGCGAAGCCGATCTTGTTCTCCGTCGAGGTGAGCTCTTCCATCAGCGACTTGACGCTCTCGTTGGCCTTCAGGTTCGGGTAATTTTCAGCGAGGGCAAACAGGCGGGAGAGCGTCTGCGTCAGCTGGTTCTCTTTTTCCGCCGTTTCCGCGACGCCCCGCGCCGTCACCGCGCTGTTGCGGGCCTGGATGACTTTCTCGAGCGTGTCCTGCTCGAACTGCATCTCTCCCTTGACCGAGGCGATCAGGTTGGGAATGAGATCGTGCCGCCTCTTCAGCTGGACGTCTATCTGCTTCCAGGCGTTGGCCACCTGGTTCTTCAGAGTGACCAGGTTGTTGTACCGCGAGATGGCCCAGATCGCCGCGGCAAACGCCGCCACGACCAGGATCAGAAGGCACCCTCCGATGGCTCCCATGGGCGTCGACTCCTCTCTGGATACTTACGAAAAAAGCGCGGCGGGGTTCGCGGCAGCCGCTCCCGAGGTCATGTGTTCAGGCCCTGGCGCAGCTCCCGGGCGAGGATCTCGACGGCCGAGCGGGTCCCGCCGGTCATCTTTTCCTTCCAGGCGCCTTCCGTCTCGAAACGCTTGTCGCCGATGGCCTCGGACCACGGCCGCAGCGCCGCGTCGAGCTCTCCGGACGACCAGACGTCGCCCGCCCGGCTCCGGATCATGGCAATCACGTACGGGACGATCCGGATGAACGCCCTGAGCGACGTGGCGCTCTTGATGGAGTATTTCCGGCCGGCGAATGCCGCCGGGAACGCCCTGCCCGCGGCCTTGAAGTAGTTCAAAAAGAAGCGCCGGGCATTCTCGCGGAACTCTTTGGCCATCCGGCCCCCCGCGGCGTCCATGGAGGCGAAGACGTCCCTCAGCTCGTCGGCGAGCGACGCCTGGGTCACGGCGCCCTTGCCGATGCCGAGAACCTTGATCTGGCCGCGCAGGGGAGAGTGCTCGTCCTCGTTCAGGCTGCGGATGACGTCGTGCGCGGCGGCCAGATTTTCGTCGCGATACAGGCGGCGGCCCGAGAGGGAGATCAGGTGCGACGGATTCAATTTCGTGTGCTTGCTGTTGATCGTGACGAAGAGCTCGACGACCTGATCGGCGGTCAGCGCGTCGAACACGACCGCCGGGACCTGGAAGTCCTTCAGGTTGTGCTTCTCGGCGAGCTGGTGCAGCGCGAGCAGGCGGTGCTGCCCGTCGAGGGCCCGCAGGATCCCCCCCTCGTCCGGCAGCTTCAGCGTGCCGATGTCGGACCGGCCTCCGGAGGGGGCGAAATCGAGCCTCTTCTCGGAGACCAGAAGGACGCTTCCCGCGATCGCGGGCAGGGTCCCCGTGTCGGCGCACTGGAGGTAGTAGGCGACGAGCTCCTCGATCTTCTTCTGAATGATCGGGCGCTGGAACGCCTGCTCCGAAGAGCCGATCTTCTTCTCCAGGAACTCCCAGTTGACCCGCCCGCCGGGCCGGGCCTTGCCGCGGGTCGTCTGGCTGCCCGTGCCGAAGGACAGCACCTCGAAGCCGACGAGGGTCTGGAGGTCCGCTCCGGAGAGCAGAGCCTCATAGAACCGCACGCCGAACTGGTTGAGCCGGAGTGAGGGAACGGACAGCATCCTGACCCCCTTATGTCTTTGACGGGATTATAGAACGTCGTCTGCGCGCACTACGGGACGCGCTCACGCGCCGGCGATCGGCTCGGCCGGTTGCGGCCTCGACCGCTCGCCTCGTCCCTCTGTGCGCTCCGGCTCCCGGATGAGTCAGGGAGGCGAGCGAGGGGGATCTTCTTCACCCTCGCCCCGCGCACGGGCAGAGGGCGGAATGAGGGGTCCGGGCTCCCTTGCGGAGAGAGAGGAGGACTGGAATCTGTGGGGTTCGGTTCGAGTTACTTTCGATTCCCGATTCCCGATTCCCGATTCCCGATTCCCGATTCCCGATTCCCG
>JBDUBP010000025.1:0-2617 GCA_040004075.1 Acidobacteriota bacterium | reverse complement strand
AACCGGTGTGGCTCGTGGAGACGGCAAGAGGCTGCCCCTTCCGCTGCACGTTCTGTTCGGTGTGGCAGCTCTACGATCGCTCCTTTCGCGAACGGTCGATCGGGGCCGTCGTCGACGATCTCGCCTCCGTGGGAGACGCGGTCTTCATCGCGGACGATCTGTTCTGGAACCACCCGGCCCGCAGCCTCGAGCTCGCGAAGGCGCTCCGAAAGCGCGGCGTCTTCAAGCGGTGGCTGCTCGTCCAGACCCGGACCGATCTCGTCTGCCGGAATCCCGAGCTGCTCGAGGCGTGGCGGCCGCTCGCAAAGGACTTCGACATCTTCTTCGGGCTCGAGTCCGCGTCGGACGAGGGCCTGGCGAACGTCGTCAAGGACGCGCGGGTTTCTTCCAGCGTCCAGGCGGCGGCAATCTCGCGCTCGATGGGGTACGGGGTGACCGGAAATTTTCTCGTCGACCCGGACTGGCGCGAGGAGCAGTTCCACGAGCTCTGGGATTTCGTCGCGAAGCACGGGTTTCAGCGCGCGGGTTACACGATCCTGACGCCTCTGCCCGGCACGGAGCTCTTCCAGAAGCTCGCACCCATTCTCTCCGGGCAGCCCTGGTACAAGTACGACATGCATCACGTCCTGTGGGAGCCGCGATTGGGGGCGAAGCGCTTCTTCGAGCTTTACGCCGAGACCTGGCGGCGGTCGATCTTAAACACGAGCGGCGAAAAGACCTGGATCGAGTGGATGCGGCAGGTGCGGCCGGCACAGATCCCTTACCTGACCCGCGTGCTGCTGCGCACCCAGCGGATGATGAAGCCTCAGGCCTATCTCCGTGAGCACGAGGCGTCTCTCGTCCCCGCCCTCGAAATTCCGAACGATGCGGAACCCGCCTCGTAGTCATGCCCGGCTCGGGCGGGGGTGAGTCCGAGGCGCCTGCGGTTCCTTCGAGCCCCGCATCCCCTGCCGGCCGAAACAACTGTCTGGACGAGGTCATGCCGAGGTTCGATTTTTCCAGGACATACCGCCTTCGGGTCCCCGCTCCCGCGGCCGTCACCTTCGCGGCGCTCGAAAGCTACGACGTCCGCGAATCACGCACGGCGCAGGTCTTGATGTTCCTTCGGGGCTACGGGCGCCGGGTCGAGCGTCCCGCGGCGCCGCAGGGCCTCGTCGCCTCGCTCACGCACTCCCGGTTCGTCGGACTCGGCGGACGCCTCGGACGCGAGCACGTGTTCGGACTGGCCGGACGTTTCTGGACGCCCGGCGGCGGTCTTCGCGTCCTGACGCGGGAGGAGTTCGAAGCGTTCGAGGAGGACGGGTACGCGAAGGCGGCCTGGAACCTCGCCGTCGAGCCGTCCGGGGACGCCGGTTCGGTCCTCTCGACCGAGACGCGGATTCTCTGCTTCGGGAACAGGGCGCGGCGGCTCTTCGGCCTTTACTGGCGCACGATCGAGATCTTCAGCGGCGCGATCCGGATCTCGATGCTGCGCGGAATCAGGAAACGCGCAATCGCGAAGACGGGCGTCGCATGACGGAATTGATCCCGACCCTCGCTCTCGCGGCTTTCCTGGCTGCGGTCCCCGCGGCCGCGCCCGAGACTTCGGTCGCGAAGGTTCTCGACGACTGGCACGCCGCCGCGGCCGACGCCGATGAGGCACGGTATTTCTCGCACCTCACTCCCGAAGCCGTCTTCCTCGGCACCGATGGCACGGAGAGGTGGACCGCATCGGAGTTCCGGCGCTTCGCGCACCCTTATTTCGCGAAGGGAAAGGCCTGGAGCTTCAAGCCGCACGCGCGCCACGTGGCGTTCTCTCCCGATGGCGCGGTCGCGTGGTTCGACGAGGCGCTCGAAACGCCCAACCTCGGGCCGGCCCGCGGCTCCGGGGTGCTCCTCCGGTCCGGTGGCGAGTGGAAGATCGCGCAGTACAACCTCTCGATCCCGATCCCGAATGACCTCACGAAGGATTTCAAGGCGCGGATCGAGGAATTTCTCCGGCGATCGCAGGCGCCCGTCCCGTCGCGCTCGCCCTCTCCATCCCGGAACTGAAAGCAGCCGCTACCGCCGGCGGGTCGCGAGGATTTCCTCGACCGCCGACCCCGCCGCTTCGATCTCCTCGTCGGTGTTGTAGTAGTGGGGAGAAAATCGAATCGCCCACTCGACGTTTTTCTCATCGAAGTCCAGAACGGCGAAATTCCGGAAGCTGAGCGCCGCGTTGATTCGTCGCCGGTTGAGCTCCGCGAGGAACGGCGCCGCCTCCCAGCCCGGGATCGCGGCCGTGACGATTGCGCAGAGCACCCGGCCGCGGTCGAGGACCCGAACGCCCGGGATCGCCGCGAAGCGCCCGCGGAGGCGGCGGCCCAGCTCCGGAGAGCGCGCCGCGATCCGATCGATTCCCACTCTCATCGCGTAACGCGCCGCTTCGGCGCACCCGAGGACGATCGCGTAGGGGAACTCCCAGTCCTCAAACCTGGCGGCCGTGGGGCTCGGCGCGTACGTGTCCGCGGAAATCCACTCCGCTCCGCGCATGTCGAGGAAGAGCGGCTCGAAGTCTCCCGCAAGGACGCGATCCGAAACGTAGAGGAACCCGCTCCCGCGGGGACCGCGCAGGAACTTGCGGCAGGTTGCGCTCAGA
>JBDUBP010000134.1:0-2622 GCA_040004075.1 Acidobacteriota bacterium | reverse complement strand
TCACGACCCTGCTCGGGGTCGTCGGCGCGCTTCTCGGCGGATTCCTCGGGCGGGCTCTCGGCCTGTACCGCGAAGGAGAGCCGGCTGGATTCATTGGCGCGCTCGTCGGTGCGCTGGTCGTTCTTTTCATCTACCGGGCCATGACGGGGCGGCGCCGCCTCGCCTGAAGTCTCGCGGAGAACGAATCGATTCTGTCGGGGCCTTCGGGCCCCGACTTCTTTTTTCGGGGCTTCCTTCCGATCCCCGAAAGAATGAAGATCGCGCCATGGACAGCAAGGAAGAAAACACGGAGTCTCAGAAGTCGGACGAGGAACGCCGCGAAGAGCAGCGCCGGCGCGCGAGCCGCCGGGAGCACCGGCGAGTGCCGATCGCGTCCGACGGTTCGGAGCGCCGGAAGGAAGAGCGGCGCGACGAAGGTTCGTAGGCGGCCGGGAGGCGCTTCCCGAGGAAACCTCCCGGCGAAAAAGACAGCCTTCGCCTTCTAAGCCTCCGGCGGGCGGCGAGCGTGAAAGCCGGTGCGCCGCTGGTACTCGCGCCCGGCGGCGATCAGCGCGTCTTCACGGAAGGGCGCTGCGAGAAGCTGCAGTCCCGTCGGCAGACCCCCGCGGCCGAAGCCGACCGGAACGGAAAGAGCCGGATATCCGAGCAGGTTCCCCACCTGGATGAGTCCGCCGATCGGTGAATTGAAATTCTGCGGACGGGCCCGCGAGAGCTCCGGGAACGCCTTGTCGAAGTCGATGCCGATCGGGTTGGCCACCGTGTCCCGTGTCGGCGCCGCGAGCAGGTCGTACTGCTCGAAGAGGGCGGCCATTGGTTCGCGCATCTTCTCGCGCAGCCGCATCGCCTGAAGGTAATCGACAGCCGGCACCATCGCGTTCGAATAGCCGCCCACCCGGTCCGCCCGCGCGCGCAGCTCCTTCAGCCGTCCCGATTCGATCAGATCGAGAAAGGCGCTCGCGCCTTCTGCCGCCACGATCGTTCCTGTGCACAGGCCGTAGGGAAAGTCGGGCAGCCCCACATCTCGCGAGACCTTCGCGAAGCGCTCGAGAACGGAGACGGCCTCGGTGAAGTTCCGGGCGACTTCCTCGTGGATGAAATCCGTGGCGGCGCGCATGATTCCGATGCGAAGGCGGCCTCCCGGGTTTTTCCGGGCGAGCGGTGCGACCGGCACGGACGTCGGGTCTCTCGGGTCCGGGCCCTCGATCCCGCGAAGCACCGCTCCGCAATCCTCCGCGGATCGGGCGAGGGGACCGAGCTTGTCGAGCGTCCAGGAAAGCGCCATCGCGCCGTGGCGCGAGACCCGTCCGTACGTCGGGCGCAGCCCCGTCACGCCGCAGTACGCGGAGGGCGTCAGGATCGACCCGACCGTCTCGGATCCGATCGCAAACGAAACGAGCCCGGCGGCGACGGCGGATCCCGGCCCGCTCGACGATCCACCGCTCCAGTGCTCCCGGTTCCAGGGATTCAAGCCCGGCCCGGTGAACGACGCGTCGGCGTTGTTGTAGCCCATTCCGCCGGCCAGCTCGACCATGGCGAGCTTCGCCGTCAGAATCGCCCCCGCTTCCCGGAGCCGGCGTATGACCGTCGCGTCCTCTTCGAAGCGCTGATCGCGAAATGGCGCCGCTCCCCAGGTCGTCGGCATTCCGCGCGCCGCCAGGAGGTCTTTCGCGCCGTAGGGAATTCCGTGGAGCGGCCCGCGCAGCTTTCCCCGCGCAAAATCCCGTTCCGCCTCGCGCGCTTCGTCCAGCGCCTCCCGGCCGGCGAGCGTGACCACCGCATTCAAGGAACGCCCGAGCCGCTCGAGACGCTCGAGAGACGCCTCCACGAGGGCGACCGGCGACAGACGCCGAGCGCGAAGGAGCCTGCCGAGCTCCGCGATCGGCCGAAAGAGAAGATCGGAGGCTGCGGTCACGCGCGCCCGGCCCTGAAGGAGGCGGCCGGCTCCTCGCCGTTGGAGAGCCGCACGGCGCGAAGCCGCGCGCCGCGGCGCTCGAGCGCCCGAACGCGTTCTTCGAGAATTGGAACCTCCTCGGGGGAGAGAAAGCGCCCGTAGCGCTCTCTCGCCAGCTGCACGAGGGCCTCCGCCTTCGGATCGGGAGGAGCGGGAGTCGGCGTGAGGAGAGGCGCAGGCGTCGGAGACGTCTGCGCTCCCACCGTGAAGGGCCGCGCCGCGGCCGCCGCCGTGCCCATCAGGATCGCGAGGAAACTTCGCCGGGTCGCTGGCATGAGGGCCTCCGTGGATTT
The DNA here is from genome assembly GCA_040004075.1 of Acidobacteriota bacterium. Classification (GTDB taxonomy): domain Bacteria; phylum Acidobacteriota; class Thermoanaerobaculia; order UBA5066; family Gp7-AA6; genus JALYUA01. The sequence continues at coordinate 378 of JBDUBP010000134.1, read as the reverse complement.
AAGAACAGGAGCCGCGAATCGGGAGTCGGGAATCGAAAAAATTCAAAGACGGGAAAGGGCTCGTCGCAGGTCGCCTGCCAGAAGACGGTGGAAGAGATGTTCGCCTCCCTCGCGGCGGACCGAGAGGCGGCCGGCCTGGTAGGCGCGGGAGGTCAGACCCTTCTGGACGGAGTGGCAGATCGCCGTATCTTCGTCCTGGATGCGCTGGCCGACCGCGATCGAGGCGGCATTGCGGGCTTTCGCCTCGTCGGAGACGTCCGAGAAATAGAAGTCGAAGATGACCTCCGTCCGGTTCACGCCGAGAGGGAGGACGAGATTCGTGTCCATCAATCCCTCGTACCAGTTCACCATGAAGTTCGGGTAGATCCAGTAGTAGAG
>JBDUBP010000233.1:0-8781 GCA_040004075.1 Acidobacteriota bacterium | reverse complement strand
GACGGCCGAACGAGGGCTCTGGCCGCCGGACGGCGGATCTACGAGAAAAAGTGCGTGTCCTGTCACGCTCTGACGGGGGACGGGAAAACGGTGACCGCGAGCCGCTTCCCCTACGCCAACCTCATCGACGGAAAGTGGCGGTCCGACGGAAGCGCCGCCGCCATCGAGCAGCAGATCCGGAAGGGGCACGACCCGATGCCGAAGTTTGAAGGAAAGCTGACGGATCAGGAGATTCGCGACACGGCCGCTTACGTTCTGCAGCTCTCGCGGCGGCGAGTCCGATGACTCGCACGATTCCGCTCTTCCCTCTTCCGGGCGTCGTCCTGTTTCCCGGCACTCTGCTTCCGCTTCACATCTTCGAGCCGAGATATCGCGACATGGTGGCCCGTGCCCTGGCCGGAGACAGGATCATCGGCATGGCCATGCTGAAGCCGGGTTTCGAGGGCGATGAGGGCGGCTCCCCCATTCACCCGATCGGAGGCGCGGGCGAGATCATCGAGTCGGAAGAGCTCGAGGACGGCCGATACAACGTTCTTCTCGAAGGCCGGTTTCGCTACCGGGTCCTCGAGGAGAAGCCCGGCGCTTCGTACCGGATCGCCCGGGTCGCGGAGCTCGAGACGGTGCCCTTCGTCTCCGGGGAGGAGGAATCCCGCGTCTGCGAGCTCACCGGAAAGATTTTCGAGGCCGTGCGTCCGCGGATCGAGCTGCCGCCGCTGCCAGACGACCCAGCACCGCTGCCCCCCGAGCGGCTCGCGGCGGAGATCGCGCTGCGGCTGCGGTACCGGCCCGAGGAGCTCCAGTCGCTCCTGGAAGTCAGCTCGCTGCCCGCCCGATTCGCCGCGCTGATCGCTCGGATGATGGAGTGGCAGAAGCGCGTGGAGTTCCTGGAGCCGTTCCGGCCCGGGGAGATCGACGGGGTGAGAAATTGAACGAGTTATCAGTTCTCAGTTCTCAGTTCTCAGTTCTCCGTGTTCGGGTTCCCGACTAAAGACTGAAAACTGAAATTTGACGACTCTCTTCACATCTTCTGCGCCGTGCTCGCGTTCAGGGCCCGGTCATGGGCCCAGCTCTTGATCGCCTTGATCTGCTCTTCCATCGTCACCGCCAGGGGGACGGTCGCGGAGATGACGCGGTGCAGGTCGTCTTCCGTAACCGGCCGGGCCTCGGAATAGGACTCGACCACCGCCGAGACGACGGCCTGCTCGATCTCGGCGCCGTTCCACCCCTTCGTGGCCTTCGACAGAAAAACGAGGTCGAAGCGCGCGGGATCGCACCGGTTCTTGCGAAGGTGGATGGTGAAGATCTGCTTGCGCTCTTCCTCGGTGGGAAGGTCGACGAAGAACACCTGATCGAACCGGCCCTTGCGGATGATCTCGGCCGGGAGCAGCTGGATGCGGTTGGCCGTCGCCGCGACGAAGACGAGAGCGCTCTTCTCCTGCATCCACGTCAGGAACCCCGAGAAGATGCGCGACATGGCCGCGTCGCCTCCCTCGCGGTAGCCTCCGACCCCCATCTCGATCTCGTCGATCCAGAGGACGGCGGGTGAAACGGCCTCGACGGAGCGCAGCGCCTTGAGAAACGTGCTCTCCGGATTCTCCGTCCCGAAGACGGCGTTCATGTCGAGGCGGAATAGCGGCAGGTTCCACAGAGTCGAGATCGTCTTGACGCACAGGCTCTTCCCGCACCCGGAGATCCCCATCAGCAGGATCCCGCGAGGGATCGGGATGCCGGCGTCGAGCGCCTCCTTGGAGAAGAGGGCCTGACGCTTCCGGAGCCACGCCTTCAGCGTGTCGTAGCCGCCGATGTCCTCGATGGAGAATCGGGGCGGAACGAACTCGAGAACGCCCTCCTTCTTCGACATCTGCTCTTTTTCGGCGAGCACCTCCAGAAACGCGCTCTCGTCGAACCCCTTGCGCACCGCGAAGACCTTGCCGAGAAGATGGCCGATCTCGTCCGCGGTCAGCCCTCGCATCGCGAGCGCGAGACGACGAACCGCGGAATCGTCGATCGCCTCCGGGCCGAGGCGCCGGCGGACGCTGGCGTCGATGATGCGCGAGATCTCCACCTCGTCGGGGAGCTCGTATTCGACGACGTAGATCTCCTTCTTCAGGTCCTCGGGAATGGCGAGCCGGGGGGAGAGGAGCAGAACGTGCCGTCCCCGGTCCTTCAACCCGCGATAGAGATCGCGGAGGCGGCGAACAATTTCCGGCCGCGCGTCCGAGGAGGCCGGGAAATCCTTCAGCATGTAGAAGCCCTTGCCGGACGCCTGGAGGATCGCATCCAGCGCCCTCATCGGGTCGCGCGTCTCGGGAATGGGCATTCCGTCGATCATCAGGCCGTCGACCACCGACCAGACGCCGAACGAAACCGGCTGTCCGAAAAAGGTCTTCGCGAGATGCTGCACGAGCCTCTCGATCCGAGGCTCTTCCCAGCTCTGGATGTAGAGAAGAGGATGTCCCCCGGTCAGGGCTCGGCGGATCTTTTCCATCCCCTTGGCGGGAGCGGAAACCGCGGCCACGGCAGTGCTCATTTCCTTCCATTCTAACCGGCGCGGCTTTCGACCGATGCCGAACCGCGGATCTCGTGCGCGGCCCGCGGCCCGCGTCGTCTACAATCGATCCGCGAATGCCCAATCCCGAGCACGTGGCACTCCTCCTCTCACCCGAGTGGAATGGATGGAGGACCCGCAACGCCAACGTGACGCCGGACCTGACCGAGGCGAACCTTTCCGGAAAGAATCTGGCGGAAAGGGATCTCCGCCGCGCGGACCTCACGCGGGCCGATCTCTCGGGCGCGAAGCTCGATGGAGCGGATCTGACCCGGGCGACGGTCGATGGAGTGCGATGGCGCGGGTCCTCCGCCGCAGGGGCGACGTTCGAGCATTGCCGGCTCGACGGAACGGACTTGTCCAAAGTCTTTCTCGCCGGCGCCCGCTTTCGCTCCGCCTCGTTGCAGGGGTGCAACTTCACCGAGGCGGACCTCGCCGGCGCGGACCTCGGCTTCACGAAGCTCGAGGGCTCCGACCTGACGGGCGCCAATCTCGCGGGCGCCAATCTCTCCGACGTGAACTTCCGCGGGGTCAAGACTGCCGGAGCGCATTTCGACGGCGCCGACTTCTCGCGCTGTTTCTTCGAAGGGGTCCTGGCGGTGCGGGGCTCTTTCCCGAACGCGCTCTTCGAGGGAGCGAACCTGAAGGGCGCGGACCTCTCCGGGGCGGACCTGCGGCGGGCCCGGTTCCCCAAGGCGATCCTCCGCCAGGCGCAGTTGAACGCCGCGGATTGCGAGGGGGCGGACTTCACGGACGCGGATCTCGAGCTCGTGTCGGCCGTCGAGGCGAATTTCAGCAACGCGAACTTCGACCGGGCGCGGTTGCGCAAGATGGAGCTGCGCGGCGCGGCCTTTCTCGACGCGAAGGGCAAGGACGTCTCGTTTGCGGAGTCGCGCCTGATCGAGGTCGACTTGCGGACGGTGAAGTTCGAAAGCGCGAATTTCCAGAACGCCGACCTCTCGAAGGCGATCCTGACTCGGGCGAATCTCAAGCCCTACTCCTTCGTCGGGGCCCGCTTCGCGGGGGCCGACTGCTCGGAGACCGCCGCGGAAGGCGTCAACTTTTCGCGGGCCGACCTTTCGCTCGGCAACTTCCGCCTGGCCAACCTGAAGGGCGCGAACCTGTCCGGGATCCGGGGGTTCGATACGGACCTCTCCGGCACGATGATGGTCCGCGCCAACCTCCAGGGCGCCAACCTCCAGGAGGCGGACCTGCGCTTCGCCCGCGCGATCGGCGCCGACTTCACGGAAGCGACGCTATCCGGCGCCGACCTCGCCAACGCGGACCTCTCCGAAGCGACCTTCAAGAAGACGAAGTACTGGGGCGCCACCGCCCGCCGGGTGAAGGCCCCGTCGGGAAAAGGCCTCCTTCTGGCGCTCTCGACGATGTTCTCGAAGGCCAAGGAAAAGAAGACGAAGACGCTCGACGAGAAGGAGCGCGCGCGCGCCAAACGGATCGCGCAGCTCGAAGCCGCGGCGGACAAGCGCCCGCCGCACGTGACGGGGAAAAGATAGAAGCTGTCAGCTGTCAGCTCTCAGTTTTCAGTTCAGCCGATCCCGCCCTTCGCCTTTCGCGTTTCGCCTTTCGCTCAGCGCCTGCGAAGCTACTTCCCGCTTGTCGCCTTCTTGAACGCCTCGCGGAGCCGCCCCGCGGCGTCCCCGGAGACCGGAAACGCGCCGGGGCGGCCGCTCACCAGGGCCTCGGTGTCCGGCCGCGCCGCGAAGAGCCTGATCGTCCAGGCGCTCCCCGCGCCGGGCTTCACCGTCACCGTGGCGTCCGGCGTTCTCGCGGCCAGGGACGCCGCCGCCGTGTCGTCGAGAAAGCTCCGACTCTTCAGGTCCAGGAGAGCGGTCATCAGGTCGTCGGCGCCGGCCGCGGGCACGCTCTTGTTTGCCGACACCCAGCCGTTGTCCTTCCTCGCAAGGGAATATCGCTCCTGGCCGAAGCTCGCCTCGATCGAGGAGAGCGTCGCGCGATCGAATCGGACCAGCCGCGGCTCACGAAAGACGACGGCCTCGCGCGAGAGGTCTTCGACGATCGAGCTCGGAACGAGGAAGACCTGGGTCTCCCGATGCGCATACACCGTGTTCCCATCGGAGCGCGTCGCTCCGAAGTCGACGGACGTGGGGGTCTTCCCATCCGACAGCGTGACGCGATAGAGGGGCGGCGCCAGCCCGAGTGCGGCGAGATTCTGCGGCTCGCCGGAGCTGACGAACTCGAGGGCCTTCAGGTTCGTGAGCTCATCCGCGAAACGCTGGGAAAAATCGCCGTCCGCCAGGTCGACGACCGGCTGATTGAGCCACCAGACGCCGTTCTTGCGGGCGAGCGCCACCCGCCCGCGTCCGCGCTCGATGTCGATCTTCGCCACCTCGGACGCCGACCCGCCGAACACGTCTTTGCTTCTCAGGTCGGCGCCGGACTTCCGCGCCGCGGCCGCCACGGCGGACGCCAGGAAGAAGACCCGCGGGCTCCCCGAAGCGCGCGCGGCGACCGCGTCCGTGCCGGGAATGTCGACTCCGAACTCGAGGGTGCGGGACTGAGACTTCCCGGCGTTCTTCGGGTCCTTCCAGACGATGGTGGCCTTCGTCGAGGGGGCGGCCAGGCCGTAGTCCTCGGGGCGGGCGTCCGCCGACTCGCTTCCGGCCCGGCGGGGGCGGGCGAGCTGCGCGGCCACGTCGGCCGACGCGGTGGCGTCCGCGGGATAGCTCTCCGGGTGGACGAGCCTCCAGGCGGCGGGGCCGGTCCGCTTGAGCTCCACGGCCGGCGACCCCGAGTGCTCGAGCCGGAGGGTCTCGACCTGGTCCACCGGAAGATCCCAGAGGAGCTCCTTCTTCTGCGCCGCCTCGGACGTGGTCGGCATCTTCCGTTCGAAGAAGACGATGAACCCGAACAGCAGGAGAACGAGGCCCGTCAGGACGAGGATCTTGCGGGAGGACACGGGAGAGTTCCTAGTCCCTGCGCCGGTACCAGACCCAGACCCCGAGGAGAACGGCGAACAGCGGCATCCCGAGGACCGCAGCGAGGCCGATCCGGTTGACCTGGGATCGCGTCATCGAGAGGGACGCCTGCTCGGGCGTCTTCGGCGCGATCCCGACGAGGCGGTCCTGCCCCGCAAGCCATGCGATCGAGCTCAAGAAGAGGTTGGCGTTTCCGGCCTGCGCCAGGGCGCCGTTGGCGATGAAGCGCGAATTGCCGAAGACGACGAGGCGGGCGCCCGGCTTCTTCTCGTCCGAGGGAGCGACGGCCATTCCGATCGCGACAGGCCCCGCGTTGTCGCCGGGATCTTTCTTCACTTCGTCGAGCTTCGTCAGCGACGTCTCTCCCCACCCCGCCGCCGTGGTCTCGACCAGGGGCGTCTGGACGAAACCGGCGGGCGGCTTTTCCGTCTTCGCGACCGAGCGCGCCAGCGGGAAGACGACCGGGAGCGACTCCGCCGCCAGGGAGCGCACGATCGGGTGAGAGCCGTATTTGTCGGCGATCAGGGTCTCGGGGCCCACCTGCGGGATCGCCTTCTCGGGGTCGATCACGATGTCCGCGTTCAGGCGGACGCCGTAGGACGCGAGCAGCCCGGCGAGCCCGAGGTCGGGAGGGGGGGAGGCGCCGCCCGGAAGGACCGGATCGGCGAGCACGAGTAAGCGCCCGCCCCCGGCCAGGAACTTCGTGAGCGCGGCCGTCTCGGGCTCCAGAAACGCCGTGCGCGGTCCGGCGAGGACGACGACGCTCGCATCGCCGGGCAGGTCTCCCTTCCCGAGCGAGCTCCAGGCCGCGACGGCGCGATTCTGGCGTTCCAGGGCGTGTTTGATGTCGGCGTACCCGCGGCCGCGCTCCGCGCCGTCGAGCGCCGGCTCGCCGTGCCCGGAAGTGAAGTAGATCCTGGTGACGCGGCTCTCCGTCACGTCCAGAAGCGCGGACGTGAACGCCTCCTCGCCCTTGAAGGTCTTGATTTCCGGCGCTCCGCCGCCCATGGCGCCGCCGAAGTCGAAATCGGCGAGCGCGCTTTCTTCGACGTATTTCTTCCGGTCTCCCGAGCGGAAGACGACCGTGTTCTGGCGGATCTCGAATTCCTGAAGCAGGGCCTTCGCGCGCATCGGATTGCGCTCGGGGTCGAGGTACTCGATCTCGATCTTCGGCGAGAGGCTGCGGTACCGGTTCAGGAGTTCCGTGACCGGCTGGTACAGCCGCGACTGCCTCGTCATGAAGACCGTGACGCGCACGGGCTTCGTGAGCCCCGCAACGGTCTTCCGGGTCGTGTCCGAGATCGAATAGAGGCCGCTCGACGTCCAGTCTCCGCGCCACCAGTGACGCGAGCCGAGCCAGTTCACCCCGGCGAGAAGCGCGATGCCGAGGACGATCGCCACGGTGGATGCGCTTCTGCGCGCCGCCGCCGGCTTCACGGGTTCTCCTTTCGCGCGGCCAGCGACACGGTCGCGAGAAACAGGAAAAACGCGGTCCCCGAGAGGTAGTAGACGATCCGCCGGCTGTCCACGACGCCTCTCGCGAGCTCATCCATGTGGTCCCAGAGATTCAGGTACCCCACGACCTCGCGGCCGGCGCCGCCGAGGATGGACTCGAGGAGCCCGACGGAAAAGATCGGGATGAGCATCCCGAAACAGAGGATCGCCGCGACGATCTGGTTCTTCGTCAGGGTGGAGGCGAACGTCCCGACCGCCAGGAAGTAGCCGCCGAGCAGCGCCACACCGAGGTACCCGGAGGCGACCGGGCCGATGTCGATCTTCGTCTGGGAGCGCAAAAAGACGACGTACAGGAGCGTGGGGGCCCACAGCGTGAGGAAGAACCCCACCGCCCCGAACCATTTTCCGAGGACGACCTCGGTCTCGGAGACCGGAGCCGTCAGCAGGCTTTCGATGGTTCCGCTCCGCCGCTCCTCCGGGAAGAGGCGCATGGCGATGATCGGGACGACGAAGAGGTTGAAGATCCAGAAGTAGGTGTTGGTGAAGAGCAGGATCAGCGCCTGGCCGCGACCGGCCCCCGGGGCGGCCAGATACGACAGGATCGCGTAGAAGATGATCCCGTTCACGAGAAGGAACGCCGAAAGGATCACGTAGGCGAGCGGCGAGAAAAAGTACGCGCGCCATTCGCGGCCCACGATCGCGAGCCACTTCCTCATGACGGACTCTCGACGGGCGCCGGGGCTTCTTCCACCACAGCGGCGGCCGCCGCATCGTCGTGGTGCGTCAAACGGACGAAGACGTCCTCGAGGGTGACGGCGTCCCGGGCGAGCTCCCGCAGCACCCATCCCCGGGCGACGGCGAGCCGGAAGATCTCTTCGCCGAGGTTCGAATCGGGAGCGCCGTGAACTTTCACTCGCGTCTCTCCCTCGGCCGCCGTCTCCTCGACCTCGAGGACGCCTGCGATCTTCGCGAGGTCCTCCCGCGCCGCCACGGCTCCCACGAAGACCGCGCGAACGGTCGGGGTTCCGGCGAGGCGGCGGCGAAGCTCCTCGGGCGTTCCCTCCGCGACGATGCGGCCCCGGTCGATGATCAACACCCGGTCGCAGACCGCGTCCACTTCCGGGAGGATGTGGGTCGAAAGGAGGACCGCCCGTTCCCGCCCGAGCGACCGGATCGTCTCGCGGATCCGGATGATCTGAGTCGGATCGAGACCGACCGTCGGCTCATCCAGGATCAACACGGGGGGCTGGTGCACGAGAGCGCCGGCCAGGGCGGTGCGCTGGCGGTATCCCTTCGAGAGGTTGTCGATCTTCCGGTCGGCGACCTCGGCGAGCAGGCACCGGTCAATCGCGTCGCCGACGCGGCGGTGCACTTCCGGTCCCGAGACGCCTTCGAGGCGCGCCCGAAACACCAGATACTCGCGGACGCGCATCTCCGGGTACAGGGCCGCCGATTCCGGCAGATATCCGAGGGAAGCGCGCGCCTCGCGGGACTGACGGACGATATCGAACCCGGCGACGCGCGCCGTTCCGGAGGTCGGGGGCAGGAACCCTGTCAGGACCCGCATCGTGGTCGTCTTGCCCGCCCCGTTAGGGCCGAGAAACCCCAGGATCTCCCCCTGCCGCACCGAAAAGGTGACGTCCGAGACCGCCACCGCCGTCGGGTAGCGCTTGGTGAGGCTCTGGACTTCGATCATTCGGACGCCATGAAAGCGGCGGAGTCTAACAGACCCAGTGCGTAAGCCCCCGGCTCGCGAGTGTGGAAGTCCCGGCTCGCCAGTGTGTAAGTCCCGGCTCGCCTCCCGCCGGAGTCGTCTCCTAG
>JBDUBP010000140.1:0-8811 GCA_040004075.1 Acidobacteriota bacterium | reverse complement strand
CGGTAGAGCAGCGCGCCGACCGCGACCCAGATCGCGAGAAACGCCAGCGCGAAGAGGAGCGACGCAAACCGCTCGTCGGCGAAGTGGTGGAAGACCGTCCGATAGATCGTGCCGTAGAGGGAGCGCCGTTTGCCGTCGTCGCCGGTCAGCTTCACCGCGATCGCGAGGAGGGTCGCGAGTGTCGAGAGGACGAACAGCGCGATGGCGTTCGTGCCGAGCCACACGAACGGCTTCGCCCAGCCGCGCCAGCCGCGGACGTCGATCACCCAGAGGCATAGCGCGAGCGTCACGGCGGCGAGCCCGGCCATGAAGAGGCTGTAGGACGACGTCCAGAGGTTCTTGTTGATCGGAAAGGAGACGTTCCAGAGAAGCCCCAGCGAGAGCGCGAGCGCCCCCGAGGCCATGAGCGCGGCCAGCCTCCACGGCCAGGAGCGGCGCGCGCGGAGAAGCTCTCCGGCCGCGACTCCGAGGAGCGTCGTTGCGACCGCGGGCAGGGTCGAGAGGAGGCCTTCGGGGTCCCAGTTCGGATTGTGCTTCCAGGTGTGGTCTCCGAGGACGGCGCGGTCGATGTGCGCCGCGAGATTTCCCTCGACGTCGAGCCGTCCGACGCCGTATCCGGGAACGGGGACGAACGTCATCAACCCCCAGTACGCGGCGAGGAGGATGGCCGCGGCGGGCAAAAGGCCTCGCGGCCCGAAGAGCAGATACACGAGGGCCGCCGCCAGAAAGCACACGCCGATCCGCTGCAGGACTCCGGGGATGCGCACGACCTTTCGATGAAACAGAAAAAACGAAAGGACGTTCAGGCCGAGCCCGATGAAGAAAATGATAGCGGCGCGTCGCAGAGTGTGAAGGAAAAGGGCCCTCTTCCCCTGGCTGCCGACCCTCCGGGCCGCGAACGAGAACGCCATCGATACGCCGACGATGAAGAGAAAGAAGGGGAAGATCGTGTCGGTCAGAGTCCACCCGTTCCACTCGGCGTGGAGAAGCGGGGCGTACGCGTGATCCCAGTCGCCCGGTGTGTTGACGATTATCATTCCGGCGATCGTCATTCCCCGGAAGACGTCCAGGGCCTCGAGGCGTTTTCGCGCCGGGGGGCGGCCCTCCATCGACATCGCGGCCGCCAGGGAGGCCCTGCTTCTACCGGGACGGCACGAACGCGCCGGCCAGGCCGTCCGGCTCCCGTCCCGCCTTCCAGCGTGCGACGACCTTGAGCGCGTCGAGATCGAGAACGGCCACCTCGTCGGCTTCGGTGCAGGAGACCCAGGCTCGCCGGCCGTCGGGCGCAATCAGGAGACCGACGGGGGCGGAGCTCTTCTGGAGTCGTCCCGCGCGCGGGCGCCCGTCCGCGCCGGTCTCTGGTGCGGCATCCATAGAGATGCGGCCAATCTCCCGCCGCTCGCTCACGCTGAAGACCGCGACGTCGCCGGATCGCGCGCAGGAGACGAGGGCGCGCCGCCCGTCCGGAGTGAACTTCACGCGGATGGGAAAGTCGGACGCGGGGATCGTGGCGACGACGTCGCGCCGCGCGGCATCGATGACCGAGATCGTGTTCGCCTCCCGATTGACGACCCACACCTCGGCGCCGTCGGGCCGCACGTCGATGCCCTCGGCGCCCGGCCCGGTCGGGATCTCCGCGATCACCTTGCCGGAGGCGGGGTCGACCGCCGTGACGGACCCGGACCCGATGTTCGCGACCCAGGCGGTCAGACCGCTCGAGGGCGCCGCCACCATGTGGGACACCTCGCGGCCGATCGGGATGCGGCCGACCAGCCGTCTCTTGAGCGGTTCCGCGACCAGAAGCTCCTTCAACCCTTCAGCCGTCACGAGCAGGCGATTCGCGGACAACGCCTTCAGGCCGTGGGGCCGCGCGCCTTCCGGCAGGGGAACCGTGCCGGCCGGAGCGAGGTTCTGAAGGTCGATGACCGAGAGCGTCCGTCCCGGTTTCTCCCGCGTCCCGTAGTTCGAGACCACGACGACGCGGCCGCCCGGCAGCACCTCGGCTTCGTGCGGGCCCACGCCGACCGGGATGGTCGCCAGAGAATCGCCGGTCTTCGCGTCCAGGATCGACGCCGTGTTGTCGGTCTTGTTCAAAACCACCAGCACGTCCCGGGGAGTCAGGGGCTTCGCGCCGGTCGCCGCGAGCGCGGCGAGAACGGTCGCGACCGCGAGGAGTCCCCTGGCTGCGCCCCGCCGGTTCACGCGCCGATCACCTTCAACTCCCCGGGGCGCGACGACAGGCTGGCGGGCGGGAAAGTGTCGCGGACGGCATAGTCATCCTCGATCCGCACGCCGAACTTCCCGGGCATGTAGATCCCGGGCTCGGCGGTCACGACGTTTCCCGTGGACAGCGGCTTCGCGTTTCCGCGAACGAGATAAGGAGGCTCATGGCCGTCCATGCCGAGCCCGTGGCCCAGCCTGTGCGTGAAGAATTGTCCGTAGCCGGCGTCTTCGATCACCTTGCGAGCGGCGCGGTCGGCGTCCTCGCCGCTCGTCCCCGCCTTGAGCATCCCGATGCCCGCGACCTGCGCGCGGTCGACCGCGTCGTACACCTTGCGGAGCTCATCCGACGGCGGACCGAAGGAGACGGTGCGCGTGATGTCAGAGCTGTAGCCGTGCACGCGGCAGCCCGCGTCGATCAGCACGGGGTCGCCCTTCGCGAGGCGGCGCTCGGCCGGCCCGCCGTGGGGAAACGCGGAGGACGGTCCGAACTGGACCAGTCCGCCGCCGCGAACGCCCTGCTTCGTGAACTCCTCCTCGAGGATCCGCGCGAGCTCGCTTTCCGTCATTCCGCCGCGCGTCCGCCGGTGCGCTCCCTCGATCGCGAGGTTCGTCCGGCGCGCCGCCTCCCGGATGAACGCCTGCTCGTCGGCCGACTTGATCATCCGGAGAGAGTCGAAGACCGGCGTCCCTTCCTCAAGCTTCGCGCCGGCCGCTGCCGCGAGGCCGGCGGCGGTCTGATAGGCGGTGGTCCCTTCGACGCCGACCGCTTTGCGGCCCGCCAGGATCTTCGCCGTCAGGGCGAGGGGATCCTCATCCTCGTTCCAGGTCCGGACCTCATCCGCGACGGCGGTGCGTTTGTGGTTGGCCTCTTCGAACGAGGGAGTGATCAGGACCGACGGCCCGTCGGTGAAGAGAAGAAGAGCAGTCAGCCGCTCGCTCCGGCCGATCGCGAGATTCGCGGCCCAGGCGAGATTCGTCGAGGGGGTCACGAAGAGCGCGTCGAGGCTTCTCGCTTTCGCCGCCGCGCGGAGCCGGCTCTGGCGGTCGCGGAAGACGTCCGCGGGCAGGGGAGGCGGCAACGCCGGCGCGTCGGCGGGAGCCGCCCCGAGCGGGGAAAGGGGCGCGAGACTCGATGCGGCGGCCGCTCCGACCACGCCCAGGAGACTCCGTCTCGTCCACGCCACCATGCGTTTCTCCTTCGCAACCGACCGTCTGCCGTCCGAGGGCCGTTTCGAAAGATAGGATATAGGTTCCCGAAGGAGGGGCCTATGCCGTACCCGCCGATGATGGTGCAACCGATGCGCGAGGAGCTGACGCGGCTGGGATTCCGCGAGCTGGCGACGCCGGAGGCGGTGGACTCGGAGATCGCCGCGAGCGGCGAGCCCATGCTCCTCGTGGTGAACTCCATCTGCGGCTGCGCCGCCGGCGTCGCCCGCCCGGGAGTGGCCCTCTCGCTGTCTCATCCTGCCGCCCCGAAGCGCCGCGCCACCGTCTTCGCCGGGCAGGACGTCGAGGCCACGGCGCGGGCGCGCAGCTACTTCGAGGGCTTCCCGCCTTCCTCCCCGCAGATCGCGATCCTCTCCGGAGGCCGCCTCATCCACCTGATCCAGCGAAACGAGATCGAAGGCCGCACGGCGCAGCAGATCGCCTCGGCGCTCGGGGCGGCGTACGAGAAGATCGGCGCGCGAGAGGCGTCCTAGAGAAGCTGTCAGCTCTCAGCTGTCAGCGCCCCTCGTCACTCTTTCCGGCTCAGCGCGAATCCCGATCGAGTTGACCGCGGAGTACCGCAGCCGTCTCGCTCCCGCTGGTCGCTCGGCTCCCGTTTTCGACCCTAAGTCCGTCTCTTCCGGTCTCGCACGATTTCCCGCGCCGCGTTCGCCCCGTTGGCTCCCGTCATCCCCCCGCCAGGGTGGGTTCCCGAGCCGCACAGGTACAGGCCGGCAATCGGAGTCCGGTAGCGCGCCCAGCCGAGCAGGGGGCGCATCGTGAAGACCTGATCGAGAGAGTGCTCCAGGTGATGGATGTGCCCGCCGGTCATCCCGTAGGTGGCCTCGAGGTCGGGCGGCGTGAGCACGCGTGACCCGACGATGAGCGACTTCCAGTTCGGCGCGTGCTCGGAGACGAGACGAACGACGGCGTCTTCGAGCTCCCGCCGCCGCTCGTTCCACCCGCCGCTCTTCAGGGCAAACGGCGCGTACTGCGCGCGCACCGAGAGGACGTGCCTTCCGGCCGGGGCGAGACCCGGGTCGGAGAGGCTTGGAATGCTGGCCTCGCAGTAAGGGCGCGGCGAAAGCTCGCCGTACTTCGCGGCGTCGTACGCGCGCTCGATCTCGTCGACCTCGGTGCCGATGTGGATCCGTCCCGCGAGAGCGCCGGCCGCGTCTTTACCGGCGAGCGCGCGAAAGTCCGGCAGTCCGGAGAGAGCGAAGTGGAGCATGGCGGCGGTCCCGGTAGAGCGCAGGTTCGAAACGTTGGACAGAAAGTCCGGGTCCTGCTCGGCCGGGTCGACGAGCCGCAGGAACGTGGTTTTCGGGTCGGCGCTCGAGACGACCGCGCCCGCCGGGATCTCTTCGCCGCCCGACAGGACGACTCCGGCGGCCGCGCCCTTCACGACGCGAACGGAGACCACCTCCGCGCCGGTCCGGATCTCCGCGCCCGCCGCTCGCGCGGCGGCGGCCAGGGCGTCGCTCAGCTTCCCCATGCCGCCGCGCACGAACCCGCCGGCGCCGCCGGAGTGCGGGTCGGCGGCCGCGGCGAGAAGAAGGTTCGCGGTCGTGCCCGCCGACCAGGGCCCGGCGAAACATCCCGCGACGCCGCGGGCGGAGATCACGGCGCGCAGGGGCTCCGATTCGAACCACTCGGCCGCGAAGTCGGCGACCGCCATCGGTCCCCACCGAAGCAGGCGCCAGGCATCGCGCTTCGGCAGCGCCCGGAAGGAACGCCCGAGCCGGCCGAACCGGAGCACGTCGCCGCCGCCGGGCCGGTCGATGCGGGGAGGCGTCGTCGAAAGGAGCGGCGCCAGCAGCCCTCCGATCGCCGAGAGGCTCGCGTGGAACTGGAGGAATCTGTCGGCGTCTTTCTTCGAGAATGCCGCAAGCTCCGCGGCGGTCCGCGACGGGTCTTCGAAGAGGAGAAGGGCGCGGCCGTCGGCGGAGGGCGCGAAGGTCCGGACCGCGGGTCGGATCGGGTCGAAGCTGTGCCGGCGGAGCTCGAGCTCGCGCGCGATCGTGGGAAGGATCGGGCCGGCGGTCGTCGCCACCATCGACGCGCGAAACCCGGGATGGAACTCCTCGGTCACCGCGGTTCCGCCGACGGCGGCGCGGCGCTCGACGACCAGCGGGCGGAACCCGGCCTTCGCGAGCAGCCCGGCCGCAACGAGCCCGTTGACTCCCGCGCCCACGATCACGATGTCCCGGCGGCCGGCGCCGCTCACGCGCGCCGCCTCTTCGAGTCCTGGAGCAGGATCGACGCCGCGTTTCTTCCAGGGGCCCCCATGATCCCGCCTCCCGGGTGCGTCGCCGCTCCGCACATGTAGAGGCCGCGGATCGGCGTCCGGTACTGCGCCCAACCGGGAGCGGGGCGCAGGAAGAAGAGCTGCTCGAGCGTGAGCTCGCCCTGAAAGATGTTTCCTTCGGTGAGCCCGAAGACGCGTTCGATGTCGAGCGGCGTCAACACCTGCCGGTGGAGGATGTGGTTGCGGATGTTTGGCGCGTGCAGCGCGAGCGCGTCGATGACCGCGTCGCCAAAGGCCTCCCGCTGGTCATCCCAGTGGCCCTCCTTCAGATGGTACGGCGCGTACTGGACGAAGCAGGACATGACGTGCTTCCCCGGCGGCGCGATCGACGGGTCCGTCAGGCTCGGGATCACGACGTCCATGTAGGGACGCCGCGAGAAGTGGCCGTACTTGGCGTCGTCGTAGGCGCGCTCCATGTACTCGATGGATGGAGAGATCGAGATCGCGCCGCGGAGGTGCTGGCCGGCGCCGGGCAGCGAGCGGAACTCCGGAAGCCCGTCGAGCGCGAGGTTCACTTTCCCCGAGGAGCCGCGGAACTTGTATCTCTCCAGGTCTTCCACGAAGTCGTCGGGCAGTTCCTTCCGGCCGATCATCTTCAGGAACGTCAGGCGCGGATCGACCGAGGACGAGACCACGGCGGCGTCGATCTCCTCCCCGTCCTCGAGGACGACGCCAGTCGCGCGCCCGGAGCGCACGCGGATTTGCGCGATCGGGGCCTCGGTGCGGATCTCCACGCCCGCCTCGCGCGCCGCCGCGGCGATCGCCTCGGAGATGGCGCCCGTTCCGCCGCGGGCGAACCCCCACGAGCGGAACGCCCCGTCGATCTCCCCCATGTAGTGGTGGAGCAGGACGTACGCGGTCCCGGGCGAGCGCACGCCGAGAAACGTGCCGATGATCCCCGACGCGGCCATGGTGGCCTTCAACACGTCGGTCTCGAACCACCGGTCCAGAAAATCCACGGCGCTCATGGTCATCAGCTGGACCTGGTTCTGCTGGTCCTCCGGGCGAAGCTTCTGGAACCGGCGGCCGATCTTCAAAAGCTCCCAGAGCCCGCGCGGGTCGAGCGACGTGGGGTCGGGAGGGGTCAGCGAGAGGATGGGCTTGACGAAACGGCCCATCTCGATCATCGCCTTCCCGTATTCCTCGTACGCTTCGGCGTCGACCTTCGAGTGGCGGGCGATCTCGCGCCGCGTCTTCGCGTGGTCGTTCACCCGCCAGAGGTAATCGCCGTTCTCCATCGGCGTGAAAGTGCCGTCGAGGGGCAGGATCTCGAGCCCATGCCGCGGCAGGTCGAGCTCGCGGATGATCTCGGGACGCAGAAGCGAAACGACGTAGGAGGCGACCGAGAAGTGGAATCCCGGAAAGACCTCTTCCGTGATCGCGGCGCCGCCGACGATGTGGCGCCGCTCGAGCACGAGGACTTTCTTTCCCGCGCGCGCCAGGTAAGCCGCGTGGACGAGGCCGTTGTGCCCGCCGCCGATGACGACGACGTCGTACCGCTTGTTCATTTCATTTGCCGCGCGAGTTTATATACTGCTTTCTCTCTCCCCCTTCGAGGTCATCCATGCCGATCGGCACCGCGGTTCACGAAAAGACCTTCGCGCTTTGCGAGAGCCTGAGCTACCGCGAATGGTCCGGCTACTACGCGGTCTCTTCCTACGAAACGCACCACGAGCACGAGTACAACGCGATCCGGAACGCGGCCGCGTTGATCGACGTCTCGCCTCTTTACAAGTACCGGTTGAGCGGGCGGGACGCGACGCGGCTGGTGGATCGGATCGTCACGCGCGACCTGCGGAAGGTGTCGGTCGGTCAGGTCATCTACACCCCGTGGTGCGACGAGAGAGGAAAGACGATCGACGACGGGACCGTGTCGCGGCTCGAAGAGAACGTGTACCGCTGGACGGCCGCCGACCCGTCGCTGCGCTGGTTCCGGCAGAACGCCCTCGGGCTCGAGGTCGAGATCGAGGACATCTCCGAAAAGGTCGCCTCTCTCGCGCTTCAGGGCCCGACGTCGGGGCGTCTTCTTTCGAGCGTCGCGGAGGCCGACATCGAGCGGCTCAAGTACTTCCGCGTTACGACCGGGAAGATCGCGGGGATTCCGGTCGAGATCTCGCGGACAGGCTACACGGGCGACCTCGGGTACGAGATCTGGATCCCGTGGAGCGACGCGGGCCGCGTGTGGGACGCGCTGATCGCCGGCGGGAGGCCTTTCGACGTCCGACCGGCCGGAATGCTCGCTCTGGACGTCGCCCGCATCGAGGCCGGGCTTCTGCTGATCGACGTAGACTTCGCGAGCAGCAAGAAGGCTCTGATCGAATCGCAGAAATACTCTCCCTTCGAGATGGGGCTCGGCCGGCTGGTCCACCTCGAGAAGGCCCGGTTCGTCGGACAGGCCGCGCTGGCGGAGGAGAAACGGCGCGGCCCCGCCCGAGCGATCGTCGGCCTCGAGATCGACTGGTCGGCGGTGGAAGGGATTTACGACCGCCTGGGGCTCGCTCCGCAGGTGCCGGCCGCCGCCTCCCGGGTGGCCGTTCCGGTGTACGGCGGGCGGGGTCAGGTGGGCAAGGCCACGTCGAGCACCTGGTCGCCGGTGCTCAAGAAGTTCATCGCGCTCGCCACCGTGGACCGCTCCAGCGCCGCCGCCGGGACCGTTCTCGACTTCGAGCTGACGGTCGAGGCGGTACGCCACCGCGTTCCGGCCCGCGTCGTCGAGACTCCGTTCTTCAACCCGCCGCGAAAGACCGCCACGCCGATCGCGCCATGAACCCGGACTCGATCGAACAGATCGTCGGCGCCTACGACCCCGACCGGCCCCTCGAGCAGGCCTGGACGATTCCGGGGAACTGGTACGTCGATGAGCGCATCGACCGGCTCGAGCGGGATGCGGTCTTCGCGCGGTCCTGGCAGGTGATCGGCCGCTCGGACCAGGTGTCGGGTCCCGGCGATTTCGTGACCGCGGAGTTTGCCGGCGAACCCGTCGTCGCCGTGCGCGGGACCGACGGAGCTCTGCGCGCCTTCTTCAACGTGTGCCGGCACCACGCGGCGGCGGTCGAGACGCGCCCGGAGGGCCG
>JBDUBP010000068.1:0-2638 GCA_040004075.1 Acidobacteriota bacterium | reverse complement strand
GAGCTCGACCTCGCCCTGCGCGTCGTACGGGACCTCGTGTCCACGGATTTCGCGGCGATCCGCGTCGACGACGAGCCCACCCACGCCCGCCTGATCGAATTTCTGAGCGCGGTCGCGCCGTCGCTCGTCCCAGTCGTCGAGCTGTGCCCGAGCGAGCCGCCCCTTTTCGAGACGGCCGGGGTCGAGCAGGAGATTTCCCGCGGTCTGCGGCGCCACGTCGAGCTTCCCTCGGGCGGCTCGATCGTCATCCAGCAGACCGAAGCCCTGGTGGCCATCGACGTGAACACGGGTAAGTTCGTCGGGAAAGACGGCCTCGAGGACACGGTGTTCGCGGCGAATCTCGAGGCGGTGCCGGAGATCGCGCGTCAGATCCGGCTGAGGGACCTGGGCGGGCTCCTTGTGATCGACTTCATCGACATGGGGGATCCCGGGCACCGGCGCGAGGTCTTCGAAAAGTTCGAGCTCGAGCTTGCCCGCGACCGCGCCCGAACGCGGATGCTGCAGCTGTCCGAGTTCGGCCTGGTCGAGGTCACGCGGCAGCGCTCTCGCGGGAACCTCGAGAAGACGCTCACGACAGGGTGCCCGTGCTGTTCGGGCCGCGGCCGGGTGCGGACGGATCTCACGCTCGCGCTCGACATGCGGCGGGATCTGCTCCGCCCGCCCTCGCTCTACACCCGCGGCGAGACGATCCACGTGCGGGTCCCCCCCTCCCTGGCGCGCCTCCTGGCGGAGGAAGAGAGGACAATTCTCGAGGACGTCCAGGAGCGGCTCGGGGTGGACCTGGAGATCCAGCCGGACGCCACGCTGTCCCCGGAAGAGTACGAGATCGTGCCGAGGTGATGGGGGGATCGGGAAACGGGAAACGGGAAACGAAGGAACCGAAGCCGGAAGGGAATGAGAGAGCGCATGACCCGGTTTTTAGGGTCAGCACGCGATACCTTCCTACCTCGGGCCCGGCCGTTTGAGCCGGGCCCGCCTTTCTTACTGTGATCCTCCGCCGTCGTTTCCCGTTTCCCGTTTTCCGTTTCCCGCCCGGTCCATTCCCTGAATCCCTTTCCAGATCTCCTCGACGGTCTCGACCGTATCCGCCTCCGCCGGGGTCTTGTCCTCCCGGATCCGGACGATCCGCGGGAACCGGAGCGCGAAGCCCGACTTGTGGCGGGCGCTCTTCTGGATGGTGTCGAACGCGACCTCGAGAACCACTTCCGGGGCCACCGCCCGCACGGGCCCGTATTTGGCGACGGTGATCTTCCGGAAGACGGCGCCCATCCTCCGGATCTCCTCATCCGTCAGGCCGCTGTAGGCCTTTCCGATGTTGACGAGCCGGTCGCCGTCCCGCACGGCGAAGGTGTAGTCGGAGAGCATCCCCGCTCGCTTGCCGTTCCCCTGCTCGACGGCGGTGACGACGACGTCCAGAGTCGCGAGCGCCTTCTTCCACTTTCGCCACGCGCGGCCGCGCTTTCCCGCCTGGTACGGCGAGTCCTCGCGCTTGAACATCAGCCCTTCGTTCCCCCGCTCCCGCGCATCCGTGAAGAAGGCCTCGAGACCCGCCGCATCCGACGCGCGCCGCACGGGTGAGAGGAGAAACCCGCCCGCCAGCGCCAGCCGTTCGAGCTCGACGCGACGATCGCGCCACGGGCGCTCGAAGAGAGGCGTCTCGCCCGAGGCGAGGCAGTCGTACGCGATGAAGGCGACGGGGATCTCCGAGAGAAGATCCGCCGGCGGGGCCTTTCTCCCGAGGCGCCTCTGGAGACGGAAGAAGGACCCGACGCGATCCCCCGTCCACGCAACGATCTCCCCGTCGAGCAGGAACTGACCGGGCGGCGCGGCGAGCGAGAGGGCGATCTCGGGAAACTGCGCGGTGACGTCGTCGAGCGTCCGGGAGAAGAGCGCCACGCGGGTGCCGGACTTGTGCGCGTGCGCGCGGATCCCGTCGAACTTGTCCTCTACGGCGAAAAGGGGGAGCTCTTCGACGATGTCCTGCGGGTTCTCGATCGGGGAGGCGAGCATGAAGCCGATCGGATGAAAGAGCCGGAAGAGGATCTCGGAAAGGCGTCCCGCCCGCGCCGCCTCGGCGGTCTCGCCGATGTCGCCGCAGTCCCGGCGCGCGCGAGCGACCGCTTCGCGATCCGCCCCGAACGCGGAGGCGATGGCCTCCTCGACCGTCGCGAGATCGGCGCCGACGCGCAGGCCGCCGGAGAGCGTCTTGACGAGATAGCGCGCTTCGACGCGACTCGCGCGGCGGAGAACGTCTTCGAGAGTCGCCTGTTTCTGCGCGGCCTTTCTCATGCCCGCGAGCTCGCGCAGCCGCCCGTCCACTTCGAGAATCTGGAGAGGCGCCGGGCCGCCCGCCTGTTCTTCCGGCAGCATCAGGCCGATCGGCTCGCCCGGGTCGTCGATTGCCCGCGCGGAGGCGGCGATCGGGCCGCCCGCCTGTTCTTCCGGCAGCATCAGGCCGATCGGCTCGCCCGGGTCGTCGATTGCCCGCGCGGAGGCGGCGATCGGGCCGCCCGCCTGTTCTTCCGGCAGCATCAGGCCGATCGGCTCGCCCGGGTCGTCGATTGCCCGCGCGGAGGCGGCGATCGGGCCGCCCGCCTGTTCTTCCGGCAGCATCAGGCCGATCGGCTCGCCCGGGTCG
>JBDUBP010000230.1:0-8849 GCA_040004075.1 Acidobacteriota bacterium | reverse complement strand
ACTCTCGACTCTCGACTCTCAACCTGAACTCTTCTCCGCCAATCATCCCTTCACGACCCTCGGCCGCACGACGACCTCGCCAAAGAGAACGTGCGGCGGAGAGGTCAGGATCCCGAGCAGGATTGAGACGACGTCCTCGGGCGTCAGGCGCAGGCTCTTCTCGGTCGTGGGGCGGAACCTGTCGAAGAACTCCGTGTCCACCGATCCCGAGCAGAGCGCCGTGACGCGCACGCCCTCGGGCTTCAATTCCTGCGCGAGCGCGCGGGTGAACCCGACGAGCCCGTGCTTGGCGGCGCAGTAGACGGAGCCCTCCGTGAATCCCTCGAGCCCCGCGATCGAGGCGACGTTGACGACGTCCGACGGGGCGCTCTTCACGAGCGAGGGCAGCGCCGCCTGTGTCAGGTAGATCGCTGCGGCCAGGTCCGTCGAGAGCATTTCCTCGATCTGCGAGCGCTTCAGCTCCGCGAGCGGCGCACGAAATCCGATGCCCGCGGCGTTGATCAGGATGTCGATGCGCCGATAGCGGGCGAGCACGACGTCCACGAGGTCGAAGACCGCGGGAACGGAGCGAACGTCGGCGACGTGGTACGCGGCGTCGCCTCCCGAGTCGCAGATTTCGGAGACGAGCGAGCGGAGCAGCTCCTCCCGTCGCGCCACGGCGAAGACGCGGGCGCCGGCGCGCGCGAGACCCTGCGCGAAGGCGCGGCCCTGGCCGGAGGACGCGCCGGTGACGAGCGCCACTCGATCGCGGAGCGTCTGCGTCGTCTGCGCTTCCAAGACGCGCGCGAGATTATCATCCGCCGCGCATGGATACACCGAGCCACGGCCTCGTGGGAGCGATGCTCACACGCGCGATGACCTCCCGGCCCGGCGCGCGCGCCGCCCTCTGGCTGGGATTTCTTGCCGCGATGCTCCCCGACGCCGACGCGTTCTTCCTGAGCGGCCGGCTCGACTACCTGCGGAACCACCGCGGCTGGAGCCATTCCTTCGTGTATCTGCCGCTCTTCGCTCTCGCGATGGCGGCGATCGCGCGGCTCTTTTTCCGCAGGACCCGCTTCGCGGACCTCTGGATTTTCGCCGCCATCGGGATCGCGTCCCACATCCTGTTCGACTGGATCACCTCGTTCGGAACGATGTTCTTCACGCCGCTCAGGAGGACGCGGTACTCCCTCGACTGGGTCTTCATCCTCGACCTCTTCTTCTCCGGCATCGGCTTCGTGACCCTCCTGGTGTCGCTCGCCCGCCCCGCGAGCGGGCGCAGGATCGCGCTGGCCGGATGCGCGGCGCTCGCCGCCTACCTCGGCTTCTGCGCGATCCTGCACGCACGGGCTCTGGAGGCGTGGCGGCGCATCGACCATCTCCCGCCGGGCGCGGCCGCGGCGGTCATGCCCCAGCTCCTGTCTCCGTTTCGATGGCTGGGGCTCTCCGACCACGGCGGCTCCGTCCACGCCTGCTTCTTCGACATCGGGCCGTTCGCGCGCGCGGTGCCGACGCCGCGCGTCCCGGAAAAGCTGTCGGAGGCCCTTCGCCGCCTGCCCGATTTCTACCCGCCCCCGAGCAGGGCACGCATCCGCTCCTTCCAGCGTCCCCCCGATTCGCCGCAGAGTCGCCGGGCGCGATCGCTTCCCGAGGTGCAGACATACTTGGCCTTCGCTCGATTTCCGCTGGAGACCGTGACGGTTTCGCCCGACGGAGGCGCTGAAGTGACCTTCGAAGACCTGAGATTCCTGCCGTTCTTCGCCGGGCCGTGGGCGCGGGGAAAAGATGGCGAGTACACGCGAGAGCCGTTCGTGTACCGCGTACGGCTAGACGGCGCCGGCCGGGTTCTCGAGCGCGGGTTCGTCGTCGGCGGACGGGGCCGCGACGGGCGCAGCTGAGGGCGGCGCCGCGACGTAGGAGTATTCGGGAGACGGCGTGCGCGTCAGGGCCTCGGAGATCCCGGCATAGTAGCCGACCTTGATCAGCGAGCGGAGAAAGACGAACACCTGCTGCGTCAGGATGAGAGGAACGAGAGCAAATCTCGCCTCGCCTCCCGCGGACGGGTCCGCCACGATCCAGATCGCGTAGAGCGTGAGGGTCGTGACGATCGCCGACAGCAGCACTCCAAAGAGCCGGATCGGGCGCGAGAGCGCGCCGGCTATGCCCGCGAAGAATCGCGATACCGGCGGGAGATCGGGCCGTGCGACCCAGATGGCCCTCACCGAGTCCGCGACGAGCTTGATGGCGGAGAGGACGAAGGCGAGCAGAAGGAGCCGGGCGAGCGTGATGGCGAGCGCCTGTCGCTCGCTCTGCAGCTCCCGCATACGCTCGTTCAACGCGAGGCCGGTCTCGAGCCACACCCAGCGGTAGGCCAGCAGCGCGGCGGCGAGGGCCGCGAGCGTGAAGGCGAGGAAGGCGGGAAAGCGCCGCATCCCTTCGCGGCCAAACGTGACGAGAGACCCGTGCGGCTCGCGCAGTGTTCCGAAGATTCCGCCGAGGGCAAACGCATGGAGCACGATCGCGAGCAGTCCGAGCGAGACGGCGGCCCCTCCGATTCCCCTCAGGCCGGACAGCTTCGAGGAGGTGACTCCCTCGGGCGTCAGAAGGCCGG
Source organism: Acidobacteriota bacterium (assembly GCA_040004075.1). Classification (GTDB taxonomy): domain Bacteria; phylum Acidobacteriota; class Thermoanaerobaculia; order UBA5066; family Gp7-AA6; genus JALYUA01. The sequence goes on along the minus strand of JBDUBP010000230.1, from coordinate 6,259 downwards.
TGAGAAGGTCCGGGAAATTGCCGAGAAGGTCCGGATGCGTTCGCAGAAGCGTTTCCCACCACCCCAGGTCCGGGTTGGCGACCATCCGGCTGGCGGAAGGAGAGTCGTCGAGAAGATCGTGCAGGGAGTTGGAGACCGGGAGGATGAGCACGGACGCTAAGAGAAGTTGAATGAGCCAGAGCGAAACCGCGAGGTACGGTTTCGAGAGCGAGAGCCGCAGCCCGCGGCCGAAGCAGGCGAGGGCCCCCGAAGTCCGGGCCGGGCTCACCACGCCACCGTCAGGGTGTCGAGGAAGTTCTGCATCCAGAAAACGCTCCGGGCCGTCCACCGGGAAGCGGCGCGCGGGTCCGGCACGACGCGCTTGCCGTTGTTCGTGTGGTCCTCGTCGAGCGCGAGCTTCTCGTCGGGATCGACGATCGCCTCGAGCAGCCGGGGGCCGCCGCTGATGCGAAACCGCTTCCAGCGCGCCTCCCCGTTCCAGGAAGACCGGTACGTCTTTCCTCCCTCGAACCGCAGCAGCACGTCGACTGGCAGGGCCGTCTCGCCGCGGCGCGTCACGAGCGCCATGCTGTCGTAGCCGCGGACCCGGGCGAGCGCGGGCGGAGGTCCCTCGACCAGCTTGCCGTCCTGTTCGAAAAGCCCCTTCGGCGGCTTCGCGGGCGTCGATGTCGCCTTCTCGACGGCGTAATCGACGTTTCCCGAGGATCGGAACGTGCGATCGAAGAACCACGTCCACTCCCGCCCCGACACCTCGTTCACGCAGCGGATGAAATCGTTCAGGGTCGGATGCCGGAAGCGCCACCGGTCCGCGTACAGCCGCAGCGCGCGGTCCATCAGGTTCGTGCCCAGGAGGTTCTCGAGGGTCGCCAGCGCCAGCGCTGTATGGGAGTAAGTGTCGGCGCCGTAGGTTTTGACGTCGCGGAATTTCCAGCTCGGCTGAGCGTGGACGTCCAGCGTCGACACCTCGAAGTAACGGCGTTCCACGTCGACCGGATAGAGCCTGTCGATGCCGAGAGCGATCCGGTATCCGAAAACACTCACGACCGGATGATCCGGACCGTACGTGGCCCGCAGCACCCGGTCCGTCATGTAGCTGTTGAATCCTTCGTCGAGGTAGGGCTCCTCGAACTCGTTCGACGCAATCATCCCGTAGAAGAACTGGTGTCCGAACTCGTGGATCGTGACCTCCTCGGGCTTCTGCGCCGTCGCCGGCGCGATCACGTGCGTTCCGCAGGTGATCAACGTCGGGTACTCCATTCCGCCCGCCCCCGACGCCCCCCAGGGGGGGTCGACCATCGTCAGCGTCGGATACGGGTAGGGTCCCAGCACCCGGCCCATTCTGGAGAGAGCGGCCTTCACGGCGCGGAAGTGGCGGCCCGCCTGGGACGCGTGCTCGGGCTGCACGTAGAGGAGGAGCTCGACGTCGGCCAGGCCCGCCTCGCGGAAGAAGTCTTTCACCACGACGTAATCGGGATCGGCCGTCCAGGCGAAGTCGTGCACGCTCTCCTGGCGGAACCGGTACAGCACCCGGTCGCCCGCTCCCTGACGCTCCTCGACGCGCTTTCCCGTCGCTCCGACCTTGCCGCGGTAACGGGACGGCACGTCGATCGAGACGTCGTAATCGCCGAAGTCCGAGAAGAACTCGCTGTTCGCATGGAACTGATGGCAATTCCACCCCGTCTCCTGCAGGACGCCGATTTTCGGGAACCATTGGGCGACCATGAAGAAGTCGCCTTTCCACCCGGTGCGCCGGAAGACCCGGGGCAGGCGCGACCGGAAGTCGAGGGACACCCGGGCGGTCTCTCCCGGAGCGACCGGCCGGGGGAGGGTCACCTCCGCGACCGTGCGGTCGTCGGGATTGCCGTCGTCGGGTGAGAGGAAGACCATCGCCGGGAGGAGATCCGTCCCGTCCGCGAACGTCATGCGAAGGACCTCGACGGAGCCCCACGAATCCGGGATCGGGACGCCACGCGACATTCCGCCCGACTCCCGGCGGAACGTCGTTCGGGTGTTCAGGAAGGCGTTCAAATAGAGGTGGAACTGGAGCGTCGGCGCGGGGCGGCTCGTCGTGTTCGTCCACGTGAGCAGCTCCGTGCCTTCGACGGTCTTCTTTTCCGGGTCGAGGCGGCAGGAGATTTCGTAGGAGGCGACGGGCGCGGCGAGAGGAGCGGCCTGGAGCGGAACGGCGGGAGCAGCGAACGCGCCCGCGAGAGCGAGAAGGAGGGTTCTCGCCTTTGCCGAGCCCATTGGCGAGACTGTAGCATGCCGCGCGTGCCGAAAAAGTCTCTGCCTGCCGAAGTTGCGGCGGCCTCGCCGAGCCTGCCCGCTTCTCCCGCGGCGTCGAGCCGGGCGCGCGATCTTCGCGAGGAGCTGGCCCGCCACGAACGGCTCTACTACGTCGACAATCGTCCCGAGATCAGCGACGCGCAGTTCGACCAGCTGATGCGCGAGCTCGTCGTGCTCGAGGAGCGGTATCCGGAGCTCGCCGTCCCCGATTCCCCGGCGCGCCGCGTCGGAGGGCGTCCGGCGGAGGGGTTCGCGACGGTCGACCACGTGAGCCCGATGCTCTCTCTCGAGAACGCGTACGACTGGCAGGAGGCGGAGGCCTGGCTCGCGCGCGTCCGGCGGATCCTCGGGGACGATCCCCCGGCCTACGTGGCGGAGCTCAAGATCGACGGTCTCTCGATCGCTCTTCGTTACGAGAACGGGCGCCTGGTCCGCGGCGCGACGAGAGGGGACGGCGTCCGGGGGGAAGACGTGACGGAGAACGTGCGCACGATCCGCTCGATCCCCCTCCGAATCCCGGAGACGGGAACCGTCGAAGTGCGCGGGGAGGTGTTCTACACGAAGAAGGCGTTCGAAAAGGTCAACGCGGAGCGCGAGGCCGAAGGGGAGGCGTTGTTCGCGAACCCGAGGAACGCGGCGGCGGGAACGATGCGGCTGCTCGATTCCCGGATCACCGCCCGCCGGCGCCTCGAGGCGTGGCTGTACGGGATCGCGGCCGCTCCGCGGATCCCCGATTCGCAGACGGGGATCCTCGACCGGCTGCGCGAGCTCGGCTTCCGCGTCAATCCGCACTCGCGGCAGTGCGCGTCGTTCGATGGCGTCCGCGCGTTTCTCGAGGAGTGGAAGACGCGGCGCCACGAGCTCGATTTCGAGACCGACGGAGCCGTCGTCAAGGTGGACGACCGGGCCCTCCAGGAACGCCTCGGAAGGACCGCAAAATCCCCCCGCTGGGCTCTCGCCTACAAGTACCCCGCCGAGGAGAAGAGGACGGTGGTGCGCGACATCACCGTTCAGGTCGGCCGGACGGGGGCCCTGACTCCGGTGGCCCACCTCGATCCGGTGCTTCTCGCCGGGACCACGGTCAAACGCGCGACGCTCCACAATTACGAGGACCTCACCCGCAAGGACGTCCGCGTCGGCGACACGGTGATCGTGGAGAAAGGGGGGGACGTCATTCCGAAGGTGGTCCGCGTCCTTCTGGAGGAGCGGCCGGCGGCCGCGGCGCCTTACGCCATGCCGGCGCGCTGCCCGGTCTGCGGAGACCCGGTCGTCCGCGACGCCGAGGAGGTCGCGACGCGCTGCGTGAACCCCGCGTGCCCGGCGGTCGTCCGGGAGGCGCTGCGCCACTTCTGCTCCCGCCGCGCGATGGACATCGAGGGGCTCGGGGAGAAGCTCGTCGACCAGCTGGTGACGGCGGGTCTGTTGACCGACGTGGCGTCGATCTACGCCCTCCGGGCGGAAGACCTGGCGGCCCTGGAGCGCTGGGGCGAGAAGTCCGCGGGCAACCTGACGGCGCAGATCGAGACGAGCAAGGGGAACGACCTGTTCCGTCTGATCTTCGCCCTGGGGATCCGCCACGTGGGAGAAAAGGCGGCGAGAATCCTGGCGCGCCGTTTCCGGACCCTGAACGGGCTGGCCGCGGCGACCGCGGACGAGCTCCAGCGCGCGGAGGAGGTCGGGCCGAACACCGCCGCGGCCGTGGTCGCCTGGTTCGCGCACCCCCGGCACCGCGAGCTGATCGACCGGCTCCGCGGATACGAGGTGAACTTCGAGTCCCGCGAGAAGGCGCCGCCCCCGGATGGGGCGCTCCTGGGCAAGACGGTCGTGGTCACGGGCATTCTCGATGGAGCCAGCCGCGAAGAGGCCGAGGCCCGCCTCGAGAGCGCCGGAGCGCGGGTCGCCGGCTCCGTCTCGAAGAAGACCGACTACCTGGTGGCCGGGGAGGCCGCCGGCTCGAAGCTCGAAAAAGCCCGGTCTCTCGGAGTGCCGGTGGTGACGTGGGCCGAGATGCTTGTCATAATGGGTAACACACTCGACACCGTCGCCTGACAACTGGCAGCTGGACAACCGGGGACGCGCTCTCAGGAGGTCGTTTGGACTTACCCGCCAAAGTCGTCATCTTCTGCCCGACGCTGGAGTTGAAGAACAAGCCCGGCCGGCTGATGGCCGTTTCCTCGAACGGCTTCTACGAGATCTGGCTCGACTTCGCCGAGCGCAACCACACGGTGCTCCTGCCGGTGCAGGGGACCGCGCTGGTCTTCTCGGAGCCGAACACGACGGGAGAGCCGGTCCCGGACATCGAGAGGTAGAAGAGGCGCCGCACTCCGAGCCCCCCGCCGGGGGAGAGGGCAGGATGAGGGGTCCGGCTCCGGCCGATGAGCCTCCGCCTGCCTTCTCGCATCGCCCCTCACCCGAGCCCTCTCCCCGGCGGACGGGGAGAGTGGAAAGCTTCTCCAGAACGCCGGTCAGGCCCTCTCGACCCCCGGGAACTTCGTCAGCAGCTCCGGCAGGGTGAGGACGCGCTCCACCGGCTCCTCCGCCGCGCCCGTGCCGATCAGGATCGCGCGCATGCCCGCGCCGCGCGCGCCGACGACATCGATCGAGAAGATGTCGCCGACGTACACGCATTCAGAGGCCGCGACCTCAAGCCGCTCGGTCGCCGCGAGGAAGATGCGCGGATCCGGCTTCTCGAATCCCACTTCGAACGAATCGACGACGACCTCGAGAAAGGGCGAGAGCCCGGCCGTCTCGAGCAGCGCGCGCACCCTCCCGTCCGCGTTCGAGACAACCCCGATCCGATAACCCCGATCCCGAAGCGTCGAGAGAGTCTCGGCGGCCCCTTCTCCGGCGCGGGACCAGAGGTTCGCCCGCGCGTGCTCGGCGCCTACGGCGGCCGCCGCGGCCTTCCGCGCGGATTCCTCCCCGAGCCCGAGGCCGCGGAGGATCTGATCCAGGAAGAACGGCACCCGCTCGGCATCCGTCGAGGAGGGATTGCGGACGATCCAGGCGCCGAGGGTCGCCGCCGCTCTGGACGCCGCTTCTCCGAACCGGGCGGCGGCGTGAGGCGCTCCCGCGGCGCGGCAGATCCGGTCGCCGTCGAGGTGGATGAGCGTCCCCCCCGCATCGAAGAGGATCGCCTTGGGAGAGTCTTCAGTTCTCAGTTCTGAGTTCTCTTTTCCGTTCCGGTTGAAAGCTGAGGGCCGGCAGCTGACAGCTTCTTCTCCCTACGTCAGCTCGGCGCGCACCGCCGCCTCGAGGTCGCCCGCGATCTGTGAGACCTCGGCGGCGTCCGGGCCCTCGACGAGGATTCGGAGGAGCGGCTCGGTGCCGGAGTAGCGCAGGAAGATCCGGCCGCGGCCGTCGAACTGCTTCCTCGCTCGCGCCACCGCGCCGGAGACGGAGGGAAGCGCATCGATGTCGATCCGGCGCGCGACGCGGATGTTCCGGAGGGCCTGCGGCGTCTTCTCGAGCGTCGCCAGGCGCGACAGAGGCTGCCCGCTTTCGACGAGAATGGATGCCAGGAGCAAGGTCGTCAGGATCCCGTCGCCGGCGGGGGAGAACGGGAGCAGAATGTGGCCCGACGTCTCGCCGCCGAGCGCCGCGCCGGTCTCTTCCATCAGCCTCGCCACGTTCCGGTCGCCGACCGCGGAGCGGCGAAACGGGATCGCCTCGCGAGCGAGCGCCGCCTCGAGCGCGAAATTCGACATGACCGTTCCCACCACGCCGCCCGGGGGAAGGATGCCCTTGCGCTTCCAGTCGCTGGCGATGATCCAGAGGACGTCGTCGCCATCCAGGATCCTCCCGTTCTCGTCCGAAAAGATCGACCGGTCGGCATCGCCGTCGTACGCCACGCCCAGGGCGGCCCTCTTCTCCCGGACGGCGCCGAGCATGTTCTCCGGGTGGAGGGCGCCGCACCCCTCGTTGATGTTGCGTCCGTCGGGAGCGTCGCAGATCGTGTCGACGTGCGCGCCCG